>NZ_CP013612.1:327755-655511 GCF_001482385.1 Pseudoalteromonas rubra
CCCCGAAATTTGTTCAATCTTTCTTGAGCAAATTTCGGTCACGGATCTAGAAGAAAGATCTTGATGCGCAATAGAATTCTCTGTCCGCTTCCTCTCTTGGTACTCATTTAAATGTCACTCTCCGGTAAAAAAAGAGTCAAACATAAAGGTTTAAATATGGAAGGCCTCAAAAAGCAGCTTATTCAAGCATATAAGGATGAAATTTTTTTTGAGCTCATTCAAGAGATTTACTATCAGGATAGAAAAGGCGACAAGCTATTGGCTTCTGTTTTAATTGAAGCTCACAATAATACAGAAATTGATCTAATAGCTCTGTTTAGTATGCTCAAAAACTCACCTGAACCGCATGAATTCTTTTTAGTTATAAGAGTGCTCGAAGAAGTTCTTCCTGAGCTGGATGCTCCAGTTATTATTACTGCAAACTGTGTTAAACACTTAACGCTAGAGGCAGGACAAGATATGGCTGCGGGTATTCTTATCTCTCCTTTTATAAGTTTTTGCGCTAATAAACCAACTCGGCCTACGGAGCTGCTAAAACACGCACTGGCTACAGGGGATAAAGAGTTTGATCATGTCTCTAATGCGCTGATTGCAGGGGCTAAAATTGACAGTGCGGATTATATGGGGCAAGCGATTAGTTTAATTAGTGGAGAGTGCGAACTAGTTAAGCAAAGGGCTATCTTTGCTCTTGGTAGAATGAATTTTGATAACGAAGAACAAATCACAGCTGCTGTAAATGCGATAATGGACTCTACAAAAGCGTCTAAAAACGACCAAATTCTTGCGACTAGCTTGCGCGCGTTGTTTGCTCTTACTAGTAGAGTTAATAATTTAGAAATGCTTTTTTTAAGTTTTCTTGATTGTCATTCAGAGCATCGTGGAGAAAACTTTATTCATGCTGCTTCTGAAACTCTCTTTTATGACTCAGAAAAAGTTTCTCTTAACGTTGAAAAGAGGCTACTTGATATATGTATTTATACTCCAGAAAAAAACAGCGGAACAATAAGAAACCTGGATTATGCTCTTGAGAAAATTTTGAAACGTAGTGATTTTGAGGTATGCATTAAGTTTTTTGACGAGTTATTTCAGCAAACCAACTATAAGGTTTCCATAGAGAGGTTCGATAGTTTCATTAGAGAGCTGCACAACTATAAAGATACGTATTTATCAACACTAATAACTAGGTGGCTACTATCCCAAAATATTTATCTATGCAAATTTAGCTTGGACCTTGTTCGAGATTTTGACAAAGGATTGTCTTTGAGTTTTGATGCAAATTGTATCCCTAGTGATAGTGAAGGTGTATACGTATATTTAGCTCGAAAGGCTTGTGGTTGGTTTTTTAATCAGCCTAAAACAGCAATTAATCTTATTGAATCCTTAATTTCAATTTCGCCGGATTCAGAACTGAATGAAATAGAAAAAGTTGTATTTAACCCTTTGTGCATTAGCTATCCAAAAAGCATAACTGAACGGATGGAGAGTTCAAAAGATGCTGAATGCAAAAGACTTGCACAGTTCGCGAATAATGTTTTGGCGTCTTACGAAAATTACCAGACTTCCATTAGAGCTGCGGTAGAAATAGAAGAGCTGAAACCAAGTGAAAGTGACCGACACACTTATTGGCGGCATCACAACAAACTCATGGATGAATCGATGAAAGAAGCTCGCAGTAAATCGCTTTTCACCAGTCTTTTTGCAGGCAATGAGTCCGTATTGCTATATGGAAGCAAGTCTATTCACTACATTCATCATGGTGATCAGAAAACGAGACAGGAAATACCACTACAAGAAATCAGCCACTCTTTTGAGTTTGCTTCAATGCATAACGTAGACCCTCACGGCTTAGAAAATATTTTATGGCAGTTTAAAGCAGAGGGATGCCAAGCATGAAGTTAGTTATTAGACAATACTTAGCATCATTAAAGGAACGCGGTGAGCTTGATGCTCTTCTGCCTGATCTCTTGTCGCAGATGGGCCTTGAAGTATTTCTAAAGCCAGGGGTTGGAAGTCGTCAATATGGTGTTGATGTTGGGGCATATGGAAAGATAGATGGCGATTCTGTCAATAAAGTTTATTTGTTCTCTGTTAAATCCGGAGATTTAGACAGGAAAGATTGGGATAGTGGTAATCCTCAAGACCTTAGGCCATCAATAAACGAAATAATCGACGTATTCATTCCTAGTCGTATTCCATCAGAGTACAAAAGTGAGCCAGTCGAAATCTGTCTTTGTTTTGGTGGAGACGTAAAAGAGGAAGTAAGGGCAAATGTAAGTTTATTCTTAGAGCGTAGAAAAAACAGTGATTTAAGCTTTTCGGAATGGAATGGGGATCGTTTGGCTGCTCTCGTTGAGAAATTTATGCTTCGAGAGGAACTGCTCCCAGAAGACTGCCGTGGTCTTTTAAGAAAATCCCTGGCAATGATCGATGAACCCGAAACATCGTTCAAGCATTTCTCTCAGTTGGCCATAAGGCTTACTGACGTAGAGGGTGCAAAACCCAAAAAGATTTTAATGGGTATTAGACAACTTTATCTTTGCTTGTGGATTCTATATTCGTGGTCTAGAGAGCAGAATAATATTGAAAGCGCGTTTTTATCTGCTGAGTTTGTCCTATTAAATGCTTGGGATGCCGCCAAGTTTGCATTTGATAAAAAGAACAAAGTAGCCATTTCTACATTGACCACGTTAGATTCGATTTTTAGATTGAATTTACAAATCTCTGGCCAGTACGTAGAAGAAAAGATAATTCCACATGCTGATAACCTTTATGCATTATCTCACGCCGTAAGGCCGTCATGTGCTGTTGATGTCAATCTAAAGCTCTTCGATGTTTTAGGGCGGTTGGCACTCAGTGGCTGCTGGACCTATTGGTATTTATCACAAATTAAAGACGAAAGTGACCCAAACATTGAATCGCTTAACCACTCTGTATCAAATCACCAAGAATCGATTAAGAAATTAATAATAAATAATCCAATTCTGTTTTCTCCGTACAAAGATGATCAAGCTATTGACCTGGCTCTGGCTGTTTGGTTTTTATCTTTAGACCCTGTACATTGGAATGACATAAATTCCTGGCTTATAAATATCGCAAATGGGGTTTATCAAGCATTTAAGAAAAATGATAAGTACCCATCAATTCTTAAGAGCTACTCTGAATTGATTGAACATCCAATAGATAACTCTAGCGAGTACTTGAAAAGCGTTACAAAAGGCTCAGTTTTGTATCCAGTCATATCTATATACTCATCGGTCTTGGGGCTTACTGAGCCACACAAGATCATTAAAAAGCTAAAACAAGACTTCTTGGAACATTGCAATTTTCAAGTGTTTTTCTTTGACGAATCATCAGAAGAGCATTTCTATCGCCATAACAAAATGCACGGTGCAACATTGTCTCATATTTGCATTGATGGAGAGCCTGACGATTTAATCGACCAAATAGAAAAAGAATGTGAAGAATCAAACAAGGTATACGAAATGAGTGCATTTAAGTATTCATTTTGGCCAATAATTCTAACTGGGTGCAGACATTACAGGCTTCCTATACCTCCACACTTTGCTATGGATATCCATAAACAGAGACGAGCACAACAATAACTGTCACCTGGTGATATTGAAAACCTTTACCCATAATTGACTAATTTATTTATTAAATTAGTAGTTTTAGCAGAGGTTGAGGAGAATGCAGCTGAAGAGGTAGCTGCATTAATCATGTAGCCAATTTTAAAGAAGAGTTTAGTGTCAAAATACAAGCTGGTTAAACTTGGTTATGACTTTACTCTTTCTATCCAACGCGAATTATTGGGTTTAATTTAGAGGTGTTAAATACCAAGAGCACATACTAAGTCGCTATATAATTAGCTTTTTGTCAATTTATGATAAAACAGACATTCTCTTTTTTGGGGCAGTAACAGCACCACATAGACACTGAGTGAAGTAATGCCTTGTTGCAGGGTCTAGCGGTCTTCCCTAACCTCACTTCCTCGCGCTGCTAAAAGATGTTTCTGTCACTCGTCACCGAGTGCTGCCACCCATAATACCCCGACGCTTTTTTTGACCACTTTGACTGTGGTGCCTTTTGCAATAGGCGTTTCGCTTTTTAGCTGCCAGGTGATCCCCGAGTAAGCATAGGAGAGTTGGCTTTGCTCGTTGAGGTCTTCGCTGAGTGTAAAGGTGATATCAGCAAAGTCGCTATTAACTTCTGTGCTCTGGGTTTTGGCCTGCATGCGCTTGAGCGGTTGCCACAGCAAGCCGGCCAGTGCCGCTGTGAGCACAGCATTAACCCACAATGCATTCATGAGTGTTGCGTCCAGCAGGCCCACAGACATCATCAGGCCACTCAGGACTAGTGACAGACCCAGAAAAAACAGCACAAAGGTGGCAAAGCCCAACACGGCAACTTCAACAATTAAGGCCAGTAATCCGAGTACAATCAGGATCTGACTCAGGTGCTCAACCAAGAGTGTCACAGTTGCTCCTTTTGTTTTTTATTCAAGCTGTTAATAATTGACATGCCCTGTGCAACCAGAGAGCTGGGGTCAGTGCCGTTTTCAGGGAGCAGTACGACGGATGATTCCCGGGCGATGGCTTCTTTAGCGACAATGGCTTTACTGGCCAGGTCAAGCTGGATGGCTTTTTGCCCTTGTTCTGTGTTGGCTGCTTCACCGACTTTTCTGAGGGCATCCGCCTGGGCTTCTGCAACGGCAATAATGGCTTTTGCCTCACCTTCGGCTTTTAGGATTTGCTCAGCTTTTTCTGCTTCTGCGGCCAGTACCTGAGCTTGCTTCTTACCCTCGGCGACATTGATGGCTGCCTGTCTGTCACCTTCTGACTCCAATATCTGCGCGCGTTTAACACGTTCGGCCTTCATCTGTGCTTCCATCGCTTCCATCACCGAGTTGGGTGGCACGATATCTTTGATTTCATACCTAAGTACCTGAATACCCCAAGGGTCGGATGCTGCATTGATGGCAGAGACAATATTGGTATTGAGCATATCCCGCTCTTCAAAGGTTTTATCCAGTTCCATTTTACCCAGCTCACTACGCATCGTTGTCTGGGCCAGCTGAGTGACGGCAAAGATGTAATCATCGACGCCATAAGTGGCTTTGTAGGGGTCCAGCACCCGAAAGTACAAAACGCCGTCGACAATTAAAGAGATATTGTCTCGGGTGATGGCTGACTGAGAAGGGACATCAACGGCTTGCTCTTTTAGGCTGCGATCGGCAGAGACCTGATCAATAAAAGGCACAATAAAGTTCAGGCCGGCCTCTTTGGTTGACTGGTATTTACCAAATCTTTCTATTATCCAGGCGCGATTCTGCGGGACAAATTTAATGCTCCCTTTGAGCACAAAAATGATAAAAATGAGCAGAAACGCTTCAACCGTTAGCAGGTAGTCGAGAGTGAGCGTAATTGGGTCCATGTTTATTCCTTATTTATATCCGTTTATTTACTATAGCAACAATGCGTAAAGTGGACCATCACCAGCCTGAGAAGCGTGGCCAGTAGTCCATTTCATCATCACAGATAACGTAATAGCCCTGGTGCTGAGCAGCGGTTGCACAGGCATGATTGGGCAAAATACGCAACAAAGTACCGATTGCAAAGTGGCTGGTGTCGAGTGTATCCGGAAGCGCCACAATGCCATGCTCCTGGTTAACACTAGTGATGCACAGCCCGGGCAAAACGTCGCCCTCACCATTACATACCAGTCCGTAACCGCATGGCTGCGATGCAAGCCCCAAATCGCGCGACAGCGCCATCCATCCAGCGTCGAGGATCAGCCAGTTTTTTTCGCGATTATGGCCTATCACCCGGGTGAGCACACTCAAAGCAATATCTTGCGGTTGACATACGCCTAGTCCTGTCATGACCAAGTCCATACTGGCATATACCCCGGCGCGTACTTCTGTTATGTGCTCAAATCCGTCTCCCAGTAAAGCCGTTGGTGTGGATCCGACGCTGACGACGGAGCAGTCTATGTGTTGCGAGCGCAGTGTATCGGCCGCTATTTGCACTGCGCGTTGCTCCTGTTGCGCCATAGCACGAATTTCATCCAAATTATGGCAGTCATAAGAACCTCCTGCATGAGTCAAAAGGCCTGTAAACAGTCCGGATGAGTCCAGGATTTTAGCAATCGCAATCAGTTGCGGATCCCTGGGTTTGACACCGGCGCGTTTGCCATCGCAATCTACTTCTATGAGGCAACTGAGCTGACAGTCATTTTCCTGACAAAAGGCATGGATAAACTGTGCCTGCTCAAAACTGTCCAGCAGAATATGTAAGGTGACTCCCTGGTTTTGTATATCCAGAACTTCCACAAGTTTATGTTCACTGATCCCCACTGCATAAGTGATATCTTTAAAGCCCGCTTTAGCGAACTGTTTCGCTTCTTGCAGAGTCGAAACTGTGCAAGGGGCTGATTGATCCGCCAACATATGCCGCGCAACATCCACTGACTTAAGCGTTTTGAGGTGCGGCCGTAATCTAACAGCAAACTGTGACAGGTGTGTATTGAGCCGTTGAATGTTGTTTAGCAGCTTCTTTTTTTCCAGTAACAAACAGGGGGTGTGTAAAGCATTGAGTGACATAAAAACTCCTTGTGTAATGGATCACTGACGCAAACTATTTCGGCTTATTAAGGGACTAATCCCTGCATGTTTCAGATGTTCTGGACCCAGGTTACTTGTATTGGTAAACACTGTGTATTTACACTGCGGTGTGGCAACCAATGTATACGCATTTGTCCCTAAATCAAAGTGTTAATCATCACTGAATCTCAGCCATGTTTAACCAAATTGTCATAATTGTGCCTTGATTATTGTCTATGATGGTTTTGAATCAGGAACAAGTGACATTGGTTGGAGCGTAGCAACTATGCCTATGCAATATTATGAAGACAACGCATTACAATTAGCGAAATTGTATCAGTCTTACCGCTTTGAACTGCTGCATGCTTCATGGCTAAAATTTGTTACCCCTTTAATGGAAGAATCGGGTCTAAAGTTTTTGGATATCGGCGCTGGAGCAGGCAGAGACGCGAAGTTTTTTGCTGAACAGGCAGAGCAGGCTCAGGTAGTCGCAGTAGAGCCGGTGTGTTCGTTAAATCGCCTGGGACAGGCCTACACACGAGACATGCCGATCAGCTGGTATCAGGATGAATTACCTTGTTTGTATAAGGTCCGCAAGAATCACCAAAGTTTTGATGTGATTTTGGTGAGCTCTGTATTTAACTATCTGCAATCCAGTTCAGGCCAGCAAGCGATGCTGACCTTACGTAATTTGTTAAGCCCCAAAGGGCTGCTGGTGATTAAGCTGCGCCACTGTAATGATGAAGAAGCACTCAAATTGCGTGGTATGCAAAATTGCGCTGTGGATTATTTATTGGATATTGCACAAAAAGCCGATTTCACTTGCCTCGAAGTAACCGAGCCCGAAGAAGACGCTCAAGGCCGAGTATCCGTCACCTGGCAAACCCTCCTGTTTAAGCCAGCTTAATAGATAAAATTTCCTGGCTGTTACTGCTTGACCAGGCTTGCTCAGCAGCATGTTGCTGAGTAAGCCAGCGATAAGCCAGATGCTCTCCTGGTGCAAGCTGCACGTCACAGTTTTCCGGTACGCAGACACTAAAGACATACTCAGTATTGACTTTCGCACCTGCTATATACCTGTGTCGCCACTGCTCTCTGATGGTGTACTGATTGCATTTTTGATGATCGTTAATAGTCAGCCCGAGTGCTTTGGCGTCAACCCCGGTTTCTTCCAGTAATTCTCTGTATGCGGTTTCAATGGGCGCTTCTCCGGGGTCAATTCCACCTGTTACGGATTGCCAGAAGTCAGGGTCATCGGCACGTTGCAACAGTAAGAATTCATTGTGGCTGTTATATATGATGACGAGTACTGAGTGGGGGTGTCTGAGTGTCATGGTATTAGTCATGCTGTTTTTAGCAAATTTATCCAAATACAAGCCATGTTGGCAAGTAAAATGGACCGGGAGCAAAGCAAAAAAAAAGGCAGGAAATGTCCTGCCTAACCTCCAATAGCAACAAAAATTGTGCCAGGAAATACCCAATAAACCAACATCCTTGTTGGTAAGCTCTACTTCTCGGGAGTTCAATTGGAATGACTTGTGTGATGAGTCATGCCCTAAGGAACACCCACATGCTATCGCAGTGTTTTTCAAATGTAAACAAGAAAATGAGAATTCTCATATTAATATTTTTATATTTGTGTTTTTTGCCTATTTTTTGTCAATAAAATTAATTGTTTCTTGTTTTGTTCTCGTTATGGGTAGAAATGTAAGTTGTAATTTTCGTTAACATATATTGTTTTTTTGTATTGGTTTCTTGAGGGTTGTTTGACCAAATTGCATTAATACTGACCAATCTGCCGGTAAATTGTTCTCTGGTATATTAATTGTATCTGTACCATGCTTAACCAGATTGTAATGAGGTGTCACTGACTTATGCTCACAAGCTTGTTGTTTTCCGCCGCTGTCGCTTTAAGTCCAGCGGAGCTATTTAAAACGCTTAACCAGTTGAAAGAGCTGAACGATAAAAACCCGGCTCAGGCGGTTGCACTGTTTCATCAGATACAGGAAAGATTGCCGACAGAACCCAGCAAAGGCCTGTTAAAGGTTTACCTTACGGGGCTTGAATCGGGCGTGCGGGCCTACGACTATGACGCGGTATCTGATATTGTTGCGCAGCTAAGTCGAGACCCGTGGCAGGCATACTTACAGGGAGAGCATATTCACGTCATTGGCTCTGTCGCGATTTATCATCGTCGCATGCATGATTATGAGTATGCTGAGCAGCTAAACAAATGCGCGCTGAATTATGTTGCCGACGAAAAACAATATGCACGCATAGCCAATAATCTGGCGGTGGTTTATCGCTTTACAGGACAACACAAAAAGGCAACCGGTATACTCAAAGAAGCAATGATGCTCTCGGATGACAGGGAGATAATTGCCAATATTAAAAACAACCTGGGTAATCTCTATTTTGACAGTAACAGCTATCGAAATGCCCAGCTAATGTATATTCGGGCCTTTTTATTCCATTCCGAGACTGAGCAATTTGGCCATGCGGCCGGTACGGGCCTGAATTTGCTTAATACTCAAATCCATTTACGTGACTGGGGCGGCTTTTTGCGCTTTAAGGCATCGGTTGCTGTTCAGGTAAGTGCCAGTGGTCAGCCGGTATTCAGTGACTTTTATCAATGGCAGCTGGCAGTGTTTGATACTGTGGTTGAAAATCGACAGTTGCAAGGGGCAACGCAACAAAAGCTGATTGCTTCCATGCCAACCCTGATCGGCTCAGAGTTGACTCCGTCGGTCGATCTATACGTTCAGCTGCTTAACAATATTCCCATTAGTGAAGCCTGGCGAAAGGCAAAAGCGAAGCAGCAACCTGCGCAGCTCAACAAGTCCAATGGCGGTCGCATTGTGATAAAGCGGTGGTGCAATCGCGGTGTTAGTTCAACAATGCAGAGCTGGGGTTAAGGGTGAGTTGTGTTACTTAGCATGTCAAAGCCCCAGGTTTTATGATGATACTACGAGGAGTATTGGTTCTGAACGTGCCACCTGGTGTGACTGCTGATGAGATAGTAACGAAAATTTAAATTTGATCACTTGTAAATTTACAGTTAATAATTAAGTTCCTATTTTCATATCTCTGCTGATATGAAAAAGGAATACTCACATGTAAAGGAACTTAATTATGAAAACACTACAATCATTGTGTGCCATTGGTGCACTGAGCGTTGCTGCACTTGCCCACGCAGGAATACCCTATAACAATACACCTTACGAATTCACTCAGCCTGACGGTCAGGTGATTAGCTTATTTCTGCAAGGTAATGATTATTATGCAGAGCAAAGAACCGCAGACGGCCGTTTGGTGGTCTACGATGAAACGTTAAAAGGGATGGCTTATGCAAAGGTCAGTAATGACGGCACTGAGCTGGTGTCTACCGGAATACTGGTTGGTAAACAGGGTAATATATCGGCAAAAACAGTCAGTGAGCCCCAGGCTGGACTAACGGATGCAGCCAGAGCTACGCAGGTAGAGAAAATGCGCGCACGGATGCTCGGAAGTCATGAGGCGTTTCACACTTCGATGCTTGACACTCAAAGTGGTGAGGAGATCAGTGGTCAGGTAAAAGGGCTGACAATTATCATTGATTTTCCGGATGAGCGGGGAACGATTTCAAAAGCTCAGGTCGAACGATTTTTGAATGATCTCAATTATAACGAGTTTGGTAATGCGCAGTCGGTCCGTGGCTATTTTCGCTCAGTATCCGGCAATAAACTGGATTACACGAATACAGTCACTCAGTATTACACGGCGAAAAAGAACAAAGCATATTATGCCGATTCCAGCCTCAGCTCAACGGTACGTTCTCAGGAGTTAATCAATGAGGCATTGCAATGGCTGGAGTATCAGCAAGGGTTTGATTTTTCTCAGTTAACGACGAACAGTAGTAAGCAGATCCGTGGTCTCAATATCTTTTATGCC
The DNA here is from genome assembly GCF_001482385.1 of Pseudoalteromonas rubra. Classification (NCBI taxonomy): domain Bacteria; kingdom Pseudomonadati; phylum Pseudomonadota; class Gammaproteobacteria; order Alteromonadales; family Pseudoalteromonadaceae; genus Pseudoalteromonas; species Pseudoalteromonas rubra. Next base: position 338,284 of record NZ_CP013612.1, read on the forward strand.
GGTAACTCAGACAGTGCCTGGTCGAAAGGGTTATGGCCCCATATGGCGAGGCTTAGCCCGCGTTTCTGCGCCGACGGAGTTTGCTCCGATCGCTATCAAATCACAGATATGCGCGCCAGCCTGGCCATTGGCACGTTTGTCCATGAATCAGGGCATTTGATCACTAACTGGCCTGATCTTTATGATTACGATGGCAGCTCCGAAGGCTCCGTTGCCAGCTTTGGTGTGATGGGTTATGGCGCTATCGGGACAACGAATCGTTACAAGCCGACGCCTCCGGTGGCACATTTTCGTGCTATTGCTGGCTGGGACACAGTCACAGAGCTCAACCCGGCCATTAACGCGAATGCACCATCAGGTCGATTAAGTCACACCTCGCACAGCGGTACTTCATATAAATGGACCAACCCGGCAAACAGCAATGAAGCTTTTTATATCGAAGCCATTCATAAGTCAGGTCAGAATTCTGAGCAACTCGATCAGGGCTTAGCTGTCTGGCACGTCGACAGCCGTGGCAGCAATTCCAATGAGTGGTATCCGTATATTCAGATGGAACATGGTGATGGTAACCGTGACCCGGAATACAAGCGCAATCGCGGTGATGGGAGCGATCTGTTCGATGTGGCCGGAGAGTTTACCCATACTTTACCTAACTCTCAAACGTCTCGCGGTACCAACGGACTGTGGTGGAATGGCAGCGACTCGGGGCTCAGAATCACCAACATTTCAGACCCGGCGCAAACTATCTCTTTTACCATTGAATCTGAGGTTCAGCCAGACCCGGACACCTATACCGGGACTCTGAGCGATAAGCAAAGTGTGATTGAACCAAATGGTAGTTGGTTTCAGTATGGCGGCGGCACCATTGCGCTGGCCCTGAGCGGACCTGCAAGTGCTGACTTTGATCTGAAAATAGAAAAGTGGCTGAGTGGCAGATGGCAACAGGTCGCCATATCCGAGACGCCAACGTCTACTGAGTCCATCAACTACACTGCCTCATCGGGTTATTATCGATTTATTGTTTATTCATATTCTGGCGCAGGCAGTTATACATTGCGTGTGAGTAAATAAACACAGGGTGTGAGCTTGTCCAGGCCGCAGGCTTGGGCAAGCCGTTAAGCATTGGTTATAACAGGCAAAAAAAGTAGCCAGTTTTGCCATTACTTTGAAATCTGCGACTATTATTAAAACAGCAATATTAAATGCTGTTGGAGTGGTACTCCAGGGACACATAGCACTGAGAAGTTTACCGTCAGAGACAATAAGGTGAAATCATGTGCAACTCCTCGCTCAGAGTCCAATCGGTGCTATTGCGGACTCTGCCTATGCTACTCTGCCCAGTGTTGGCTGTCGCTGAAACGCAGACTAATACACCTACTAATGACCAAGGTGCCATTGAAACGATTGCTGTAACAGGAACGCGGATCAAGCGCTCTATACAATCTGACAGCGCTTCTCCGGTATCGAGCACCGAACTGAGTGATCTGACCGATATAGGCGCGAACAACATCAGAGACCTGATTGAAGTTTTACCTTTTAATGCCGGGTCTCAAAACAATTCGGACAACTTGTCGCAAAACTTCACGGTGGGAACCTCAAACGTCAACCTTCGAGGGTTGGGGGTCTCTTCAACTTTGGTACTACTCAATGGGATCCGGCAAGTTACGTCAGCGGTAGTGACCGATCAGGGCGCCAGCTTTGTTGATACCGCCTCTTTGGTCCCGACGCTGGCAATTAAACGGGTCGAAATATTAAAAGATGGCGCTTCTGCCATTTACGGTTCGGATGCGGTCGCGGGTGTAGTCAACTTTATTACCCGGGATGACCTGGAAGGTACTGAGCTGCAATACGAGTACCGAACCCGCTGGAGTGATGGCGATCAGGATGACACCAAAATTGATTTTGCCCATGGCGGATATGTCGGTGATACCGGACATATGTTATTTGCGGTCAGTTTTCTTGAACGCTCAAGCTTGTTGCTTGATGAGGTCGACTGGCTGCAGCCGGCAACCAGTAGCTTTGGTAACCCGGGCAGCTTTGTCATTCCGTCGATGGCAGATGAAAATAACCCCAATGGTTTAACGGTTGCGGATCCAAATTGTGTGGCCAATGGGGGAATTTTTTCCGAAGGGAGCAATGGCAACTCGTTCTGTCTGTTTGATTTTGGCCCGCAAATCACGGCGGTCCCAAATGAAGACCGACTACAGGCTTATGCCCGGGCTACCTGGGACTGGAGCGATACGACACGTTTGTGGGCTGAATTTGGTTATGCCAGAAACAAAATTACCCGCGAGGTTTCGCCGAGCTTTCCGGTGTTGAATGCGCCTAGTGTGCTTGCCAGTCATCCGGATAACCCCTACGGCGAAGATATCTTCTTTCGCGGCCGCCCCTATGGCGTAGGCAAACCAACCGAAATTAACTATTACGATCACACGACGTCTCGGTTTGCGTTTGGCGGAGATGGTGAGCTAACCGAAGGGGTATATTGGCAGTTCTCATTTGTTGCAGCAGCGAATGACGCCATACTGAATCCCAGAGATGTCATTACCGATAATTTTCAAGCCGCTTTGCATGGCTTAGGGGGGATAAAATGCAGCGGCACAACCGCCGCTGAGGCTGGAAAAGGGGAGTGTTATTACTTCAACCCCTTTGACCCTCAAGACCCTGATAATGAGCTGCTGAGAGACTTCATTATCGGCGACTACCTCGGCGATGCCGAGTCTGAAATGCGCGTTTACGAAGCCGTGATAACCGGAGAGTCCTTGTTTGAAGTCGGTGGGGGAGATGTCGGGTATGCGCTTGGCCTTCAGTACCGGGATGAGTCCATCAATAATGTCTATGATTCCTTTACCCAGCAAGACAGCTTTGCCTTTTTGATTGGTAATCAGAACTTTTACGGTGAGCGTGATGTGAAAGCCTTGTTTGCTGAGGTACTGGTGCCCCTGACCCTGGATTTGGAAATTGGTGCGGCGGTGCGTTATGAGGACTACGGTGAGTTTGGTGGCGATACGACCAATCCAAAAGTGTCTTTCCTCTGGCTTGCGAATGACTTGTTTTCGCTCCGTGGTACCTACAGTACATCTTTCAGAGCCCCTTCTGTTCACCAGTTACAGGGAGTGCAGACCAACTTTGCCAACATTACAGATCCGGAGGATGGCTCCACAACCTTTGGTGGTAATCGAACTGTGGGCGACCCGGATCTGGTGCCGGAAACCTCACAAGCCGTTAATCTGGGTTTATCCTTCTCTTTAGATGAACTCTCTGTTGATTTAGATTACTGGGACTTTTCTTTTGAAGATGTGCTTACTCGTGAGAGCCACCAGGCCGTGGTGAATGCGAATCCTAATGATCCGACTCGGGTGATCCGTACTTCAGCGGGCACCATTTCAATCGTGAATACCAAGTTTATTAATGCAGAAGCGATTGATACCTCAGGGCTGGATATCAGCGCAACGACCATTTGTCGCACGGATATTGGTGATTTCAGGCCACAACTGAAAGCCTCTTATCTGTTGAGCTACGATTTAATGGACGCATCCGGCAACACCAGTGATGGACTGGGTAAACTCAACCGTAATACGGTCGGCAATCCTGCGCCAAGGTTACGTTGGCTGCATTGGTATGAACTGGTCTGACGGAGAGCACAGTGCAAATATCTATCTACGTCATGTTGCCAGCTATGAAAATGACGTAAGTGGTGAATCTATCAGCTCTTTCAACACCATTGACCTGCAATATAGTGTCAATCTAGGTGAAGTAGTCAGAGAGAACTCAGAAACCCGGCTCATTGCAGGCATAGTCAATGCGCCCGACGAAGATCCGCCTTTTGTGGCCATAGCCGGCAGTTATGACCCCAGAACGGGCGATCCACGGGGACGCCGGGCTTATATAAAAATTCAGCTGAGCATTTGATCTATGACTAACTGTGTGCGGGTGCTGCAACGCGTACTGAATGCCAGGTTTGCCTGCCATGCTATGTGGCATATAGCCTGGCAGAGAGTCGTGCCTCTATGATTATTCGCAGGCTGTTTCATGTTTTGATAATGCTCTGTTTGCTGGGTGCCAGTGTGCCAGAAGAGCGGGTGATCAAGCTGGTCACGCTCGAATATCCACCTTATGAATTCCAGGGGAAAAATGGCCCCAGTGGCATAGCCGTGGAATTAGTGCGCGAGGTTTTCAGGCGCATAGAACAGCCCTACATAATTGAGATCCTGCCCTGGGGCAGAGCGATTAGAGAAGTCGAGATTGGGCGCTATGATGGCATTTTCACCATTTATAAAACTCCACAGAGACTGACCTTTTTGGATTATGCGGACGAACTCCTGATAGAGCAATCAATTGCCTTGTTTACGTTGAGAAAAAACAACATTCACTTCGATGGCCGGCTTAACTCACTGGCACCTTATCGGGTAGCGGTGATGCACAAAGTGAGCTACGGCTCAGAAATTGACACTGCGCTAAAAAGGGGGGTATTTGAGAACGTGGTTACAACGGATACGGGCAAAAAGAGTTTTGAATTACTGCTAGCTGATCGCGTTGAAGTGGTCGTGATAAACAGGCTGGGGGCGCTTGAAATCATTAAGCAGCTGGGGATTGAAGACTTGGTTGCAGAAGTGCCGAGCTACCGATATGAGATACCCAGCTATATTGCGTTTTCTAAAACCCGCACACTGGACAAAACCAGGATGGAAGTAGAACAGACATTGCGAGAAATAAAAAAGGACGGTACATACGACAAAATATTGCAAGAGTACCTGAAGCACTACAACAAGGAACAGTCCATTTACGATACGTCACCACAAACAGGAAAAGCAGTTGAAGAGCGCTCTTAAACCAGCGCAATAAAAAGGCTCAGTCACATGAAACTCAAAATAAAATCCAGATTGATCTTGTTGTCACTGATCCCCGTGATCATCATTTCATCGGTTGTGACCTTAATCACGTATCTGGAAGCCAAAAAGCTTAATGAGGTGCAGGTCGATTTGAGCCGAAAAGAGATGATGCGGATGAAACGCGTCGAGCTTAAAGCCTACCTGGAAATTGCAAAAACAGTCCTGACACCACTCATACAGGGAGACCATGCAGAGTCAGAAGCCATTGCATTGCTTAAGAATATTAAGTTCAGCGGGACCGGGTATTTATTTGGCTTTAAGCCCGACGGGACGCGTGTAATGCAGGGCGACAGCGATCAGGGTATTGGTAAAAACTTCATAGACTTGCAGGATAAACGAGGTAATTACCTGGTTCGAGACATCATTACATCGGCGCAAACGGGAGATGGTTATTCGGTTTACTATTTTCCAAAGCTGGGTCAGACGGAGCCATTACCTAAGCTGGCCTACAGCATTTATATCGCTAAATGGGATCTGATTGTGGGCACCGGTTTTTACACGGACGATGCAGATGCGCTGGTTAAGTCAATGCGAGACGAAAACGAAGTACGGCTCTATGAGAGCATCGCGAATATACTGGTGTTTACTTTAGTGGTGTCTGTCGGGGTTGCCGGGTTAGGTCTGATGATCAGCAAAAGCATCACTGTACCTTTGTCTAAATTTGAAGACACCATTCACATTTATGCTGCCAGAGATGCCGATTTAACCGTGCGGATCCCGGATTTTACTGTGCCTGAGTTTGATAGTCTGAGTCGGGATTTTAATATCTTTCTGGGGCAGCTCCATGAACTCATCAAGAAGGTGGCAAAGCTTACCAATGAAGTGGTGGATGAAACGCGTCAAATCTCCACTGCGTCGGGCAACATCAACGCAATATTACTGCGCCAACAAACGGAAACCGAGCTGATAGCCACGGCAATGACTCAACTTACGGCGTCTGCTGAAGAAATCTCCCGCAATGCCAATGAGGCCGCGAACTCGGCTAAAAATGCGACAGCAGCGCGAATGATACCCGCCACTCTGTCGACGAAGCCATGAACTCAGTGAATACGCTGGCCGAAAAGCTGGATGAGGCCAGTAGTGTGATCTCAAAACTGGAAGGGGATGTTCAGGGGATTTCCGGGTCACTATCTATCATTCAGGAAATAGCTTAACAAACCAACTTGTTAGCGCTAAATGCGGCCATTGAGGCGGCACGCGCAGGAGAACAGGGTAGAGGGTTTGCAGTGGTGGCCGACGAAGTCAGAGAGCTGGCTACCCGGACGCAAAAAAGCGCATCTCAGATCCTGGGTGTGATCAACACACTTACTGACGGCTCAAAAGACGCGGTACGCGCAATGGAGTCGAGCAAAAGTTACAGTGCGACCACCGTTGATAAAGCAGCTTCTGCATCCGAATCGCTCAAACAGATAGTGCAATTTATCAATGAAATCCTCAGTGTCAATGAGCATATCGCTGATGCAACCAAGGAGCAAAATATCGTCGACAAGGAAGTATCAGAGCGCACTGACTCTATTTCACAGCACAGTAAAGAGTCGGTGTCGATTGGTACAGAGAATTTAGCTGTCAGTACTAACCTGAGTGAAAAGGCGGGTGAGCTGGCCGCAATCGTCAATCGCTTTAAGATCTGAAATGAAGGAGCTCAGCGGATGTCAATGTACCTGTTAGGAAAGTGAAATCATGCTAAAGAAACTTAAAAACCTGGGACCTGGCGTGATTGTGACCGCCGCCTTTATAGGTCCCGGCACTATTACCGCGTGTACGTTAGCCGGGGCTCAGTTTGGTTATGCTTTGTTATGGGCGTTGATTTTTGCAACCCTAGCGACCATCATTTTGCAGGAGATGTCAGCCCGCGCCGGGATAGTAACACAGCAGGGGCTGGGGGCCGTGATCCATCAATCGCTGGCCGACTCAATTTGGAAATGGCCATTGTTTATCCTGATCATTGTGGCCATTTGTGTCGGGAATGCAGCGTATGAGGCGGGCAATTTAGTGGGGGCTGCGCTGGGTATTGAGGCGATCACGACGCCGGGCAAGTGGGTCTTTCGTGGTTCCATTATTGCCTTGACGGCGGTTGGTGCCGTGATTTTAATCCTCGGAACCTACAAACAAATAGAGCGCATCTTGATCACTCTGGTGGCAATTATGGCACTGGCTTTTGTTGTTACCTTTTTCCTGGTTGACCCAGATTTAACGGCGCTGCTAAAGGGCATGGCAACCCCTCAATTGCCCAAGGGGTCTTTGCTGACAGTCATTGCCCTGATAGGCACAACTGTGGTGCCTTACAACTTGTTTTTGCACGCATCGGCTGCTAAAGCGCATTGGTCGAATCCGGAGGATATCCCACAAGCGCGTGCAGATACCGCCATTTCCATAGGTCTGGGTGGGCTGATCGCCATTCTGGTGACCTCTACGGCAGCGGCGAGTATCTTTACCCTCGGGTTGAGTGTTAATAATGCCGTTGATATGGCCAAAGTATTCGAGCCCCTGTTTGGCAGTTTGTCTAAGTACCTGTTGGGCATTGGCTTGTTTGCAGCGGGATTGAGCAGTGTTATCACGGCACCACTGGCAACCAGTTATGTGGTCACCGAGTTACTGCAATTGAACACCGAAGTAGACACCCGGGCCTTTCGTATGATCAGTGTCACTGTGATAGTGATTGGTGCCGTTTTATCTATGGCCAATATTAAACCCATAGAGATCATTCTGTTGGCTCAGTTTGCCAACGGCCTGTTATTGCCAATTATCGCCGGTTTTTTGCTGTATGTTATGAACAACAAACGGATGCTAGGGAAATACGCAAATACTACGGTTTCGAATATTCTGGGCTTTTCTGTGCTGCTCTTTACCGCCATGCTGGGTATTCGTTTGATAGCAAAATCTCTGGGGTGGATTTGACACGGCAAAAGCACCAAGCGGGGAAATGAAAAGCTGGAGCGCGTTATTCGCCCCAGCTAACTTTACATCGTGATGATATTAACCCGGGTTACCTGTGCCTTTGATTTTTCTTGAATGAAATATCGCCAGGCCAATATACACGCAGGTTGCATAGATATTGATAAAAGGGATTAAAGCAACGAGCACTGCAACGGCTTTGCTGTATTGATATTTATAAGCAATCAGTAAGTTTACGCCTACACACAGGATAAACTGTAGCGCAAGTACTGTGGGGGCTAACGGAAGATCTCCATTTCTCAGCATTTCTAACATAATTTAAGTCCTTGGAAGTGGGGTAATAATAACTCGTCCAGTAGTTCCACCAACACTAACCACTGTTACGCGAATGCCATACTCGGCCGCTTTCTCTATGAAGCGCTCGAGTTTATGTTGCGAAGAAAACTCATAGGTGCCTGCGATAGATCTGCCAGCATCGGGAATCGTATTTCCGTCTGAATCTGTTGAGCTATCTGGTACGTAAGTCATCCGGAGCCTTGCTGACCGAATGGTTGATGCGCGCATTGTGATTTTTGAGCCATCATCGAACTCGAATGGCGACTCTTGTTTGCCTTTTCCATAGCAGCTTAGTCCTTTGAGTTAACTATAGTGTAATAATGTTAGCACAGATTTGTGCTTGTGTAGCTTATTTGTAGTAATAAAAGTCAGAGATTTAACCATCAGGGTTAGTTAAAGTATATCGCCTCTGACTTTTGAGGTACTGACTGACGGTTACCCTTTATCTGCTGACATGCGGCTAAACAGATAAATCATAGCTGAGTTCGCATTGAGTCATCACTTTGTTTTTGTCAAACGAGGTACAAAATTAGTGTTAGTTTGTTCATATGTGAATCGCGTTTCAATGTGCTATTTGTGAAAGCATCAGATCGCTGTCCGAATTTTGCCAGTGGGAATAATAATAGGTAAGGGCATTTTGCTCGGTGTAAAAAGCACTGGTAACAAACTGCGCAGACTCGGGTAGCGGCCGCTCAGACAACAGGGTTAGATTGCGGTCAAACTCAAGCAGGCGCTGGGCATCCTGTGTTCCTATCTGCACCAGGATACGCTCATCAACACTAAAGGCGTTGCGTATCTTACCGGTGTCGGGTTGCCAGCTCAGGCCCGCAGATGTAATAAGCGTATTGTCCTGCCAGTCAACTCTGTGTGTCTCGCTTGCATAGATAAGGTGTTCGGAGCCCGATAACAACTCTGCCTTCCCGGAGCCGATGTGATACTTCACTATATTCGCCTGTCCTGCGTGGGCCAGGTAAAGCACGTCTTGCCCTGATAATTCAGATGTGTGCCAGTACTCGACGCGTGCTATTGGCTGAGTTATAGGTAACTCAATAAGCTGGTGGGTTGCGACGTCAAAGCGATAAACTTTTTGATCCGCTGCAAAGACCAGGTGTTGTGCAGCACGGTGCCAGATAGCACGTGAAATAAAGTCTTCCTGTCCGGGATTGGTGAAAATAACCTCGGGTTGTTTACCGTGCTCTGACAGATAAAGTTGTGGGTAACCGCTGCGATTCGAAACAAATGCCATACTTCGGCCATTTGGCGAAACAGAGGCAAGATAGTCTTCATACTTACTGTCAATCAGCGCAGTGCCAGAATCTTGGCTGCTGAATACATTAATGGTTTGATGAGCCTGACTGGTGAGGAGCTTGTTTTGATATAGGTCCGCATCAGTGACACCTGCCGTAAGATCATGTTGAAACGGCACCAGCTGATTATGTGAGTCTAGTGTGAAAACGCCCGGTTTTAAACTGTCCAGTACGATAAGGCGGTCAATGTAATCAGACCAGGCAAGCTTATAGCGCCCGCCGAGTTCGGCGTTAATCATGGTGACTGTCTGTGAATCGGGCTCAATTCTAAGTAGCTTGTTGCTCTTTTTATTTACAAACAGCGAAACATAAAGGCCATCAGGTGTTGCGGCCAGGTCAATGATATCTTGTGTATCGGGCAGGTTTATCAAGGTTTTATGCTCAAAACTGATTAAGTCCAGCTGCATGATGGCACTGTGCCGAAGGCTGGTTTGGTCCTGAGCCTGACTTGATTGATATGAAACAAAGTAAACAGAGGAGCCCGGCCCTCTGAACAGGTGCTTAATGTCCCTCAGGTGTTTGGGTACCGGAAGACTTTGCTGGGCCTGAATCCCCGAGCTTGTCAGTTTGTATCGATGTAGCTTAACCCCTGCGGGGTCTTTCACTGCAACCAACAGCTGTTGGTTAGTTAACCAGGTAAAGTTGCGGATCTGTGCATTCTCAACACGCAGGCTGAGATCCGATTTTCCTTCTTGTCGCACCACTAATTCGGTTTGCTTATCAGCACTGTGACGTAAGAATGCAATCGCCTTCCCATCAGGTGCAAACTGGCCATTAAATTCAGTCAGTGAGGTAAAGGTAAATGGCACGGTAGATGTGAGTGCTGTACTCGGCCTAAAGTAATTATAAGCAATAAAAACAATAGCTAAAACTATCATTGAGAGTGCAGGTATAAGTAATTTACGCGTTTTCTCAGAGCGTGGCTTTGACCGTGAAATAGTTGCTTCTAAGCTATAGCCTTGCTTGGCATGGGTAAAAATGAGCTGAGGTGATTTCGCACTGTCCCTGAGAGCTTTTCTAACCAGCGCAATCAGCCGTTGCAATGAACTGGGTGAAAAAACACGCCCAGGCCAGATTGCGTCAAACAGGGACTCTTGTTTAATTACGGTATTGGGTTGTCCCGCAAGAATACATAATAGGGTCATTGCTTTTGGTTCTAGCGTGCAAATCTCACCCGGGTGCTGCACCTGGTTGCGGTGGGGATCAATAACTATGTCGTTTATTACAAAAGCCTGCGTTAATTTTTCCATGCCTAACTTATTGAATTATATAGCCTAAGAATTTCCTAAGGTAAAAATTAGGGCAACTGCATGGCCTAACAGCTTGCTTCGTGTTGTTTTACTTGGCGCAGTCATTGGGAGTACCTAACCCGAATATGCAACCCATTGGGCGCGTTTGTATTCATTAGCATGCTCACAAATAGACGTCTTTGGATACTCATGGGGAGAGTATTTAAGCGCTTTTTAATAATAAACACAACGGAGTAAACAGAAATGAAGCAAGTTTGGCTGGTGATATTGTTACTAGTATCTGGCACAGGCTGGAGTAATGAAAGAGAAGTTGAGATAGAGATCACCTCTACCGTATTCGAAGAAAAGCGTAAGGTGCACATCTCTTTGCCAACAGGCTACTTTGACAGGGCAAACCAAGATCGGCGTTATCCGGTATTGTATCTGACTGATGCACGAGCACAGATGACGCATACCGCAAGCATGATCCATTATCTGCAAGGGGGCATCTCTGAAATGATTGTAGTTGGAATAGAGACGCCTTCACGAAGCCGGGATTTTAGCCCATATGACGCGGACGGTCAGGTTATCGTTAACCCAGCTGAGCACTCGCTGCTTAATTTTATTCGTACAGAAGTTAAGCCGCTTGTAGCGCGACGTTATCGAACGAACTCTTTTGCTCTGCTCAGTGGCCATTCGCTGGGCGGTTTATTTACTTTGTACAGTATGCTGACAGCTCCCGAGCTTTTTGATGTCTATATTGCGTTATCACCGGCAATGGGGTGGGGGAGCAAAAACTTACTGCCTTTTATTGAGCAACACCCTGCGCGACTAAAGCTGGATAAAACACTCATCATAGCGACCGAAGCGGATACGCCATTTGAGCAACAAATACCTAATTTTATTCGTCTCAGAAAGAGCCTGGACGCGCACGCTGGTCCTCAGCTAAATTGGCAAGCCAGTCTTTATGAGGCTGAGGACCATATGACGATAGCGCATATTGGTTTATATGATGCTGTACGTTACGTCTTTCGTAATTGGTGGATCACAGGTGAGCGGATAAAGGGAAACAAACTTAAATTTGATGCGCATTATCAGGGGTTGTCCGACCGCCTTGGCTATGAAGTCGTGCCTGAGTTTAATGAAATGTGGGGGCTGACTAATTACCTGGTCGTCAAAGCGTACCTCGAAGAGGCAGAATACATCGTAAATAAGTGGATCCAATATTATCCGCATACGGCAGAGCCTTACGCTATGCTGAGCCGGGTGTTTATGGCCAAGGAGTCACCACAGCGGGCACTGGAAGCGGTGAACGAGGCCATAAAACTGTCAGTGAATGATACGCGTCAGCTGGACAGGCTAAAGAGACAAAAAGATAAGATCCAACACGCACTGTAATGTAAAAAGAACAGATGGGTATCTACCTGGTTCAGCTATCTGGCTGGCATGATAAATAAGTCTGATCAAAGCGCTATTATCTGCCAGCGTTGTTGCTGTAGGCGCTCTCGGGCAGTAATCCAGCTCAAGTGAGCCGATAGCTATCAGGCTCAGTGCTTTCATCTTAAGGTTTGAAGACTGCACTGAGCGTGTCGAACAAGTTGTTTTACTCAAGCTGCGCTTTTAAGTACTCCACAGCAGCGTCCAGCTGGTTATCTTGATGTGTTATGACGCTTTCTATCGTCCGGGGTACCCATATGTCAATTTCGACGCCCGCGTTGATCAAAGGATCACCATTGAGCCGGTTTGCAAGCATATTGGTAAAGACAAAAATACTATCCCGAGACAAGTTATCCGAGAAGTTAAAGAAATCCGCTTTAAAGATTTCCCCGTTGATCCCTGATGTGGCTTCACCCAGGACTTTTATTCCGCCAGCGCGTGCAAACACAAGTGCATGCTCATTCTGACTTTGGCTTTCCCTAGAGGCCAGTGCAATTGCCGGAATATTCAGTGAGTCTTGTGCGATGCGGATTGTCTGTGGCAGGTTTTGTATCTGCACGTCAGTTTGATTAGGAGCGCCTTGCCAGTAGTGGGCAAGCGTGTTGTTAACGGCATCCGTTTCAATAAACCAACTGAGTACCCCCTGCCAGCCTTGCCAACTGGTTGGGTAATGGCGCATATCCAGCACAACGGCTTTGGCATCTGCCAACTGTGACTTGAGTGAGCTGAGGGCTTGCTGCTCGACATTATAAACGTTGATACGATAAATGTTGTCACCTAAAGGTTCCAGCACATCAGGGCTGTGAGGTACATATCTGAGACCGCTGAAATTGAGAGGGCTCTCGCTCTTAAGCGGGGTTACGGTTTGCTGGATCAGACGCTCATCTGGCTTTTTTATCTCGTAGCGAACGGGTGTTGAAGAGGTTTGGTAAAAGTGCATGCGTGCAACCCGGTTAACCCCTTGTAGTTGGTTGTAGAAAGAACTAGCAGTTTGGTTTTGCAGATAAGCCTGCACCGCTTCACCGTCAATGGAGATTATCTCGTCGCCAATCTCGATTTCCGACGGATTATTTTGCTCCGTGCGCGTAACAATGGCTTTTCCTTCAACAATTTCGAAGAAAAAGGGCATGTAATAATCAAACGGAGGCAACTCGGGGTTTGGCAAGACAATATTGAGGTGGTTGTCATTGAGCTTTGTAAATTCGCTATAAATACGCGTGTTTCTTTGCGTAAGGTCCGACTCAGTACAGGCATTTAATAATGGCTTAAGGCTTTGCGTCCAGTTCAGTTGGACCTGGTGAAAATAAGGCCAAAAGTGTTGGATCATGGCCCACATGCCAGCGACGGTTGCCATACATATTTCCGGATGTTCAAAGTTTTCTGTCAGTTGCCAGCGCCCGACCTGAGAAAACGTATCGCCCGTCAACTGAGTTTGTGCAGGCAGGTACAACGGGACATAAACTCTTTGCTGGCCGTAGTCCAGCGTCGCATATCGGTTGCTGGGCAAGTATGGCTGGTTACTGAGTGAGGCGTAGTTGCCTGAGCGCAGATCTCTTTCATAGAAACGCTGAGAAAAAGGCGCATTTTGTTGCCAGGCCATCACTTGTGTTTGCTGCTCTAGTGTGGGCAAGTGGTCTAGTTGTGTTGTGACATAGGGGGCGATTTGTCTCAGTAACTCTATGCCCTTGTCTGAACGAGCTGTCTCTTCTGTCTGGCTTAACTCGACAATACTTTCGGCAATAAAGAGTGGCCAGTCTGACGCGCTTACTTCTTCAGAGGGATAAAAGTACTGCACTGAATGGGCCAGCGTGACAAAGTGTTCTACGTCTTCAATCAGTGCTTCATTAAATGTGATATCGGGACGCGCCTGGGGAGAGTTTGGTAAGCGGTTATTATCTGGAGGAGACACAGGGCTTGAGCCAGGAGGTTGGGTGTTCTCATTGCCATTGTTACCCCCACTGCCGCCACAGGCCGTCAAACACAAGCTTACGCATATAAAAAGCAACTGATTTCGCATCACACACTTCCTTTTTTATCATTATTAGGTACGAAACTAGCGTTAATTTGTTCAGCTGTAAACCCCATAAGCAGGGGGGAATTTATATGTTTGCTTCAGTGAGAGGGGGGTGGACACGAAGGTTGCGTTATTGGTCGACAACCTCCTTCAGCGAATTGGCCTGAAAAACCGACTAGTTACGAAAAGTGGGCCTGTGTGAAAGCCAATTGTAAAGCCCGGCTACTGACACTGGTTAACCAGTGTTCTGGTTAGAAACTGATTGACCTGGTTTTGGGTCTCTCGGTTAAAACTATAGTGGCCACCGGGTAGTGCTATGTGTTGATATGGATGAGAGAAGTTAGCCTGTTCGAGCGATTCTGTGATTTTGTTTGCCATCGCGTGAGACGGCCAAATCTCATCTTGTTTAGCTGAGACCAGGAGGATTGGCCCGTTGGTTGTTTCCACCGGGATCCTGGCTGCTTCCAGGGTCGTGGTGTCGGCTTTCTCCAGAGCGGCGTTAAATGCGGGTGTGTATGTGCCGCTTATCACGCCCTTTTGCATCTGCCAGGAGAGCAGTGGCGCATCTACGTAAGCAAGTGGTGTTTTGTTCAGCTGCCAGCCCGGTTGTGAGGTAACAGTTTTTACTGCGTTCCAGCTGACATGACTGGGCATTATTGCGACAGCATGGTTAATGTGCTCAAAGTGAGCTGCCAGTAACAGCGCCAGCTCAGCCCCTTTGGAAAACCCATACACCGCAATGCAGTTTGAGTTGATTTTTGGGTCATTTGCTAAAGCACTAATTCGCTCTGCAATGTCATCAAGTGGCAACGCGATTTGTCTGGATGGTGTGCCCGAAGTGCCATAATAGGCTAGGGCCGCAACCGACATGCCGTGGTCATGAAAGCGCTCAAGCAAGGGTGCAAAATGGGGCTTAGCCAGTGTGTTACCGCCCTCGCTGCCACCGAGTAAAATGACCAGCGGATGGGGCTTACCATCATCAATAAAATGGCGTTTAACATCGGGGTCTGAGGATGATGAGCAGGCACTAAGAAGCCCCGCCAACAGAATCGGCATTGCGTGTTTCATATATATTTCCTTTGATTGTTATTGTTTGTCAGGTCGGTTTTGCAGGGGCCGACTTTGGTTTAAATTTGCAGTTTTTTCCTCAGTAGCCTGGCGCCACTGCGACTGCTTATCACCTGCTGCCCTGAGTGTGCAAATCCGATCAGATAACCTCCAGTGACCCAACGCTCTAATGTGATGATCTTTAGACGGTTCACAATGGCGTTGCGATGGACGCGTATAAAGGTATCAGGCAGGGTTGCCATCAACTCTTCCAGGGATGAATCTATGGGGTAGGTGCTGTCGGTGGCGTAAGCGATGGCATGCCCATGCTCCAGCTTAATGACCTCAATTCGACCTGCTTCTATACGTGTCACTTTATCGCCAACTTTGCTGGTAAGCATCAGTTGCCCTGGGTCGGGTGTGTGGTGCGCTGCTACACGAGACAATGCCAGTGCAAGCCGTTCATTGGTATAAGGCTTAAGTAAGTAGTCTGTTGCGCCAAGAGTAAAGGCATCTACGGCAAATTCACTGTAGGCGGTGGTAAAGACAATCTGACCTTTGAATCCGGCATCCCGGAGTTGTTTACTGAGTTCTACGCCATTGAGCCCCGGCAGGTTAATATCAAGAAAGAGCAGATCAACCTGGTGTTGTCTGAACGCAGATAAAAAGGCTGCGGGTTCCTCGCTATGGTAAACCAGTTTGTAATGACCCAGTTGCCCAAGTTGCGCTTTGAGCTTTTGTAAGGCTGGCAATTCATCTTCAATAATCGCGATATTCATCTGTACTCCCTTAGTGCAAACTGGGCCTTGGCTCCCCCGTTGGGCAAATTTGAGAGTTCGAGTTGCGCGTTAGCCTCCAGTTTGAGCCTGGAGCGGGTAATTGCCAAGCCGAGGCCACTTTGGGCATCACCATGTAAAATAGCTTCAGCAAAGCCAACCCCGTTATCAGAGACAGAAATAACCGGCCGTCCCTGTTCACTCTGAGCACGTATCTCTATATACAGAGGCCGTTGCTTAGCGTGTTTGATGGCATTCTCAATCAGTGGCTGGATAACCATAGCTGGCAGAATTACGCAAAGCAAAGCTTCGTCTATGTCGAACTCAATCTGTAAATTATCGCCAAACCTGCACTGTTCGATTTCGCACCATTTGTGTAACACTAAGAGTTCATCCGACAGGCTAACAGCTGGGGGGACTGTATTATCAGATACAGCATGCCTGAGTGAATAGCGTAGTATTGCAGACAGGTTGTGAACCAGTGTCTCGGCTTGTCTCGGGCGAGATGAGGTTAGTGCGGCTATGGTATTGAGGCTATTGAACAAAAAGTGCGGGTTTAGCTGGCTGTGGAGTAACTTAAGCTCAGCCTGCTGGCGTAGTGATTGTTCATCCTTGAGGTGTTTTTGGGTCAGATAAAACTTTACCAGCAGAAATATTCCGCTACTCCAGGGTAATGCGATAATCAGTGCTTCGCTCAGTTCAAAAGACCTTGTGCCAAGCAAGTGTGCTCTGAGCCAGCTAAATGCCAGGGCACCGGCGGCCATTGCCAGGTAAAGAGTTGAAAAGTGGGCCATCCAGTGCGAGATTTTGACGCGTTGTATCAGCACATAACTGACCATCATAGGCAGCCAGTACAGACATAGTACTGCCGCCATAGATGAAAAAAGAATGGGCAGAGAAAGTGGGATTGCGCGCTGTATCCAGTCGGTAAAGCTAATGGATACACTCACCATTGCGATAATAGCCAGTGCTATAACCTGCTCATTACGTTGTAAAGAAATTCCTGACATCTCAATATATTAGGTATAAATTTTGACGATAGTTTACCTTAAATGAAGACTGATGCAGTAAAAAGCACAGCGAGCTGTCATTTTTTCAGGGCGAATGGCTAGATACCAATTAGTGTACAGTAATTTGCGTGTAATATGGGTACACCCCGTTGCGCTACATAGAAGTATTATCTGAATATCCTGCTAGTGCCTACAGCTGTCGTAGCCGTGTCTATGCTGTACAACAGGTCCACGCCCTGTGCAACTGGGGTCCTGGAGAACCTTTGTGAGAGCGTAGCCTGGTGCGCAGCATTGGTTTGTGCCTGATTTGTAGTCATCATAAAGTTGCCTGTCGCGACGGCTGGGGTGTCTCCAAGTACCTTGGTATTTGCTTGTGAGACGGAATCTGTGATCTGACTGTTTACTGCGGTAGGAAATGCCATGAGCTTACTCCTTGTTGGGATTATAAAGTGCTTTATTATTATGGTTCAGTCTTAACCTCTGCACGATTACACCTTATTGCAGCTGTGTTCATCAGCTAGTTGCGCAAACATCACTATTCCTCATGTGCGTACAATTTACATTTACTATTTCAGTCCTTATGATAGCCACCTGCAACTGATTATCATTTTTATTCTTGGGGTCTTGTGTGGTACAAAAAATACTCTTAATTGAAGACGACAGTACGTTAAGCGCCTACCTGGCTGATTTATTGCGTAAGGCGGGCTATCACATAGATCAATGTTTTGACGGTGAAAGTGGGCTTGAAGTAGCAAGAACTCAACAGCACCATTTGGTCCTACTGGATAAAATGTTACCTAAGCTCGATGGGGTGACTTTGCTGCAAAAACTACGTGAATCCAGCCAGCAGCCAGTGATCATGGTCTCTGCTAAAGGTGCAGAAGAAGAACGGATTGTGGGCCTCAGTCACGGTGCGGATGATTATGTAGCAAAGCCGTTCAACGCAACGGAGTTATTGCTGAGAATTGAGCGCCTGTTAAAGCGTAGTCACGGTAATACTGCACCTATCACTCAGTCTGAAATTACCGTGGATGGTCTCAGGCTCGCTCTGCAAACGCAGTCTATAACGCTGCATGGCAAGCCGCTGGATTTTACGCCGATCCAGTTCAAACTGCTGTGGGCACTCATATCACAGCAAAATACCATAGTCCCTAAAGCTGATCTCTATCTGTCGGTACTGAACAAAAAGCTTGGTGCATACGATCGCAGTCTGGATATGCATTTAAGCCGGGTACGCAGAAAACTCAATGATGCCAACTGGTTTGGCGAGCGGCTGCAAACGGTACATGGTCAAGGGTACTGTTTTAAATGAAACGCACATTTCTCTGGAAGTTATGCATTATTGTGGCAACGGGCTTAGTGGCATTTTTCTACCTGTTACATGCACTGACATTAAAAACAGAAGAAAGCATGAGCATGATTGCAAAAGCGGATCGTGCAGAGCTGACGCAGTGGCGCATCAAGTCCGAACAACTCTATATGGCAAATAATACCCAGGTACTGAATGCCTGGTTAGCGCAACTGATGAAGGAAGAATCGACCTGGGCATCGGTTGCCAGTTTCAGAGCGATCCATCTTGCCGGCGAACCGATAGACAAAGACATTGTCGGCACTTACCATTTTGGGCGCAGTATTGAGTGGAAGATTCATCTCTACTTTTCCGCAAATCCGGTGATGGAATTACCCTTTGAACACAGCAATGCCAGCTTGCTGATAAAGCTGCCCAGCAGGATGCGCCCCGGTACTTACTGGGCAACCACTAAGTTTTTGCTTCAGGTCCTGATCCCAATGGGGGTATTAGCTGTGCTGTCAGTATTACTTTATCAGCACATTATCACTCCGCTGCGCAAGCTGGACAGTGCCACATCGGCGTTTAGTCGGGGTAACTTTAAGGTCAGGCTGGGCAGATATTTGGGTAAACGTAACGATGAGTTTGCTCACCTGGCTGCTACCTTTGACCAGATGGCGGCCAAAATTGGTGAGTTGATCGCCAGTCAGCGACAGCTCATTGCCGATCTGTCTCATGAGTTACGCACGCCGCTTACTCGTCTCGACATTGCGGTAGAGAGTTTTGAAGTGGATGATGCTCAGACACACCTTGCACGGATCGCACGCGAGTCCGCTCAGATCCGAAAGCTCGTTGAAGATGCATTGACACTGGCTTGGTTGGAAAATGAAAAACCAGTGCTAAAAAGAGAAAACGTCGACTTGGTGGATCTGCTCGATGTGCTGGTGGAAGATGCCAGGTTCGAGTTTCCTGACAGGCGTATTGTTTTTGAACCACCCGCTAATGCCATTGTACAAAACAGCTGTCACCGTGCTTTGTGTCCTGCCGTAGAAAACGTCATTCGCAATGCGCTGCGTTACACGCCGGTGGGCAAGCATGTGCAGATCACGCTAACACTGCAAACTGAGCTCTATTGCATTCAAATTCAGGATCAGGGGCCCGGTATCCCGGAGGTGTTTCTTGAGAAGGTGTTTGAACCATTTTTTCGCGTTGACAATGCCCGTCTTGCAGAAAATGACAGTTTTGGCCTGGGTCTGGCGCTGGCAAAGCGCCACCTGGCGAGTGTGGGGGCCAGTATCTCGGCACAAAATCCCAGCACCGGTGGTCTTTTGGTTACGATAATGATTCCCATTTCCCAAATGTAACAGTTGTAAAAGTGATTGCCTGAAAAGTCTAAATGACAATAATTCCGATTTAGACTTTTAACTTGTTGTTTGACTGAGATGTAAATCATGCCATTTGCCCCACATATAAATCATTTGTTTAAGAAAAGTTTGTTAGCCTGCTCGGTTGCTTTGAGCTGTTTTGGAACCAGCGTTTATGCTGCGCAGACTAGCGATGAGACGGACGAGCAGAAAATAGAGCGGATCGCGGTCGTTGGTGCCACAACCAATTCAGAGATCACGTCTGAGGTGTTAGAAAATTATCAGGCGAATGATCTGGAAGACGTTTTTCGCCATACTCCGTCGGTTACGGTCGGCGGCTCGTTGGGGATTGCACAAAAGATTTTTGTCCGGGGCCTGGAAGATTCCATGGTGAATGTCACGGTGGATGGCGCGCCGCAAACCAGTACTTTGTTCCACCATATTGGCCGGGTTGCAATAGAGCCTGAATTGCTGCGCAGCGTTGAAGTGCAAGCGGGGGCTGGTGAGGCAACGGCAGGTTCGGGCGCCGTGGGCGGTGCTATTCGTTTTAAAACCAAAAGTGCTGATGATTTACTCAAGGCCAGTGAACGATTTGGCGGTACAGTTAAAGCGAGTTATTTCACCAATGATGGTCACAAAGAAAGTGTGTCTTTATACGGTAAAGTCACTGATTCGATAGGTGTGCTGGCCTCGTATGTCACTGTTAGCCGGGAGAACATGGAAGATGGAGATGGTCAGGAAATTCCGGGCACTGCTGCTGATCAGACCCTGGGTTTTGTGAAAGTTAACACGCAACTGACTGATAATCAGGAGTTGGTTGTTAGTTTTGAGCGCCGAAAAGAAGAAGGTAAATTTGGTAAGCAAACCAACTGGGCACCGCTGGAAACCGATCCTTTGTTCTCATCTTGGGGTGAGCGCGAAACCTTGGTACTGAACCATACCTGGTATCACAGCGCTTGGGTTAATTTAGAAACCACAGTCTATCAGACTGAGTCATCGTTTAAGCGTGAGTTGTATACCTGGGATGCATCTATTGAAACGACCGGCTTTGATATTCGCAATACCAGTGACATCGGTGCGCACACCGTGACATATGGTATCGAGCGCAAAAATGACAAAGTAGACTCTGAGTCTTATGGCGATTTTGGCGGCATCTACGATGAAGATGGCACAGTGACTGGGCTCTATGTACAGGACCACTGGCAACTGCGCGATGATTTACTGTTAAGTTTTGGCCTGCGTCACGATAGTTATGAACTCGATCACAGCGGTATTGATGCAAACTGGGTGAAAGTGGATGGTGTCTGGGTAATCGAAAAAGATACCAATGGTAATCCGGTGACAACCAGCAACGCATTTTCAACGAAAAAACAGGATGGGATCAGTACGAACTTTGGTCTTGTGTATGAGCTTGCCGAAAACCTCAAGCTGTCGGTGGGCTATGCCGAAGCGCTGCGTGGCAGGCAGGTGGCTGATGCCTTTACAGTCGGTGAGTTAACACCCAACGAAAACCTGAACCCTGAAGAGGTTGAAAATACTGAACTGGGCTTACAATACAACGATGGTACCTGGATGCTGGAAGCGTCACTGTATGTCAGTACCATAGATGATGTGGTGTTTGACAAGTTTAAAGGCCGAGAGGGCGTTTTTTATGAAAACATCGGTGAGTTAGAAAGCAAAGGGTTTGAGCTGGTTGCTGGATATCAGGCGGATAATTTTGATGTGATCCTCAGCTATAACAACAATGATGTTGAGCTGAATAACGCCGTATTTAACTTGCCAGACCCGGCAGCCCCGGATTCGACTAAACCCGTTACAATCAATGGTATCGATATGGCTGCCTATGAATATGGCGGGCTGGGGAATGCGGTTGGCGATTCGGTTAATGTTAATTTTAACTACCGCCTGAATGAACAGCTCAAACTGGGCTGGAATTATAACTATGTCGCAAGCCTAAATGATATCGAGGTTTTCCATCGTTCTATGGAGCTGGGCTGGGTTACTGAACTGGAAACCATCAGCAAGCCAAGTTATCAACTGGTTGATGCTTACATCAGCTATGCGCCGTTTGAGGCGTTAAAAGTGGACTTGTCTGTTCAGAACCTACTCGATGAATCATATCGCAGTCACGGCAGTGTCGCCGACTATGGTCATATCCCTGGCTATGAAAAAGTGGCTGGTATCAAAGAAGCCGGTCGTGACATTCGTTTGACGCTGGCCTATCAGTTCTAACCTCAAATCATCTTAGCCATAGTACTCGTTTAGGCTGTGGCTGAGATGGCGCCTATTTCTTCATATTATGGTTTTAATATCATGAGCTTATCAGCAAAGCCTGTTCAAGCTTTTGCGCTTGGCTGGCGGGTATTACTTGCCCTGGTTGGGGGATTTGCGATTGCTAACCTCGCCGCCATAGCCATTTCTCAATTACCCGGGGATAACAAAGTGGATGGCATCGTTGCCGGTATGATGTGGAGTTTTGTTGTTTATACGCTGGTTGTGATCAGTGTATTTACAGTCAGAACTGCATGGCGTGCAACAGTGCTGGTATCGACCCTAATAGCCTTGCTGTATGGCCTAATCCACTTACTTTCTGTATCGGAGGCCCTATGAAAGCAAGGTTTAGACAGTCCATGGGCTGGCTGCACACCTGGAGCGGCGTGGTGTTTGCCTGGTTATTGTATTTTATCTTTGTAACTGGCAGCGTCGGTTACTTTGAAAATGAAATTGACCGCTGGATGAAGCCCGAAATTGTCATAAGCAATGATATTTCGGACAAACAAGCCATTGATTTGGCGATGGCACAGCTTGGAGAACACGCTGATGATGCGTCTCAGTGGTATGTGAGCCTGCCTACCTCGCGGGATCCTTACATTGAAATCTCCTGGTTACAGCCCGGCGACCCTGAGAAGCAGGTTCGTCGTCAGTGGTATGAGAAGCCGCTTGAGCCAAATACGGGAGACATTACGTTTATCCGGGATACCAGTGGCGGAGAAACCCTGTACCGGCTGCACTATAACTTGCATTACGTGCCGCCGCTGGTGGGTTATATCCTGACCAGTCTGGCAGGCATGCTTATGTTAATTGGCTTGGTGACCGGGGTGATTATTCACAGGAAGATTTTTGCTGAGTTTTTTACTTTTCGAGGTGCAAAAGGCCTGCGTTCCTGGCTGGATATTCACAATGTCTTCAGTGTGTTGCCATTGCCGTTTCATTTAATGATCACCTACAGCGGCGTTATGCTGCTCATGGGAGTGACCATGTCCAAGGTCATTGATAGCCAGTATGGTGAAGGCAGGCAGATGCATCGTCAGTTTTATGATGCCTCTCAGCTGGAGGATTACATCACCCTAACCACAGAGATTTTGCCAGCCCAGTTAAATGTGGATGCAGCTCTGTCTGACGCAAAACGGCGAGTGACCGATCAGGCGATCAACTTTGTCGGTGTCATTGACAGGGGCACTGACACTGAACACATAGAGATCTGGTTTGAAACCAGTGAAGGGGTTGAGTTTGCCTCATTGCTCAAGTACCACGTCCGCGCAGAGCGGGTTGAAGTTGAGATAGCAACCGGCAAAGCCGGACGGGCTGCGGCTGTGTATGATCTGCTTGAGCATCTTCACGAAGGCCTGTTTGCCGATATTTATTTGCGCTGGGTTTATTTTCTCTGTGGGTTATGTGGTGCTGCGATGATTGCCTCCGGGATGATCATCTGGCTAAAAAAGAAGTTGATGAAAGAGGTCACACCTTCATTACTTATTAACTTAATTGTCAGACTAAACAGAGGTGTTTTACTCGGCCTGCCAATTGCGATTGGCTGCTATTTTTTAAGCAATCGACTGCTTGTGCCTGATATGGCGGACCGGGCTGCCTGGGAGATGCATGTGTTGTTTACAGCTTGGGTGCTGTGCTGTTTGTATTGTTTAATCAATCGGAGTCGGGAACAGTGGTCAACTTTGCTTTGGAGCGCAGCTCTGGTTTACTTTGCGATTCCTCTGGTCAATATGCTCACCACACACCACAGTGTCATAACCAGCCTGTTCAACGCAGACTGGCTGATGCTCGGTTTTGATCTCAGTATGTGGTTGTTTGCAGGCTGCTTTGGATTGGCAGCGACTGTCGTTTCTCGAAAACATAGAGGCTCGACTATGGCGAAAAAGGAGCCGTTAGTATGCTGATCACTTCGATACTGGTGTTATTGTTGCTCGGTTTTGCGCTGCTCTGCGTGGCAATGCACCGTAATTTTAGTCGGGTTGCTGCTCCATCTGTATACCTGTCTAAGCAGCGGTTGTGGTTATTGCGTATCAGTGGCACTGGTTTGAACCTGATCGCTTTGTTTGTCTGTGTTTTTGTCTGGGGCGTGACACGGGGACTTGTATATTGGTTTGGGAGTGCAACTATGGTCGTGTTTACGCTTGTTGTTATTTTGGCATATCGTCCCTGGCTGCTTAGATGGCTTTGTAGGTAAGTGGCGGGATGCGACAGTAACATTCTTTTTATTAGAACAAACCTATCACTTTTTACGTAATTACGTTCTTAACCAGCTATGCAATCATGTCATCGGTTTAAAGGTACACGTGCCTATATTTAACGAAAGAAGTAATCAAACATGTTTAGTTGGTTAAAACAATGGTTGTTGGGGAGCCCTTCAGCAGCACATGGAGAAATGAAGATGACAAAAGTACTGGTTTTATATTATTCAAGCTATGGCCACATCGAAACCATGGCACATGCCGTTGCTGAGGGAGCTGGATCGGTTGATGGTGTTGAGGTAACCGTTAAACGTGTTGCTGAGTTAATGCCGGAAGAGGTTGCTAAGAATGCCGGGGTTAAGTTGGATCAGGCGGCTGAGATTGCCACACCGGCAGAGCTCGAAGGTTATGATGCCATTATTTTTGGCACCCCCACGCGATTTGGCAATATGGCGTCGCAAATGAGAAACTTTTTAGACCAAACCGGTGGTTTGTGGGCAGCAGGCAAGCTGATTGGAAAAGTGGGCAGTGTATTTACTTCAACGGGGACAGGTGGCGGTAACGAAACCACCATACAGTCTTTTCATACGACCTTGTTCCATCACGGTATGGTGGTGGTTGGGTTACCTTATGCTGCGGCTGAGTTAACGGATATCTCAGAAGTCAGAGGTGGATCGCCACTTGGTGCAGCCTGTATTGCGGGTGCAGATGGCAGCCGTCAGCCATCAGACAAAGAGCTTGCGCTGGCTAAGTTTCAGGGTCAACACGTAGCCGGTATCGCTGCGAAATTGCAGTAACACGGTTTAACAAAGCGTAGTGCGGTGTCATTACGCTTTGTTCTTGCTCAAATAAGCCTCTCCCACAATCAGACGCTATCTCACATCATACTGAACCGTTTAGTTTGCAATCGATGCGTTTGGATCCCGTGCTTATCTTCCAGGTGTAACAGCTTGTAATGGAATAATTTTAGTTTCTCTCTAGACTTTAGCCCGGTTCTTACGACTGAGACCTATTTGCAGTTGAATGCGTAGCCAGTCGGTTTTTATGTATATATACGGCAATTTCTTAAGGAGGAATTATGTCTATTGAAGCGGTTCAGGCTCCCCTTTATCCACCCTGTCGGGTTGTTGGCGATTTGGTCTTTGTATCTGGCCAGAATGCAGAGGTAAATGGCTACATTCAGTCTGACAATATCGTTGATCAGACCAAGACAATTTTTGAGTTACTGGCTGTCACCCTGGCCAGCGCTGGCTGTAGTTTTCAGGATGTGATTAAAGTTAACGGTTTTTTGCATACCGAAGATGACTTTGAGCAATTCAATCAGGTGTACCGGGAATATTTCGGCCCTCAGCATGGCAGCTATCCTGCGCGCTCCATGGCGTTGGGTGTTCTGACCCAAAAGCATCAACAAAACAAAGCGCTCATTGAAATCGAGTTGGTAGCACAGAAGCGCGCTTAACGCAGTGCTCTGACTATATTCATTGCTAAGGAACTAACATGTCAAACAGCAAATACAAAATTTATCCGCCACTGGGGATCGCACGCGTCGGTAACGGACCTGCGTTAAAATCGTTGGCAATCCAGACTCCCGAAGTGCCATGGGCGCATTTGTACGATACTGAGGTTCAGTATCTGGTCACCGAACAAGAGTTATCTTCATTGGTTGACGATGTACTAGATCAAGCTGTCAGAAAAGAACTTGAAGAGATTTATCAGTCCCTGAATAACAGTGGTAAACCAGTGCTGGAATCAGCAACAACAGCGCGTATAGTAGCTTTACTGAGTTTGTCCCATATTGTTACTGCACCACAAATTATTCGAGAACTAGACGATCTGGCACTGGAAGCTGCAAGCGATGCCGATGGGTTTGTTGCGTTAATCAGAAAAGTAGCACTCAAAGTATTGAGTAACCAATACTTACATGCGGTGAAGAAGCAAGCTCAGAATTTTTATATTTATCAATGTGATGAAGATGGTAACCCAACTGAAAGGCTCCAGCTTGAGGCGGGAGACAAGGTAACATGGCATGTTGAGGTCGCGAACAAAAAGTCGTTCTGGTACGACTATAATAATGCGCTCGATTTGTCTTTAATGACAGAAGGCAATGGTAACTTGAGCCAAAACGTCAGCAAACACCGCCTTGCACCCGCACAGACTGCGAAAAGACGTAACCCTAATGTGATCACAAACAGCCTGCGTAGACAACTCGTCATTGCCAGTCAGGGCTGCGTTTCGAGCGAAGCAAATTCACAAGTGCCACTGCGCGGCAAGTTTCCCGCCAATGAGCCCGACTCGCAAAACCGCCTGAGTGATTTACTGAATATGTCACAACGGCACAAAGTACTTCAGGGGACGATAGAGTGTAACAGTGAGGGTGTATTGACCTTTTTTGCGGGTGATGGCATTTCACAGGCGTTGTCTCCGTCTTCATTGAATACGGACTTTGCAGATAACTCTAACTGGTTTGATGATATCTGTGATGGTCGTGTTACTGCCGTTGTAGAGCTAAAAAATGGCGACACATTCACTATCGACAGCGAGTCGGACAGTGCCTGGGTTGCGACCACGCCTCCGGATTATGCACCTCAAATCGAGCCTTTGGTGACTATGTATGACATGGTGTCAGGGGCATCTCTGAAAGAAAAAGAATTGGCTCAGTTAAACACGCAATTCAGCGACGTTTTCCCGATTTTGTACCGGCTATACAGAATGCAATGGGTGAATCAGGCGGACTTTACTGACAATGCAGTGAACACCCAAATTCGTGAGCTCAACAGTGAAGGGGCTTTTGGCCGCTTACTGGATAGTTCTGCGACTGAAAAAACACTCAGAGAGAACATTTTCAAACAGTTCAGAAATCCGTTATTTGATCAGGACGTTGACGTCGAAGACGCGGGCCAGTCGAGCAGTGAGTGGGTTAGCACCAGCCGTATTATTCCGAGTAAAGATGCCACCAATATTGCAAATGAGCCAGCAACGTCCCGATTGCAAATCCCATTTTATCCCAATGATGGAGTTGATTATCCTGGCAGTCCGGTACAGTGGTTTGCAATTCCTCCGTTTATGTATCAGCACCTACAAAACTGGGCAAACGGTGACTTCAGCGTGACCGATGCAGAGAAAGCCTGTGCAGCAACCATAGATGAACTAGGTCGCTTCTACAGTGAAGTGTTCCAGCGCTCTGAAAACAGTGCTTTACTATGTGCTCGTGGTGCCCTCGACGCCTTGTATGGCGGTGGGTTCCACCCTGGTGTAGAGCTGACCTGGCCTATGCGTCACGACCTGATTTACAGTGACAACCAATACCAGGGCGGAGTCACACCAGAGATTAACCTGCTGGGCTTGAGAGAGTTCAGACTGAGACAAGATCCAGCCGGTTTGGCGTCTGCCAATATGTATCAGGATTTTGGTCATGTCATCAGTGTGGAGAATGTGGCAGAGTCAATCATTCCGGGCTCTAAAGCTGCCTGGTTGTGGCAAAATACGCCTGGCGATCTGACTAAATGGATGGGGATCCCCTGGCAATCGGATGCCGCGAGTTGTCAGGCTGTCTACACGCCAGAAGACTTCCCAATTCCTTCATGGTGGGCGGCTAATTTGCCTGTTCATATCTTGCCATTGGCCAGATATAACAAGTTTAAAGACAGTCAGTCAGTGGATGCGCCTGTTATCAACGGTATGCAACACTCTGTGGCACAGGGGATGTCTCAAGAGACCTTTGAACACTTGCGCCTGGAGCAGTTTTCGCAACGGCTTGATTGGCTGCATACCGCCGACCTCGGGTTTGTGGGCTACCATGCGGAAGGTGGTTATACCAATGGATTGATCCAGATGGTTAGTCAGTGGAAAAATATGGCGATGGTTATGGCCCGGCCAGTGGATAACCCTGGAACGTCCGGTATACCAAACGTCGTGTATGTTGCATACAGCGAAGCCGACAAGGACTAGTACCAGATTTGAGAAGCACTCAGGTGCTTCTCATCAATGAGGAAGTATTATGTGTGAGAGCAATAAGTATGATTGCGTTATTATTGGTGGCGGGATCTCGGGCACAGTCGTTGCCTGGCAATTGTTCAAGCAGGGCCTGAAAGTGGTGATAGTTGACCCCCAGAATACACCTGTTATGCATCTAGCTGAGAGCTTGCCTGCCAGTGTTGAACCCATGATGCACCGCCTGGGGTTGTTTGAATTACTCCAACAGGAGCCACACTCTTTGCATTCTGGGCAGCTTTCGTCATGGGGAGAATCCGTGCTGCGTAAAGCACCTCTGAGTGACCGCCATCATGGCTGGAAAGTTGATAAATCAGCGCTGACGACACAAGTTCAGGCACAGTTGCCGGAACACTGTCTGTTTAGCGGAAAAGTCGTCGAGGTTTCTGAGCACAAAGAGGTATGGTTTTGTCAGGTAAAATCGGCGCAGGATGGGTCTGAACATAGTTTGGAGAGCCGGTTTATTGTCGATGCCAGTGGTCGGCAAGGGTACTTGCCCCGAGTATTGAACCTGCCAAGACACACATTCGATAAACTGACCGCCTTTGTCGCCAACGTACCGAGCACCGTTAATCCGCAGGGTATATCTCCATCTGTGGTGGTTGAAGCCTTCGAACATGGCTGGACGCTGATATCTCGCCTGAATGCAGAGCAAAATATGCTGGCAATTTTCTGCAATCAGCACACGCCCGGCTTCAGTCAGCTTAAACATAGTCGCAACTGGCACGATATAGCAGCCAACACGCCAGCCTTTCACAACGCTTTACCTGAGCAGCCTTTTACAGTGAAAGCCATTAATGCCAGCAGTCATATTCTGGGGCGTTTGAGTGGCCAAAACTGGCTGCTAGCCGGAGATGCAGCTATGGCTTTTGACCCATTGTCCTCTCATGGTATGACGACGGCGATTTATATGGCAGAAAAAGCGTCGCTGGCCATATCAGCAGCACTGAAAGGTGAAGCTACAGCTTTACCCCAGTACAGTAAGTCTATGACTGAAATCTATAACAGTTATCTCAATGAGTTGTTTGGGTATTATCGCCGTGAACAGCGCTTTCCCGACTCCGAATTCTGGAGGAGTAAGCAAGGTATACAACAGGCTGAGGTCCGTAATGTGATCGGCTAGTATCGCAGAAAAGACGTCAGCTAACTCTATCTGCATTTATTGATACAATGTGCATTATTGGCCTGCCACGATGTTTCTTAGTTATGGAAGAGGACCGTGGCAGTTACTTACTTAATTATTGTTGATTGCTTGGCAAGTATTGCTCCCAGGATGACACCATAAACGGATATTCTCCGGTGACATCAACCCTGCTGCGCCAGAATTGCATCGCACCTGTGTTAATACCCTGATAGGTAAAAATCACGTCCGCGACTAATCTGTCGCCACTTTGGCTGGTTTCGACATTCACATTGACCAACTGGTAGCCATTGGGGTTTGGGCCGTCACGGCGGCTTTGATAGCATAAATGGTAAGATTGCTGATAAATAGTCGGGTTGTTGTATAGCGTATAATTGAGTGCGCGCGTTGCATCAGTATCGCCGGCGGATATATCGAGAGACGAGATCTCTTTTACCAGATTTTGAAATTGTTCTTTGCCATGGTTATCTCCATGCGACAGCTCACCAAATGGGAGCACACTGACTGGCACTATGGCCTGTACCTGTATGGTGTTGAGGGGTTGCACTTGCCCAATAACCACTACTTGTGCCGCTTCATCGTTTTGTGTCCGTCCAAGTGCTGCAATGCACTGTGTAAGCAGTTCATCGGTTGGGATGAGCAGGGTATACATTTGTTCATTGTACCGATTGTCTAACAGCCACTGCATGCCAGAGGCAATATAACGGTTTTTGACCAGACTCAACCCTTTAAACAGTGTTTGGTATAGCTGGTTATTTCGGTTTAATCGTTGTAATGCGATGTCATCATTGATGTTCTCGAGCATAGGTAACTGGGTTTCGTTACTGCCCATCAGGCTATTCTGATAGAGTTCTTTTTCCAGGTTTAGATTGGGGAACTTTGCGTTTATAAATCCAACGGCATAGGCAATGTAGTGGCATAGTGATTTTGGCCACCTAAATAGAGGTGTTATGATTTATCTCATAGCAGTAATAGGTGACACAAATGACGAAGAAATCTCGCCCAAATTATCCGGCTGAATTCAGAAGAGAGACAGCCCAGCTTGTTTTAGACAATGGCTATTCGCATTAAGAAGCAGCTCAGGCAATGGGGGTTGGTTATTCAACTGTTGGTAAGTGGGTCAGACAGCTCAGAGTTGAGCGTAAAGGTGAAAGCCCTAAGGCTGCACCTATGACGCCAGAGCAAATCAAAATTCGTGAACTTGAAAAGCGCATTAAAGATATTGAATTAGAAAAGGAAATTCTAAAAAAGGCTACAGCTCTATTGATGTCGGACTCCCTGAACAATTCTCGATAATCGAGAACCTCAATAAGAGCAAGAAATATCCGGTTAGTAAATTGTGCGAGGTATTCGGGGTTCACCGCAGCAGCTTTAAATACTGGCGCAGTAAGCCTAAAACAATCGATGCTGAGCGCATTCAGTTACAGGCTGAAGTTGCTGAAGCCTTTAACATAAGCCAGGGCTCGGCAGGTGCCCGAACAATTTCAGGGATATTAACGACTAAGGGCTTTAATGTTGGCCGTTACCTGGCACAAAAGCTCATGGAAGAACAGGGCTTGGTGAGTTGTCAGATTCCATCACACAAGTATCAAAAGCAGAGTAAAGAACATGTTGAGATCGCGAATCTGCTTGACCGCCAGTTTGCCGTTGTCGAGCCAAACCAGGTTTGGTGCGGTGATGTGACCTACATCTGGACAGGTAGCCGGTGGGCCTACCTGGCAGTGGTGATTAATCTATTTGCGCGCAAACCAGTGGGCTTTGCTATGTCGTTATCACCGGATAGTGAGTTAACCAGCAAAGCCTTGAAAATGGAGGGGTTAACGCGAGGTAAGCCTAAAGGTGTAATGTTCCATAGCGACCAGGGCAGCCATTATACCAGCCGCAAGTTCAGGCAAGCGGTTTGGAGATGCCAGATGAAACAAAGCATGAGCCGTGCTGGCAACTGCCTGGATAACAGCCCCATGGAGCGATTTTTTAGAAGCTTGAAATCGGAATGGGTACCAAAGACAGGATATAAGAGTTTCGCTGAAGCCAAGAAAAAGATCACGGATTACATTCTTGGATATTACAGCTAGGTCAGGCCGCATCAGTACAATGGCGGTTTGACACCAAACGAATCAGAGCACAGGTTCTGGTTAGACTATAAAACTGTGGCCAATTTTAGTTGGCCACTACAGGTAGGAATTGGCAGTAACGATTAATCTGATTGGTATATCTGAGTGACAAGTTGGTAGATTTGTTGATGTCTGTCAGTGCTGACAATAGATATCATCAGCGCCAGGTTCGTTGGGCGGTTAGTGTTTAGTCCTCTGGTCACGGTAAACACCGGGGCTGACACCCACGACCGATTTAAACTTTCTGACAAAAAAGCTTAGATCAGAAAAACCAACATCATCACACACTTCAGTTACCTGACTGTATGGATCTTCCCGTAACAGGGCCATTGCCGTTTTGATTCTGATCCTCAATAAAGTTTGTTTGAATGACTGACCTACGTAGCGTTTGAATAAAAATGACAGGTGAGAAGGGCTGACACACGCATAGCTGGCGACCTCGCTCAGGCTAAGTGGCTTTTTGAAATTTTCATCTATATATTCCAGCGCTCGGGCGAGCGCCGGATGAGGTTTACTGGCCGCTTGCAATTGAATAACCGGGGCGGGATACAGATCTGAGTCTGTATGCTGAGATTCAAATTCATGTGGGTCTTCGCAGGCCGTCAGAGACTGAATTAATGCGCTGAATTCATCATTTACTTGCTTTGCGGAAACGGGTTCTAGTGTCTCTGAATATTGATTTTGTGCATCATTCATAGCGGGAAAGATCTTAACCAATGTTGGTTTGGTGATTTCCTGCTGATGACTCAAAAAAGACAGCTTATCCAGGCAACGCTTAAGCTGTTTTGCATTATGTGGCCAGCAGTAGTTTGTCAGCAGTACCATGGCTTGTTCATCTAATTGAAGCTTTGCGATGTGCTGACAGGTTGATTTGTAGTGATTGAACAGCGCCGGTATGTCTTCCCGTCGCTGTGCCAGCGTGGGGATACTCAGTTCAAGACAGTGATAATGTAGCCAGTTCAAAAAAGAACTTTGCTGTGTCTGTGTTAATGCTTGTTGATGCTTTTGTATTGAGGTTGACGTTATCAGCCTCGGTGCCTGGGAATTGGTGTTGAGGTTAAGCCAGTAGTCTTTGATAGCTTCAGCCTGGTTATTAGCTAACGCATCTATGTTTTTCAGGTATAGCGTGCCTTTCAGTGATTGTGAAATAAGCGTATCCAGTTGCGTGACTGCACACCTGCCATCCCAATGGTTCACACATGAAACGATCAGTGGCTGTGATTCGGTCTTGCCGATTTGATGCAGATGACTAACTGCTAAGTGTTTACCGCTGCCTGGCTGGCCAATGATATGGACAGGCAGATTGCATTGAGCGAGCAGGTTGATTTGCTGTTTTAAACTAAAAAGAGCGTCACTACTGCCAATCCAGGGCTGTGTCTCGGGTGTTACCTTTATAAGTGTTGACATGGTATTTCCTTGTTTTCAGAGTGTATGAAAAACAGGCGCTTCCAGCGGGGGCTGGAAGCGCATGCCGTGTGGTCAAGGAAAATGTATTTTTTTATGTGCCCCGATATTGGGTCAGTTACTGGTCACTTGATTCGGGCATTGATTGGGATGATGGTGCCTGGGGTAGGTGTACCAGCTGAATTCACTGTGTGTTGTCTGGCTCTTAAGTGCTTCCTGAACAAGCGGATGTACAAAGCAAAAGTGTTCATCACTTTGTTTAACCAGCCCGCTGCAGAGCATTTTGTGTAATACACATAATGGCGCGCGGATTTTTTCATTGTCATTGAATTGTTGTAGTTGGTGGGTGTTGAAACACAGTCCGAGACTAGCTGCGAATTTAAGCGTGCTGGCTACTTCACAGGGCATTGAGTTTAAGCAAGTGCGGGCAAAGTGTTGTAGTGCATCAGGGAGAGTGACAACGGGATCCAGGTCAGATAAAAGCTGCTTCAGGAAATAGGGGTTACCTTGCGCACGCGTTATGGCATCAGCTGTCTGCTCCCTGTGTTTATCAGGCACTTTGCCCTGGCAGAGTAATGTGTGACTGGCAATCTGCATCATGGTGTCGGGGTCTAACGGTTTAAGGGTGATGGTGTGGGCATGGCTAAGCCATTTTGGTGGGTGAATAAAGGCGTGTTTTTGCTGCGCCGAAATAATAAATGCGATCGCTTGTTGAGCGTCACACGAGGTGAATAATTGAATGAACTGGAGTGCATTGGCTGGTAAGTTGTGTGCACCATCAATCACAATCACTGCCACCCCTTTGTGGTGTGCATAAGCGAGCAGGTTCCGCGCAATCTGTTTATCTAATTGTTTAACTCGAGTTTGGGATAACAGAGTAAGCGTATCAGCTTCACACTGAGTTAAGTTGTTGCCCAGCCATTGACGTAAGCGCAATGTGCAAAGTGCACTGCTGGCTATCAGGTCTATTTTGTGGCGAATGTCATGGCTGGGCGTTGTATCATTGACAGACATGAGTGCTTTGATAAAAGACGGCACAGAGAAAGGGGATTGCGCGTTTTCAGTCGAAGCATCACATGAAAAAATAAGGTTGCGTTTACCCGCTGTGGTCAGTTGTGTGGCAAAAGTAGTCAGCAAGCTGGTTTTCCCGGCGCCTGTCATCCCTTGCAAATAAAGCGTTTGCAACGCACAGCGGTTGAGCGCCAGGTTGAGTAGAGAATGGAGGTGATTGAGCTCCCAGTCTCTGCCATAGCAGGGATTGGGCATATCTTTTACTAAATGACGATAAATCCAGGGGGGCGCATCGGTATCGTTAATGAGGGTGTCAATACTGACCTGAAAGTAATTGGCAAGGCTCTGTATAGTGCGACCGAGTACTTGTTTTCCAGCTTCAGCACGCTTTATTGTGGAAACCGAAACAGGCAATCGTCTATTACTGCACTCCTGGGCAAGCCTCTCCCGGCTAAGTGCTTTTTTTTCTCAGCAAACGCAGAGTTGTTTTATTTACTGCAATTCTTCCGTGGCTGGAAGTGTTCATAGTTAGCTCCTTTGGCATGTATTTAATTATTACGACATTATTACTATCAAATTATTTACTATCCATGTCTTTAATTTTATTTTTATGTTAATAGTTTTGATATTACAAGTTATTACACCTACTTTTAGGGTGTTTATAGGCGAATAGGTATTTTTGCTTTCTGGTGCGTGCTCTTGAAGGCTCGTTTGAAGCAATTTAAATGGGAGTATTTGCCTGTCTTATATATTTTTGCACGCGCTTTAACCGCAAATAAAAACGACATGTTTAAAGATTTTTAAATTTTCTTGATCTTTGTTTCACAAGAGTGCGTATTGCTCGATTGTTGACCACCTTGATGGAGAAGAACGTGAAAGCACTGATAAAAATAATGTTTATAAGTACCCTGGCCTTGCTCG
The DNA here is from genome assembly GCF_001482385.1 of Pseudoalteromonas rubra. NCBI lineage: Bacteria > Pseudomonadati > Pseudomonadota > Gammaproteobacteria > Alteromonadales > Pseudoalteromonadaceae > Pseudoalteromonas > Pseudoalteromonas rubra. The sequence continues at coordinate 372,929 of NZ_CP013612.1, forward strand.
CGGCTTGTTCCGACGACGATAATGAAGTCGTGATTACACCACCAGAAGAGAACTCGGTTTATGATGCTGCAAAGGCAGCTGGTAGTTTTAATACGCTGGTAGCGGCTATTGATGCTGCGGGTCTGACATCAACGTTAGACAATACCTCGAACACCTTCACTGTGTTTGCACCGACTGATGCAGCCTTTGCTGTACTAGGGGAAGAGGTCATCAATGGCCTGCTCGCAGACCCGGATACCCTGGGTAAAATACTGACCTATCATGTCCTTGCGTCAGAAGTAAGAGCCGAAACAGCGCTAAGTCTGGCTGGACAGACAACTGAAACTGTGAATGGCGCTAAGCTTGCCTTGTCGCTGTCGGGCGAGAACCTGCTTATCAACACGGCGACAGTCACACAAACCGACATCATGACAGACAATGGCGTGATTCATGTCATTGATGCTGTCTTGATGCCGCCCAGTGACGCAACGTCAACGGCAAATATTGCACAGGTAGCGACACAGGCAGGCAATTTTACAACCCTTCTGAAAGCGGTCGAAACAGCGGGATTGACCAGCGCACTCACTGGCAGTGACGAGCTGACCGTCTTCGCTCCAACCGATGCCGCTTTTGCTGCATTGGGCACGGCAACCATAAACACCTTACTGGCAAATCCTGATGTGTTGGGCAGTATTCTCAAGCAGCATATTGTAGCGGGCAAAGTGGACTCTGTGACTGCTATGTCATTGAACGGCAAAAATGCCACGACATTGGAGCAAAACCAACAAAGCGTCGCGATTGATGCTGCAACTGATATGCTGAAATTTGCTGGTGTAACGGTAACGCAAACCGACATTCCAGCTTCAAATGGGGTGATTCATGTGCTGGATGCCGTGGTAGTTGGCGATATTAGCGTACCTGAATCTTTGGGTCTTATTCCTGAGGTCGCAGCAGGTGCTGGTTCATTTAACACTTTACTGAGTTTAGTAACCGCGACAGGGCTGGATGCAACACTCGGAGATCCGACTACCAAATTTACCGTCTTTGCGCCCACTGACGCTGCCTTCGCAGCGCTAGGTCAGGAAACGCTCGATGCGCTGGCCGCAGACACCGACAAGCTAAAAGACATTCTACTTTATCATGTTGTGGCAGGGCAGAGTGTGATGTCAGATGCCGCAGCGGGGATTGCCTCGTCAACAGATAATATGGTGGCTATGGCAAATGCCGACAAAAGTGCTTTGAGCATAGTGGATAGCATGCTGTTTATTGATGACGCCGTTATTCGCACTGCCAACGTGAAAGCAGACAATGGCGTTATTCATGTACTCGACAAAGTGATCATGCCTCCTATGGATAAAATGGCCAGTGAAAAAACCATTGTAGATGTCGCGGTTGAAACGGATGAACTGTCAACTTTGGTCACAGCACTTGAGGCAGCAAACCTGGTTGAAGCGCTATCCGATAGCACCAAGCAGTTCACCGTTTTTGCGCCAACTAATCGCGCATTCCAGAAAATCCCAGCGGCAGAACTGACTGCATTGTTGGCTAATCAGGCAGGGTTAACACAAGTGTTGACTCAACACGTATTACCACTGGAAGCATCGTCTTCACTGGCTTACAGCTTAAACGGCAAGCAGGTCGAAACACTGGCGACCAATATGCTGGACCTGAAGGTGGTTGATTTTGTGTCTACGACCAACACTGAGAACGACATGATAGCTTATGATGCAGCCAACCAAAGACTGGTATCTGGTGCCGGTGCAGCTATGGCAGGTAAAACATTGTACGTGTTCGATGATGACCTGACTTTTGCTAACAGTCAATGTGTTGATGCGTGTGCGACCAACTGGCCACCTGTGATTGCAACGCAGGAGCAGGTCGCGAATATTCCGGGCTTGTCACTGCTCGCCAGATTGGATGGCAGCATGCAGGCTGTCTATTTAGGTCGCCCACTATATATGTTCGCGCAAGACGCTAACCCAGGTGATGCAACAGGACAGGGTGTTGGCGGAAAATGGTGGCAGGTGAGCTTGCCCACGTCTGGTTTACAGGTTGAAGGTAGCAATATTACCCAGGTTGATATTTACACTGCCAATGGCGTAGTACACCTGATTGATACCGTGATCACTGCGGTGGATTAATTCCCTTCCTCATCTTTCCTATGAGGCTTTGGCGCAACGACCTTACTGTTGCGCCTTTTTTAATGGGATGATTATTAATCAAGCGTCAGAACAATTCTGCCAGTGATGTTATTATTGAGCATGCTATCAAAGACTTCATTGATGGCTTCGAGTGGTTTGGTCTCAACAATGGCTTTTACTTTACCTTCTGCTGCAAATTGCAGGCATTCAACCAGATCCTGGCGGGTACCGACGATACTGCCAACGACACTGATGCCCTTGAGCACGGTATCAAAAATGGGAATAGGCATTTCCTCCGGTGGCAGGCCAACCAGAACACAGACTCCACCACGTTTAACGCTATAAAAAGAAGCCGTAAAAGCTGATTTAGAAACAGCTGTACATACTACCGCCTGAACGCCGCCAAGTTGTTCTTGTATCGTGGTGGCAGGATCTTGCTGTGTATAATCCACGACCATATCGGCACCCAGAGAGCGAGCCAGAGCCAGCTTATCGTCGCCGCTGTCTACGGCCACGACATTAAGGCCCATGGCTTTGGCATATTGAATTGCCAGATGGCCTAAACCGCCCGCACCTACAATCGATACCCAATCACCCGGTTTTACCCCTGAAACTTTAAGTGCTTTGTAGGTTGTTACGCCAGCGCAGAATAACGGTGCTGCTTCGACAAAAGGCACATTTTCGGGGATTTTAACAACATAATTGGCATCAGCTTTAGTAAATTGCGCATAACCACCATCGACCGAATAGCCACTATTTTGTTGATCTGCACAGAGGTTTTCTTCTCCTTTTAAGCAGTGTTCGCAATGGCCACAGGCACTGTGCAGCCAGGGCACGCCAACTCTGTCTCCGAGGGACAAATGGGCCACATCGTCGGCCTTTGCCACGACTGTGCCCACACCTTCATGACCTGGGATCAGAGGGAGTTTAGGTTTTACGGGCCAGTCTCCGTGACAGGCATGTAGATCTGTATGGCATACACCACATGCAGCAATTTCAACCAGTACTGACCCCGGGGTTAGTGAAGGCTTGGGTACTGTTTGAATTTCTAAAGGTTGTTTAAATGCATGAACGAGTGCGGCTTTCATAAGAGTCTCTCCTCAAGGTGTTAGCCACGAGTATAGAGATTTAAAACTGACATAGTTTGATCCGGCGCAAACTCGCCAGCGACTGTGTATTCATTTTAGGCTCGTGACTGCGCTGCTAACTTTTGTTCAGAACGTAACGATTGTCATACACCTGGTTCAAGATATCTGTGCGTTTTTAAAAAGAGCAACTAAACTTCATGCAAAATAGCAGCTTGTATTAACTTCCTTTCACTAAGCGAGTGATGTCACAGAAATCAAGTTGATCCTTTTGTAGGTACGTAAGCGGCTGTAATTTACCAAAGCAACCAGCTGCGTTAAATTTGGCATATAGTCTGTCTTGTCATTCATCGCTGATTATGTGGCGTTCAACGCAGGCAGCATAAGGGGTTGGCGCTTACTCCGACTTAACATGCAAAACGAACGCGGTTGCATATTTGTTAAATTTGTATTCTATTTTGCTTTATTTTTTAGTGCTTTGTGATAGCATCAGTATGAAAACCACCAAAAAGGAAACGTTATAGCTGTTTATAAAATAGCTACAAGTAGATAAAAACAACGTTAGGGAATGGTATTTTTAGTTCAGTAGTCGTCCCGCCAGATTAACACTAACAAAGAATTTGAACCTGATTGAACACAGTATGTCTTGGTTAATTTTATTATTAATCAAAAGCTTGTGCTCTTCGGGTGTTAAAGGTGTAGTTGATTAGCAAGGCTTGCGGTTTTAAGCGGTTAGTTAACCTTTAAACCACAATGACAGGTTGATACGACTTTGCGGTTATCAGCAGCCACAGAGATAGCACTTTGTCATTGTGCTTATGTAATTAATTGGTTTTTTCCAATTTTACGGTTCAGACAACTGTGCTTAATACCAACCGTGGTGCTAGTTAATATCGCCCATGCAGGGTCATTGAGTCAGATGTTCTGATCAAAGGAACTTACTCAATAAACCTTGTATGGGTATGGCATGAATAACGACTTAGTGGCTACATTAGTGACATTGGCCCGGACACGTGGCGATGACATTGCATATCAGTATTTCTTCGAAGATAACCAACCGGCAGTTTCCCTGAGCTACGCGGAGCTCGACTTAAAATCCAGAAAAATCGCAGCACGTTTGCTCACTTACTTTGACAGAGGCGACAGAGCTTTGCTTCTGTACAACTCAGGGTTTGAGTTTGTTGAAGCCTTTTTTGCCTGCTTGTACGCCGGTATTGTAGCGGTGCCTGTATATCCGCCAAAAAAGAATCAAAATACCGATAGACTGAGGAGCATCATCGAAGATGCTGGCGCGACGGGTGCGCTGACCAGCAGCAAGATTTATGAAATCGCTCAGCCGCTATTTGAAGCTGAAACCAGTCTCAGCAATGTGTCTATCATTGCCACCGACAGTGAAGGAGTCGAGCAGGTCGAGCCTATGGCCTGGCAGGATATTCTTATAGCACCGCAAGATTTGGCCTTTTTGCAATATACCTCAGGCTCGACGGGTAGCCCCAAAGGGGTGATGGTGAGCCACGCGAACATCATGGACAACGAAGAAATGATGAAGCTGGCCTTCGGTCATAGTGCACAAACCCCCATCGTCAGCTGGCTGCCGCATTTCCATGATATGGGGCTCATCTTTGGCATCCTGCATCCCATTTACATTGGTGCCCCAGCGGCACTGATGAATCCGACATCGTTTCTGCAAAAACCTCTGCGATGGCTGAAGTTACTGAGTGAGACCAAAGCGGTGACTTCCAGTGCCCCAAACTTTGCCTATGACCTGTGTGTTGACACAATCAAAGAAGAAGAGCTGGCAAACTTAGACTTATCGCATTGGCAAAGTGCTCTGAATGGCGCTGAACCTGTTCGGGCCAGTACACTTGAGCGCTTTTATCAGAAATTTAAACGCTGCGGTTTTCGTCGTGAGGCAACTGCGCCTTGTTATGGCATGGCTGAAACCACCTTATTTGCCACGGGCGGACGTTTAATGAAAACGCCGTCAGTGCTGCAGCTGGATAGTAGAGAGATGCATCAGGGGAAAGCATCGTTACTGACTGAACCTGCGGCGCGCACAGAGTTGTTTTACGATCTGACTGTTGCGGATAACACGCCAACAGATAATCAGCCCTATTATGCGGTGTCATGCGGCAGCACCTGGCATGGTCACACCCTGGCGATTGTGAACCCTGAAACTAAACAGCGTTGTGAGGATGGGCATACCGGTGAGATCTGGGTAAAAGGCGCCAGTGTTGCTCAGGGCTACTGGCGCAAGGCTGAGCAGACGAAAGAAATTTTTCAGGCGCGTATTGCCGATGATAATGACGGCCCTTATTTGCGTACTGGCGACCTGGGTTTTGTTCATCAAAACGAGCTATATGTCACGGGGCGTGCCAAAGACGTGATGATTTTCCGCGGTAAAAACTATTACCCTCAGGATATTGAGCTCACTGTGGTGGAGGCGCATGCTGCTATGGACAATAATGGCGGCGCGGCGTTTTCCTATTTGTCTGAACAAGGCGAAGAGCGTCTGGTTATCGTGCAGCAGGTTAAACGTACGGCCGTACGCAAACTGAATGAGCAAGAGATCTTTGCGGCTATTACTTCAGCGATTACCGAACAACATGGCATTACACCTCATGAGGTTGTGTTGATTAAGCCCGGGCGGATCCTGAAAACCTCTAGCGGTAAAATTCAGCGTCAGGAAAATAAACGCCATTATCTGGCAGATACCTTTGATGTGTTAGCCCGTTCACGAGCCCAGCAGAGCGGGTCAGACAAAGCGTCACACCCAGCAAAAAATACGCATTATTCAGACATTGAAGCAACGTTACGCACCGTCTTGCAGGAAGTGGTGGGGCTCGAAGTTGACCGCCAGCCGAACAGCCTGGATGTTGACGCCACCTTTTTATCTCTGGGTGTCGACTCGATGAAAGCCGTACGGATCTCGGGCGAGTTGATGGAGCTGCATGATATTGAGCTCGAAGCCACGGTACTTTACGAGTATCCATCGATTGCCCTGCTTGCAAATCATCTGAGTCAGTTTGACTCAGTGCGAGAACGATTGAGTGCACTAGTGCCTGAACACTCAGCGCAGCAAGCAACAAATTCGACGACCACGCAATACAAGAGCGAAGCGCGTGTGTGCACGGATAATATCGATGTGGCAGTTATTGGCATGGCATGCCGTTATCCGCAAGCCACAGGTCTCACAGGATACTGGCAATTGCTGATGGATAAACGCGATGCCATTAGTGTGCCAAACGCAGTGCGACAGGCGCTGTGTCCAGAGCTGGGCCAGACGCGTCTGGGTGGTTATCTGGATAATATTGAGCAGTTTGATGCCGGGTTATTCGGTATTTCACCGGCAGAAGCCAGATACATCGACCCACAGCATCGTTTGCTGCTTGAAACCAGCTTCCATGCCATTCAGTCTGCCGGCATGATGCCCGCAGAATTGGCCGGTCAGCCCGTTGGCGTATATGTGGGTATTTCTCAGAATGATTACTTCAATATGTCGAACAAGGCACAGCAGGGTAATGCGTACCTCGGTACCGGCACTGCACTGAGCATTGCGGCCAATCGTCTGTCCTATACCTACAATTTTACGGGCCCGAGTCTATCGGTGGATACGGCCTGCTCTTCCTCTTTGGTTGCTTTGCACCATGCGCTGACCGGGCTCCGTGCGGGTGATATGCCTATGGCGCTGGTGAGTGGTGTTAACCTGATCCTCAGTAATGAGGTCACGGACGCCTGTGAGAATGCACAAATGCTGGCACAGGATGGTCGCTGCAAGACATTCTCACGCGCTGCCGATGGCTATGTGCGCAGTGAGGGCGTGGGTTGTGTGTTATTAAAGCCGCTGACTCAGGCAATGGCCGATAAAGACCCGATCTACGGAGTACTGAAAGGCAGTGCAGTGAATCAGGACGGGCGCAGCAATGGGATTACGGCACCGAATGGTGCATCGCAACAAAGGGTGATCAAGTCGGCTTTGTGCAATGCGGCTGTATCACCTGCGGATGTGCAATATATTGAAACCCATGGCACGGGCACTGAACTGGGTGATCCGATAGAAGTATCGGCACTGGCTAAAGTGTATGGAGAAGGGCGCGCGCCCAACCAGCCTTTGCTGCTGGGATCGGCGAAAGCCAACATTGGTCACTTGGAGTCCGGTGCAGGTCTTGCCGGGCTGATTAAAACACTGTTGTGCCTTGATAAAGGGCAAGTACCCGCGCAGTTACATACCGCGCAGCTCAACACCCATATTCCATGGCAAAAGCTGCCGGTGCAGGTTGCGACACAAGCACAGAGCTGGCCTGCTCAGACGGACCAACACAGACTGGCAGCGGTCAGTTCGTTCGGGTTTGGTGGCACCAATGCCCATGTGATCTGTGCCCAGGCACCTGCTTATGCTACTCAGGATAACAAAACCTCATCGCAAAACTCGGGGTATGTGCTGCCATTGTCGGCAAAATCTGCCAAATCACTGACTGAGCTTGTTAGTCGTTATGCTGATACACTGAGCACGGCAACGCCACAAGCATTCGATGCCCTGAACAGTCAGACCGCGAGCATGCCGCATTTCAAGGAAGCCCGTCGCGCTTTTGTCGGTGAAACCAGAGAGGCGCTCGTCGCGGCGCTAAAAGATCATGCTCTGTTAACTGGTTCTGCAAATGACGCGCTGGCGTCAACGCGGGAACTGGTGTTCCTGTTCACCGGGCAGGGGGCTCAATATCCGGATATGGGCAAAGCTCTGTATGAGTCGCAGCCGGTGTTTCGTGATGCCATCAATGAATGTGACCGTTTGCTTAGCGATAAGCTGGGACCAAGACTGACCACAGTTTTGTACAGCGATCCGAGCGAGCAGTATCTGGCGCAGACTCAATGGACTCAGGTGTGTTTATTTGCCATCGAATATGCACAAGCTCAGTTGTGGCTTAGCCGGGGTGTTAAGCCGTCGCGTCTGGTGAGCCACAGCGTTGGAGAATATGCCGCGGCCTGTATAGCTGGCGTGTTTTCGCTTGCCGATGCAATTAAGCTGATTGCAGAGCGTGGTCGGCTAATGCATGCGCTGGCGGATAATGGTCGTATGGTGACTGCGCGCTGTGAGCGTGCTCAGGCTGATGCGTTGGTGGCTGATATAGCCGGTCAGCTCTCGGTATCGGCTTACCATGGTGAGTCGGGTGTGGTGTTTTCTGGTCACAATAGTGCCATGGATACTTTGTGCAAGGCGCTTGACGATGCAGGTATGCGCCACAAAGCTATCAACACGGCGCGGGCATTTCATTCTCCGCTGATGCAACCTATGCTCAGTGAATTCGCTGAGGTAGCAGCACAAGTTACCTATCACCAGCCAACAATCCCTTTTATTTCGTCAGTTACGGGTCAGCAAGAAGCGCTGCGGCTGTGCGATCCTGGCTATTGGGTTGAGCAGATCTGTGCGCCGGTCCAGTTTGAATCCTGCATAGCTCAGCTGTCTCAGTCAGACGCTTATTGTGCCCTTGAGCTTGGGCCTAAACCGATGTTATGTGGTCTGTTGCAGGAAAGTCACCCTGCTGAACAGTGTGAGTTTTTACATGTATTGCACGCTAAAGGTGCGGATTTACCACGCTTGTTATCAGCACAGGGGCGTTTGTTTGAGTTGGGCGTAACACTTGACTGGAAGCAGTTATATGCGGATGGCAACGAATCTAAAGTGCCATTGCCTTTGTACCCGTTTGATCACAGTCCTTACTGGATTGCGGAACTAACGACTGCATTGAGCGCGCAGCCCGATACTGAGGGAGCGCAGTCGCAAGCAGCTCAAGCAAGCATCACCCGAGAAGAGGCGATCCGTCATTTTGTGCTCAGTACTTTGTCGCGCTTGTTATCTATGCAAGTCGGTGACATTCAGACCCATGTGCCGCTATTGGAAATGGGTGTGGACTCGTTGATGATTATGAATGCTGTGCGGACTTACGAGCGGGAATTCGGATTAGAGTTTAGTGTACGCCAGTTCTATGAAACGCTTAGTACGGTTGATTTACTGGTAGCGTACATCATTGAACATAGTGATTACCAATGTCAGGAAGCAACGCCGATGGCCTTGTCAGGACAAGGCGGCAGCGACCCCGTACTTGCAGCACAGGCTGAACCAACGTCAGTTTCTGTACCCACTGAGTTGGTTGCGACCATTTGTCGTGAACAATTGCAGGCTGCTGCGTCAGTCACCAATACCAGTGCAGCAACCAGTGTTGAAGCCATCGCAGCGCGTCAATTAGCCATGCTACAAGGTATGAGCGGCCAGATTGGCACACAGCCAGTTAGTACGGCACTTGCAGCGGCATCTGCTCCGCAGGCTGTAACCACGCAGACTTTAGCTGAACAACCAATGACGCAGCAAAGTGAAGCCGCTCAGGTTTTACCCGGGTTCGCTCAAAAGCAGATAACCACGGCTGCCAGCAGCCAATCTGTACAAAAGCATCTGGCTTCACTGATTGGGCGTTATTGCGCCAAAACCCCTTTGTCGAAAGCCATGGTGTCTGAACATCGCGTACACCTGGCGGACTGCCGCGCGTCGGCAGGGTTCCGCATGTCAAGCAAAGAACTGCTGTATCCGGTGTTTGGGCAACGCTGTGAAGGCAGTCGGATCTGGGATATTGACGGCAATGAATATATTGATATTACCATGGATTTTGGGGTCAACTTGTTTGGTCACAAGCCTGATTTTGTCACCAAGGCGCTGAATCAGCAAATAGAGAATGGTCTGCAATTGGGGCTGGCAAGTGCACAAGCGTGTGATGTGGCAGAGCTTATCAGTGAGTTAACCGCACTGGAGCGCGTTACTTTTTGCAACTCCGGTACTGAGGCGGTGATGACTGCGGTACGTCTGGCGCGCAACAAAACCCGGCGTAACAAAATCGTGCAGTTTGAAGGGGCTTATCATGGCCATTATGACGGCACGCTGGCTCAAAACGCGCCGGGTGGGGAGTCGGTTGAACCTATGTGCAGCGGCGTCAGAGCGGGGGCTATCAGCGATAATCTGGTGCTTGAATACGGCGCAGAGTCCGCGCTGGATGCTATCCGAGCGCAGGGCAGCGACATTGCAGCTGTGCTGGTTGAGCCGGTGCAAAGCCGCCATCCGGGGCATCAGCCTTGGGCATTTTTGCAGTCACTCAGAGCACTGACTGCCGAGCTGGGGATCGCGCTTATCTTTGATGAGATGATCACCGGGTTTAGAGCGCACCCAGGTGGTGTTCAGGCTATGCAGGGGATCCAGGCGGACATGGCTACCTATGGCAAGATTGTTGGTGGCGGTTTGCCTGTGGGGGTTGTTGCAGGTAGCCACGAATATATGGATGGCATTGATGGAGGCGTCTGGCAGTATGGTGATGCCTCTTATCCGCAGGCGGATACCACCTTTTTTGCCGGCACTTTTTGTAAACACCCGTTGGTGATGGCCAGTGCTAAAGCTGTTCTGAGTGAAATTAAAGCGCAAGGTGCGCAGCTACAAGAAGCGATTACTGATAAGACTCAATATCTTGCACAAACACTGAATACGTTTTTTGCGCAGCAGCAAATTCCGATGCAGATAGAGCATTTTGCTTCTTTGTTCCGCTTCCGCTTTAGTCAAAATCTGGACGTGTTTTTTTATGAAATGCTCAATCGTGGCGTGTTTATCTGGGAGGGGCGTAATTGTTTTCTGTCGGCCGCGCATACTGAAGCAGACGTTAATGCCATTATCCAGACCGTTAAAGACAGTGTGTTGGCGCTAAAAGCGGCCGGTTACTTTGGAGAACCGGACCCAACAGATACACAGCCTGAGCGTTTCCCGTTAACGGGGGCGCAGCAGCAACTACTGGCGCTGGCGCTCAAATCTGAGCAGGGCGCTCAAGCGTATCACTTACAGGCGGTATTGCGTCTAAACGGACTATTGGACAAAACCCGTCTCACGCAGGCCATTGCTCAGCTGCTTAGCGATTATCCTTTGCTGAGTTACACCGTAGATCCGCTCACCTTGTCGCATGTACAGCTAACGCAACAGGATTTAGCATTGACTGAGCATGAGTTCAGCGACAAATCACAGTCACTTCAGACCAGGCTTACGGAATTACGTTATCGGCCCTTTGAGTTTGGTGTCCAGCCACTGTGCCGCTTTGATTTATTGCCATGCGGTACTCACGAGTATGTACTTAGCATTAGCGCGCACCACGTGCTGTACGATGGGCTCAGCCTGCAACAATTGATGAGTCGTATTGCGGACAATTATAGCCGGGCGGATAGTCAAGCAACACCACCTGCTATAGTGCATTTTAGTGCCTATGTTGAGGGCGTGGATCATTACCTGAATAGTGAAGGTTATCAGCAGGATAAAGCTTATTGGCTGGGTAAACTGGCCCCGTGCGAAGCGCTGACTCTGCCAATGTGTCCCCGGGCAGACAGTCAGGAAAGCTTTGCTGTTGAAAAGCAGGTGTTTACACTGGATGCGTTACCTCAAATTAAGGTGCTGAGCCAGTCTCAGGGATGTGGTCAGTTTGCCACCTTACTGGCTGTCTATACCTTATGGTTACACAAGCTGACGGGGCAAAAACACATAGCAGTGGGCATACCGGTCTCTGATCGGGGCATACTCAGTGACAACTACGACCCGGATGACCTGGATCTGCACTTACCTGGTTATTGCACCAATATCTTACCTATCGTCGCTCAATTCACTGGCCCGCTGACTGTGGGTGAGTTAATTAAGCAGGTGCAATCCAGCCTGCTTGAAGCCTTTGAGCATCAGCACCTGCCATACAGCGAACTAACGCATGAGCCAGTGTGTCTGCCACAGACACTCTTTAACCTGGATAAAGTGCAACACTTGCCTGAATTTTCTGGGCTGACGGTGTCGACTTGCACAACGGATACCCGCTTTGGTCAGTATGAATTAAGCTGCAACCTGTTGTGTGTGGATGGCCAGTGGACACTGGAGTTGGAGTATCTGAGCGCACGCTACGATAGCGATATGATGAACAGTTATGCGCAGTCGCTGATCACACTGTTTGCGAGTCTTGAACCTGAGCAGGTGTGCAGCCATGCAAGTTTGCTGGACAGCGAGACTCGGGCACAGTTGCTGGCGCCGGTTTCTGACAGCCAAGTGTTGCCGTTACTGCTGGATGCACTAACAGAGCAAGTGACGTGCTCAGCGCAAGAGACTGCGTTGATTTGCTCAGGGCAGTCGCTCAGTTATGAGCAATTGCAAGCGCGCGCTAACCAGCTTGCAAATTACCTGGCAGCACAGGGCGTGGGTCGTGACTCTCTGGTAGCCATTGCGCTGCCAAGGCGGACCGAACTATTGGTGGCTTTACTGGCCGTGTTGAAAACCGGTGCCGCGTTTTTACCACTTGATTTGAGCTTTCCGCAGGCCAGGTTGCAGGACATGCTAAACGACAGCCAGGCTGCTTTCTTGTTGTGTGATGAACTGAGTGAAGCGGCGGTCGCCATTGCTAATACCCATATTGAGGTTGTTGACCTGGATGCCCGGCAAACTGATATTGCTTCATGCCCAGGCACATTTGAAGTTCAGGCAATCTCACCTCAGCAACGTGCTTATGTGATTTACACATCAGGCTCCACTGGCAGGCCTAAAGGGGTTGAGATCAGCCATGGGGCGCTGGCAAACCTGTTACATACTATGGTGAAGGAACCGGGCCTGTGCCGCACTGATTGCCTGTTGAGCGTGACCACCATTGCCTTCGATATCGCATTGTTGGAATTGTTCGGTCCCCTGATGGTTGGCGCAACGGTACTGCTGGCCAGCGACGAGGCCTGTAGCGATCCAAATGCACTGCTTGAGCTCATTGGCCAACATTCGGTGACTGTCATGCAGGCCACGCCAACCTTGTGGCAATTACTGCTCTCGGCCCGTCCTGATTGTGTTGCCGGATTAACCGTTTGGAGTGGTGGTGAGCCCTTAAATGAGATACTTGCTGCGCAACTGCTTTCGCAGGCAAAGGCGCTGTGGAATATGTACGGACCAACCGAAACCACCATTTGGTCTGCAACCACTCAGATACTCGACCCTGAACACATCACTATCGGCAAGCCAGTCGCCAATACTCGCCTGATTGTATTAAGTGAAGATGCGACATCGGGTGCTGACATACAGCCTGATGGCGTATGGGGGGAGTTGTGGATAGGCGGGGCTGGCCTGGCCAATGGCTATTTGGCACGACCTGAGCTAACCGACGCACGTTTTGTTACCTATGTGCTTGATGGTGAACACGGTGAACGACTTTATCGGACCGGTGACAGAGCTCGCAGGCTGGCTGATGGCCGCTTTGAGCTCGACGGCCGCCTCGATCATCAAGTCAAATTGCATGGTCACCGGATTGAGCTAGGTGAGATAGAAGCGCAGTTGCGTAAGGTGCTGAGTGATGTCGATGTGCGCGTATTTATTAAAACCACAGCGCAAGATCAGATGGCGTTGTGTGCCTATGCCATTGAACAGGGCGAGGCGGCACAGCGCTGGAATATCAGTGCGCTGCGCAGTGCGTTAGCCAATCATTTACCAGCTTATATGTTGCCGGAGTATTTGTGCTGGCTCGTTCAGTGGCCAACCACGGCCAATGGCAAGCTGGATCGTAATGCGCTGGCGGTACCCGACACCAACTATGCGACACAAACCACCCTATGCGCGCCGGTTAACCCAATAGAAACTCAGATCCTGACCTTTTATCTTGAGTTGCTAAACACGGAGCAGCTGGGTACCCGACACAACTTCTTTGAATGTGGTGGTAATTCGGTGCTGGCCATGCAGCTGGTCTCCCGGTTAAACCAACACTTTGCCATCAGAGCGACAGTGGGAGATATCTTTGATAACCCCAGTGCCATGCAATTGGCAGTGCGTGTGGATGAACTGGTGAATGCAGGGCCGATGGCTGGCTCACAAGGCGTTGAACGCCTCAGTAATATTGTCAGTGGTCGCGATATCAGTGTGGCATTAGATGATCAATCCATGACGGAGATGGACTTGTAAGTATGGAAAATTCAGCAATTGAAGCGTTATTGGCCGAACTGGATGGTCAGGGGATTTATGTTTATCTGCAAGAGGGTCGCCTGAAACTGCGTACCCACCTTGCAACTGTGCCAGCTGCACAGCTCAATAAAATTAAAGCGCACAAGCCGGCGCTGATTGAGTATATGCAGGCGCACCATCAGAAGCAGGGAATGCTATCCGCCTCCCAGCAGGGGATCTGGCTTATCGACCAGTACCATGGAGGCGATGTTGCTTACACTATGTCTGGACTACTCAGGCTATCACAGCCTGTCGGTAAAGCGCAGCTTGAAGCTGCCCTGAATACCTTGCTGGCCCGTCATGATATTTTGCGCAGCCAATTTTTCGCTACAGAACAAGGCGGGTGCCAGCGCGTGAATACCGAGTTGTCACTGATCTTAACCCAGTTGTTTGTTTCTGAGCCTGTGAGCCGGGGACAGATTGAAACCGAGTTACAACCTGTGTTGCAGCAAGGGTTTGATCTACAAAAAGCGTTACCGATACGCGCCACTTTGATTAGCACAGAGTGTGAAAATCAAGGGCAGTGGGTCTATCTGATGCTGCATCATCTGGTGGCCGATGGTTGGTCGGTTCAGCTACTGGTGAATGAATTGCTGGATATATTGCAATCAAAGGAGGGGCTACAGACAGCACCGCTACAATATCTGGATTATGTACATTGGGAAAAGCGCTTTTTACAGTCGGATGATTACCAGCAGCAGCATGCCTATTGGCAACAACAGCTTACGGACTTTTCGCCTTTTTCAATGCCAACGAGCTTTGTCAGCCAGGCTGAGAGCTCGTTTCGCGGTGCAAGCCATCAATTTACACTGAATGAGGCACTGTGCCAGCGTTTTGAACACAGCTGTCAGCAACTGGGCGTCACCCCATTTTCTGCGCTCCTGAGCGTGTTTTATGTGTTGCTCCATCGCTACAGCCAGCATCAGGACATCACGGTTGGAGTCCCTGTGCTGGGCCGTGAGCAGAGGGAGTTTGAGTCCATGATCGGCTGTTTTATCCATACACTGCCACTACGTCAACAGCTGGATGGCGATATGCTGTTTAACGAGCTGGCTCGTAGCACACAGATAAAGGTGACACAGGCACTGGAAAATCAAAGTGTCTCTCAGGACGCACTTGCCAGGCTGGCGGATACCTCTCAGTTGTTTAGTGTGTTGTTTAACTATGATGCGCTGCCACCAATGCCATTGCGCTCAGGCGCACTGGAAGCACAACTGTTCACGCTGAATAACCACACGGCTAAATTTGACCTGACCTTAAATTTGGTGACGCATGGCAACGGCATGCTGGCTGAACTTGAATATAATGTTGGCTTGTTTTCATCCGAGTTGATTGCTCAGGTTGCCCGCGATTTCGAGGCGTTACTGCGCACATTAAGTGACGACCTAGCTCAGTCACTTGCTGGGGTTAAATTACCGTCAGTGGAAGCTGCGCAACAACAACTGAACAAGGCGACTGGCACGACACCAGCGCCTTTGGTGTTACCTCAGATCCTGGCACACGCTCAGGCGACTTCGAAACACATGGCAATTGTGGATGCTGACAACCCATCTCAGTCGGTGAGTTATGCAGAACTCGGTGTACAAAGCGCCAGTCTGGCTGGAGCGCTCAATGACGTTGCGCAGGATGAAGAAGTTGTTGCCGTACTGGTCAATCGCCAGGTACACAGTCTGGTTGCTCTGATAGGCGTGATGCGCGCTGGGGCCGCTTATTTGCCCATAGAGCAGGATACCCCTGTGCTGAGGATCATAGAAATTATGGTGCAGGCTGGCTGTCGTACACTACTGGTGTGTGATGCTGAAACGATTACAGAGCAGGTGCAGGAAGCACTAAATGAGCGCGAAATTGTCACGTGGGAATACCATCAGCTGTTAAAACGCAATAGCACGCTATCAGAAGAGTCAGAAGTTGCGCTGAGGCGCGATACACAGGATCTGGCTTATGTGATTTTCACCTCCGGGTCGACGGGTAAACCAAAAGGTGTGGCTATGAGCCACGGTGCCCTGGCCAGTTATTGTGACTCGATTACGCTTCGTATCGATTTTTCGTCGCATACTCGCTCTGGCATTGTCACTGGGCTCGCGACCGATCTGTGCCTGACTGGTATCTATCCGGTGCTTGCGCAGGGTGGCACAGTCGTTATGCCTGGAAACCGCACACTCCCAGAACCGCAGCAGTTGGTAGAGATGCTCACGGTACAGCAGGTCAATTTGCTAAAAATAACGCCGTCGTTTGCTCGTGAGTTATTACCTCAAATTGCAGCTATGGGTGAGAGCCAGCCCGCGATAGAGCAGTGGATACTCGGTGGTGAAGCTCTGGATGTGGCCCTGGTGAGCGAGTTACAGGAGCATTATCCGGCAGCACATATCGTCAATCACTATGGCCCCAGTGAAACCTGTATTGGGGTGACAACGCATACCGTTACTGCTCTGCGACATGCCAACAGTGAACATTACCCTATTGGTAAGCCGCTGGCACATACCCAGGTATTGGTACTGGGTGAACAGGCTAGGCCGGTGCCATTGGGTATGCCGGGTGAGCTTTACATTGGTGGTTCGTCCCTGGCCGATGGCTATCTTCGTGCACCACAACTAACAGATCGTTACTTTGTTCATTGCGAAACGCAAAGCGGAAAACCAGCGCGCTTTTATCGCTCAGGTGACAGAGTAAGGTTAACTCATCGGGGTGAGCTGGAATACCTGGGCCGACTAGATAACCATCCTAAGATCCGTGGCTACCGCGTCGATATTAATGAAATTGAAGCGAAACTGACGGCCCTGCCGCAAGTAAAAAGTGCCGTTGTAATAGCCCGAAAACAGGCTGGTATTGATACCTTAGTGGCATATTACGTCGCTGCCCGAGAGGGAAAAGAGGTTACCTCTGAAATTTTACGAGATGCACTCAGTGCGCGCTTACCCCAGGCAATGATCCCCAGCCATTTCAAAGCACTGAAAAAATTGCCTGTGCTCGGTAATGGCAAGGTCGACCGCAAACAGCTGGCGGCCTTATCGCTTAGCGACGGGCGCAATTATACGCCACCAAAAACAGAGTTACAGCAACAGCTGGCCACTTTATTCAGTGACCTGACTGGTGTTACGCAGGTGTCGGCTGACGATGACTTTTTTGCTATCGGTGGTCATTCTTTACTGGCGATGCGCCTTGCTAATCACATTCGCACCAGATTCGAGCGAGTGTTGTCATTGCAAGCCATTTTTGCCAACCCCACAGTGGCTAAACTTGAACGCTGCCTGCTCGAACAGGACATTCACGTAGGCCACAACTTTGTGACGGTCGACCAATCTGGTGCGCATCCACTGTCTTTTGCACAGCAGAGGATTTGGTTTGTTGATCAGATGCAGGGCCACAGCAAACAATATAATTTGCAGGGCGCTTTCACGATTAAAGGTGCGTTGAATATCGCGGCCTTGTCTCAGGCCTTCGAACAGGTGGTTCAGCAGCATGCCATTCTAAGATTTAATTATGACCAAAACGAGCAGGGCGAAGCGGTCCAGTCTTTAAATGACACCCTGAACTTTGTGTTACAGCAACGGGATTTAAGTAGCTTTGATGATGAACGGCAGGCAGACACGCTGCGTCAGCTGCTGGCAGAGGATTATCATACCGGGTTCGATTTGAAGCAGGATCTGCTGTTGCGGGGCAAGTTGCTGCAACTCGATGCACAACTGTATGTGCTTATCGTGACTATGCATCATATTGTGTCGGATGGTTGGTCAATCGGGGTGTTGTGCCACGCACTGGAAACCGCTTATCGTCTGGCCTGTGAGGGCACTCAAACAGGATTGCCAAAGCTCTCGCACAGCTATATTGACTATGTGCACTGGCAACGTGGCCTGGCCACTCAGCCCCAGTGGCAAACCAGTTTGAATTACTGGCAAAGTCAGCTGGCCGGCTTGCCCCGGGTGCATGAATTACCTCAGGATAATGCCCGGGAAAACCGAGTGATTAGTGGTGGTGCCTTGCACTGTTACGAGCTCCCGGCTGAGTTAACCCAGGTACTGCGCCGCTTTGTTACGACAAGCGGACAAACTTTGTTTGGTGTGCTGGAGAGTGCCTTTGCGTTATGGATGAGCCGCCTGTCGGGTCAATCAGACGTGGCTTTGGGTACGCCGGTTGCGGGGCGCGAGTTCAGCGAGCTCGAACCTGTTATTGGCAACTTCATCAATACTCTGGTGCTGCGTCATCGTATTGAGTCTGATATGACGTTCAGCGATGTGTTGACAACAAGCAATGAGACACTGCAAAGTGCGATGACTCATCAGCATATTCCATTTGATACACTGGTTGAAGCGCTCAACAACGAGCGGAGTTTGGGCATTCATCCGTTGATTCAGGTGGTCTTCCGGGTTAACAACCAGATCAACGAAGCACTGCAACTGGAAGGCCTGGATGTCACCGTGAATGACACCGGCGTGCGCAGCGCTAAATTGGATCTGGAAGTGTCAGTGATTGATTGTGGCGATACCTTGCAGGTTGAATGGCTCTACGATAGTGCCTTGTGGCACGAGCACAGCATTGAGTCTTTCGCCCGTCAGTATACCCAGTTGCTGAGCGCCTGCCTGGAAACACCACAGCGCCGAGTGAGCGAGCTGAGCTTGATAGACTCAGAGCAGCTAACACAAATACTGGCCTATAGCACCCCCCAGAACGAACAAGAAAACAGTGATATTGGCTGGCACCATCACTTCAGCGCGATTGCTGAGATCCAGCCTCATAGCATTGCACTGCGATGTAATGGTGAATCATACAGTTACCTGGAAGTGGAGCAGCGTGCCAATCAGCTGGCGCACTGTCTGCTTGAAATGGGATTTGACGAACAAAGCCGGATTGCTTTATTACTCCCGTCCGGTCCTGCCATGGTTATTGCTGTGCTGGCTATTCTTAAAACACGTCACGTCTATGTGCCTCTGCATTACGATACACCAGAGAAGTCCCTGTCGTATATCGTAGAGGATGCCGATATTGTGATGATTTTGGCACTCAGCGAAGATACCGAAAAGCTCATCGACAGCGGCACCGACTTTCTGTTCCTGGACGATTTATTTGACGTTGAGTCAAATTTTGCCGGTTACCCAGTGTCTGTTCCTGGCTTAGAAGAGTTAGGGGAATCACAGAGCTCAGATGCCCAGCGCTTGTGTTACATCATTTATACGTCAGGTTCTACCGGGCGGCCAAAAGGGGTGATGATCAGCCATGGCAATCTGAATGTTTACTTATCTCATGCTATGGATACGTATCTGGACGCTGACGCGACCTTACCGCTTGCGGTGGTAAGCACACCTTTGGCATTTGATGCCACGATCACCGCGCTGGTCCCCCCCTTGCTGTGTGGCGGAGAGGTTGAGATCGTGACTCAGGGTCCCCATCAGCTCGCAGCCATTACTGAGCTCCTGTTCAATGCCATCCGGCCGCGTTTATTCAAACTGACACCGGCACATTTGCGGGCTGTACAGGCGCTGATGGATGAACTGGGCAGCAATAGCGCACCTCACACCTTAGTGATTGGGGGCGAGGCACTGGATAGTGATTTATTGATTGCGCTGCGTGCTAAGTTGCCTGCGTGTACCTGGGTTAACGAATATGGTCCGACTGAGGCAACCGTAGGATGTAGCGTTTTTTCGCTGACCCCAGATCTGAATCCGCAGGCCGCACTGCGTTATCCGGATGTACCTATCGGTCTGCCCAACCCCGGTGTTGCAATGCTGGTCGTTGATCAGTGCGATCAGCCGGTGCCTGCTAATACACCAGGTGAGCTATTGATTGGAGGGGCAGTAGTCAGCCCGGGTTACGTCAATCTGGACGAGCTGAATCAAACCAAGTTTGTCACTTTGAGTGTGGCTGATCAGCCGCCAATGCGCTTCTATCGCAGTGGGGATTTGGTACAGTGGCAGAGCGACGAGCAGGGCAGGCTGAGTTATTTAAGATACTGTGGTCGTACCGACGAGCAAATTAAACTGCGCGGTTATCGCATCGACCTTAATGCGATTTGTCATTATCTTCGTGAACTGGATGGTGTTCGTGACTGTGCGGTGACAGTTGATGAAGGGCAGCAGTTGTTGCAGGCCCATCTCCTCTACCTTAACGGCAATGTACCGCCAGACAGTCATTTGCGTAATCATCTGGCGCAATACCTGCCGCCGTATATGATCCCCGGACAGTTCAATCGTGTTGAGGCTATCCCGCTTACCGCCAATGGCAAAGTAGATAGCAAAGCTCTCAAAGCCCTGGCGCAACAAGGAGAGGGCAGAGCCAGCAGAAGTATAGATCTGACAGCGCTGACAGTCATGCAATCTTATTTGTATCAGCTCTATCGCGACACATTGCTGACAGAGCATATCGATCTGCACGACAGCTTTTTTGACCTCGGTGGTCATTCCTTACTGGCCATCAAGCTGATCAGCCAAATTCGTCAACAAAAACACCTTGAGGTGACGTTACCTCAGCTGTTTAAAACACCGACCATAGCGTCATTGGCGCAGGCACTGGAGCATTGTGAGCCTATCGCAGCTATGCATGCTATTCAGCCTGTATCACGGGAACAGGCATTGCCGTTATCGTTTGCCCAGCAGCGGCTGTGGCTGATTGAACAGCTTCAGGAGTCGAGCACGCAGTACCATATGCCAGCCGGATTTAAATTCAGTGGCACGCTCGATAAGGCCGCTTTCAGTGAAGCGCTGAAGGCGCTAATTGCACGTCATGAGGTGCTGAGGTCGCGGATAGTTAAAGCTGCGGGGGCGGCTGAACCTGTGCAGCAGGTGCGTGATCAATTCGAGCTGCCGTTAACTCAGCTTGATCTGACGAAAATGAGCGAACGTGCCCGGCAACAGCGCTGGCAGCAAGGAGCACATGACAACGCGACTGCGCGATTTGACCTGACTCAGGATCTGCTGGTGCGGGTATTGTTGGTTGAGTTTGCCAAAGACGATTATCGGGTGCACTTCAATATGCATCATATTGCCAGCGACGGCTGGTCGATGGCAATTCTGGTGCGTGAGTTTATCGCATTCTATCGCCATTTTGCTAAAGAGTCCGGCTACCAGTTGCCGGCTGAGCTGACTCAGCCATTGGCTGTGCAATATGGCGACTTTGCACACTGGCAGCGCAACATTTGGGCGAAAGTGGCCAATCAGGCAGATTTACAGCACTGGCAGACAACCTTAGAAGGCCATCCTCCGCTGCACCAATTGCCACTTGATTATCCGCGTCCTGCCATGGCTCAGCTGAGTGGTTCGCGACACACACAACGCCTGAGTGCCGCACTCACCCGAGCCATTCATGAACATTGTAAAGTACAAGGTGTGACCTTGTTCATGTGGCTACATACGGTATTTTCATTGCTGGTACAGCGTTACAGCCAGTCAGACGATGTGGTGATTGGCTCACCCGTTGCGGGTCGTGAACACAATGAAGTGGCTAATTTGATCGGCTTTTTCGTCAATACGCTGGTGATTCGCTCGCGCACCCAGTCTGGGCAAAACTTTAATCAGTTACTGGAGCAGCAAAAACAGGTGATCCTGGATGCGTTTAAGCATCAGGCGTTGCCTTTTGAGCAGTTGGTGGAAGCGCTTAAACCTGAACGCAATCTGGGGCATCAGCCCATTTTCCAGATTTTGTTTGCACTGCAAAACAACGAAACCACTGATTTGGTGCTGCCACAGTTGCACATTGAAGTCGAAGCGCCGAGTGAACCCATGATGAAGTTTGACCTGGAGGTCAATGCAATTGAAAAGGGCGATGGCATTGAGCTGGAATGGAACTTTAGCTCAGCGTTGTTTAAAGGGGCGACAATCGCAGCACTGGCTGACTCTTTTGAGGTGTTGATCAGTGCCATTCTTAAATCTCCCGAGCACAAGGTAGAACGCTTAGCCTTGCTGAGTCAGTCTCGTCAGCAGCAACTGGTGAGCATCAAAGGCGCAGACAGGGCCATATCAACACAGTGCATTCACAGCCAGGTTACTGCCCGGGTACAAAGTGCCGCAAACCAGCTCGCAGTGCGTGATGCGGATGCATGCATGCTCAGCTATCTGGCGTTAGAGCACAAGGCCAATAACCTGGCCAGTTACTTGCTGGAGCAGGGCGTAAAGCCGGGAGCACGCATTGCCCTGTGCCTCGGGGCTGGGTGTGACCAACTAGTTGCTATGCTGGCGGCCTTTAAAGTGCGCGCTGCTTATGTGCCGATTGATCCAACACTGCCCGCGTCGCGCTGCCAGTTTATTGTGCGAGACAGTGGCGCTAGCTGGTTGCTGACCAACAACAAACTCCTGGCACAGTTAGAGCCTGTTATTGATGCTGTGCAGCAGCCGCCGCTCTCGGTACTGGTTATGGATAATCCAAAGAGCTGGCAACCGAGGCAGCTGCTTGAGCGTTTTACCAGCAGTGACCCCTCAGATCTTGCCTATGTGATTTATACCTCGGGCACCACAGGCCAGCCCAAAGGCGTAGCGATAACGCATGGCAACCTGGCGCTTTACCTTGACCATGCTTGTTCTGCGTACTTCGACGAGCAGCCCAGTTTTAGCGTCGTTAGTACCCCCTTGGCGTTTGATGCCACTGTAACCGCTATTTGGCCTGCGTTATTGCAGGGAATAAGCATAGATATGCTGGCTGATGACGAGCGAATGTTAAAAGAGCTGGCTAACCGCCTGTGCGGCAATATTGCCGGGGTCTTTAAAGTAACACCGGCACATTTGCAAGGGGTTGTTGCAGTACTAAAACAATGTGGCTTGTCAGAAGATCGCTGTTTTAACGCTGCACATAAGGTGGTTGTGGGCGGTGAGGCGTTACCTGTTGCGCTGTTGGCCGAACTCAGCGTGCGATTGCCAAATGTCTGCTGGATTAACGAATACGGTCCAACTGAAGCCACCGTGGGCACCAGCACTTACCTGTGCGATAAACAGGAAATTGACCGCCTGGCGGCACAATCGATTGCCCAGGTTCCTATCGGTCAGCCTATCGCCAATACGCATTTACTGGTGCTGGATGAACAGATGCAGCCGGTCCCGGCTGGGGTCATGGGGGAGCTGTACATTGGGGGTAATAACCTGGCTCAGGGCTATCTGAATCGTGGCGACCTGAGCGATGAAAAGTTTGTCTGGCTACCCGTTGGCGTGCAGCAAAGTGAGCAGCGCTTCTATCGCAGTGGCGATCTGGTGCGTTGGTCTGTTAATGATGATGGCACGCCGGGCGCACTGCTGTTTTGTCACCGACTTGATGCACAACTGAAACTCCGAGGTTATCGCATTGAGCCACAAGAAGTTGCTCAGCAATTGCAGCAAGACCCGCGCATTGAGCAGGCGGTGGTGGTGTTGAATGAAGCCGCGGATAACCTGGAGGCCTACCTGGTCGCTAAGTCAGATGAGGAGCTGGGACGACCTGAACCGACTGAGCTGGTGACTACCAGAATAGCCACCGAACTGTCGGCGTCACTAAGTGAATCGCTGCCCACTTATATGGTGCCCTACCGTTATGTACTGATCGATGCAATCCCCCTGACAGCCAACGGCAAGGTCGACGCGCGGGCACTTCATGCGCTGGGAGCACAATGTGACTCGGTGGCCAAACTCATTGCGCCACGCAATGACGTAGAGGCCGCTTTGGCGGAGATTTTGGCGTCAGTGCTGAAGCGTACTTCAATCAGCGTTGAAGACAACTTCTTTAGCCTGGGTGGTCATTCACTGCTGGCGACGCAATGCATCGGACTGATTGAAGAGCGACTGGGTGTCGGCATGTCAGTCAGAACGCTGTTTGAGCGGCCGACCGTGGCAGCACTGGCTCATTGGGTTGAAATCCAACAGGCCATGGCACAGCAGGCACAGGATGATAACGAAAACGACACTTCAGAAGAGATGTTTTTGTAATGACGGAACAGTTGATAGTAATTGAGCAGTTAATCGCAGATGCATTGCGTGCAGGCATCACTTTGTATGAAAAAAACGGTGCACTGGCGTTTAGGCAACAAGGCGCGTTTCCGGACGAGCTCAAACAGCGCATAGTGGCGAATAAAGCTGAGATCATTGCCTATTTTCAACAGCAGCAGGATGAGGTGCGGGCGTCGGGTGGGCACTCGACGATAGCAAAAGCCGACCGCTCACGGCCTTTGCCAGCCAGTTATGCTCAGCAGGGGTTGTGGTTTATCGAGCAGTTACAGGGTAGTAGTCAGTACTATATGCCCGCTGAATTTGTCCTTATCGGCCATCTGGATATCGAAGCGCTCAAGGCCAGCATCAACGCCCTTATCATTCGTCATGACGCTTTACGCAGTCATTTTATCGCCGACAGTCAAGGCGAACAGGGCGTTGTTGTGCACGTGGCTGAGGCCTTTGAAACGCCGTTTGAGTGGCGCGATGCCAGCGCCTGGTCCGAGACCGGGCGGGTGCAGACAATCCGCACTCAGCTGACCGAGTTTCTGGCTCAGCCATTTGATTTAACGCACGATGTATTGTTACGAGCCTTAGTGATATCTGATCAGCAAACTCACTATCTGGCGTTCAATATGCACCATATCGTATCCGACGGCGCGTCGATGCAGGTGTTGGTCACAGAGTTAGAAGCGCTTTATCGTGCAGCGTTAAACGAGGATAAAGCCCCTCAGCTGGCACCTTTGACGATACAGTATGGGGATTATGCAAACTGGCAGCAGCGTACCCTGAAACCCGAGTATCTGGCAGACAAGCTCTCGTTCTGGCAACAAGCGCTGGCAGAGTTGGATCCGATCCAATCTTTGCCCGGTGACTTTGTTCGTCCGGCGCTACAAACACACGGTGGCCGGGTTTATCGCCAGACCCTGAATCCACCCTTGGTTGAGGGAATTCAGGCTCAGTGTGCCAGCCAATCGGTTACGCCATTTATGTGGTTGCTCAGTAGTTTTATGCTGTTTGTTGGGCGGTTAACGCAAAATGAGCAGGTGGTTGTTGGTACGCCTGTGCTGGGACGTGACCACCCTGAATTAGCGCCCTTGATTGGCCTGTTCGTCAATACGCTGGTGATCCCGGCCAAAGTCATAGAGTCAATGCGTTTCAACGACTGGCTGCAGCAACAAAAAGAACAAATCCTGACTGTATTTGAACATCGGGAGGTGCCGTTCGATAAAGTCGTTGAGGTGCTAAAATGCGAGCGTGACATGAGTCACCATCCGCTGGTACAGATTTTGTTTACGCTGGAACAAAACGCATCGGCACATACCCTGGATCTGCCTGGTTTAAGCGTGGTAGAGCAAACCGCCTGCAGTGATGAAATCGACATAAAATGTGACCTGGAGCTCAGTGCCACTCTGGACAATGAGACCCATTCATTGACACTCAACTGGAAGTACGACAGCGACCTGTATCGCAGCGATACCATAGTTCACTGGGCAGAGAGTTTCGCGGTTATGCTGCAGCAGCTGGTTGAGGCGCCGCATACGCAGGTTGGGCATGTTGCGTTGCTTAGCAAGCAGCAAACTCAGGCAATTCTGACACATGCCCAATATACAGACACACTGTGGGATACCAGCCAGACGCTGGTGAGCCTGTTCGAAGCGCAAGTTGAGCGCTTTGGCCAGCGGATCGCCGTGGTTGATGAGCAGGAACGTTTGAGTTATCAGGCGCTGAACAACCGGGCAAATCGGCTTGCCAGAGTGCTGGTGAAACATGGCATCACACCTCAAGCCATGTTGCCCGTCAGTGTCACCCGCTCTGTGAATATGGTGGTGACTTTACTGGCGATTTTAAAAGCCGGGGCGGCTTATGTGCCCATTGACCCGGATTACCCCAGGGACCGCATTGAGTACATCATAGGTGATGTTGGTAGTCGCTGGTTGATTTGTGACCACTACACTCAGGCACGTTTTGACACCTGCGCTGAGCAACTCATCAACATTGACGATGAGACCCTCTACGATGGCGTTGCGATTAGCGATAATTTAGCGCTGGATATCGAGCCACATCACCTGGCTTATATGATCTATACCTCAGGTACCACTGGTCGCCCTAAAGGGGTGCAGATAGAACACCGCCACGTTGTGCGCTTATTACACGTAGAACCGGCTTTATTCGATTTTAATGAGCAGGATGTGTGGACCTTGTTCCATTCATTTTGCTTCGACTTTTCGGTTTGGGAAATGTACGGTGCTTTGCTGTTTGGCGCAAAACTGGTGGTGGTTAGCAAGGCCGTGAGCCAGGACACTCAGGCCTTTGCCCAGTGTTTACTGAACGAGAAGGTGACAATACTCAATCAGACCCCCAGTGCGTTTTATGTTTTGCAATCTGCTATGTGCGCATTATCAGAAGCAGAGCAGGCGCGCTGTCAGGTGCGCTATGTGATTTTCGGGGGAGAAGCCTTGCAGCCGGGCAAGCTCAGGCCCTGGGCTAACCGATTCGAAGCCTGTCAGTTAATAAACATGTATGGGATCACCGAAACCACAGTGCATGTGACCTTTAAGCGACTAACGCAAGCGGATTTAGCGTTGGGGGTGAGTAATATCGGCCACGCTATTCCAACCACGTCGTGTTATGTCCTGGACAAATATCAACAGCTGCTGCCAATGGGCGCGGTAGGTGAGTTGTATGTGGGTGGTGAAGGGGTGTGCCGGGGTTACTGGCAAAGAGAGACGCTCAATGCTGAGCGTTTTATCGCCGACCCGTTTGCCGCATCAAGTGATAAAAAACTCTATAAGACCGGCGATTTGGTACGTTTTCTGCCGGATGGCGAGCTGACATACATCAGCCGGGCCGACGATCAGGTCAAAGTACGGGGTTATCGGATTGAGCTGGGAGAGATTGAAAATCAGCTGCGCCAGCATCCGCAACTACAAGCTGTTAGTGTATTGCTTAACTGCAATGACCAGCAAGGTGCGCGGATCAGCGCGTTTGTGGTCCTTTGCCCCGGTGTTGAGCTGGCAGAACCGCTCACTCAGCTGCAAGCGTATTTGCGCAGCTCTCTGCCTGAATTTATGCTGCCTACCAATGTGGTCGTTGTTGACACTTTACCCCTGACTAGCAATGGCAAAATTGACAAAAAGGCGCTGCTGGCGCTGGACGTTTTGCAGCAAGAAGCGGTGTATCGTGCACCAACTACGGATGTTGAACATGCTATCACCACGTGCTTTTCGAGTTTACTGGGGGTGGAGCAGGTTGGCCTGAATGACCATTTCTTCCGCCTTGGTGGACACTCTTTGTTAGCCACGCAGTTGGTAAGTCAGCTCAGGGAGCGCCATGGTCTGCCTGTCACATTAAAAGACGTATTTCAGAACCCGGGTGTTGCTGAGTTGGCAAAAGTGGTCACTCAAGCGGGTGCACAGAGTGCATCTTCGTTTGATATTCCACGTACACAGACCACGCAGTCTTTGCCCTTGTCTTTTGCGCAGTCGCGACTGTGGACAGTCGAACACATGACTCCTGAATCAGCGCAGTATCATATGCCAGCGGCTTTCACCCTTCATGGCCCATTAAACCTGGCTGCATTTAAACAAGCCTGGCTGGCTATCATTGAGCGCCATCAGGTGCTGCGCAGTAAAATACTGCTCGATGAGACGGGCAGACCACAGCAGGTGCTTAGTCCCGACTTCGAACTGCCTTTGCATTACATTGATGCACGTGCTTTGGCACCAGAGGCGCAGCAGCGACGCTGGCTTAGTGCACAGCGTGACGATGCCATGCAAACTTTTGACCTGAGTCAGGACATCATGGTGCGGCTGACCTTGATGTCATGCAGTGATAGCTTGCACCAATTGCGCGTTAATTTGCATCATATCGCCGCAGATGCGCACTCTTTGGAGATTTTAACTTCCGAGTTGGCGGCATTCTATCAATACTACGCTAAGGGGCTGCCACTACCAGATCTGCTGTCGCAACCTTTGCCATTGCAATACGCAGAGTATGCACAGTGGCAGCGCGAGACTCTGCAAGGTGAAGCTTTGCAGGCACACAGAGACTTTTGGCTAGCGCACCTGGCAGATGCACCGCCGCTGCATCAGTTACCACTAGATCGGGCCAGAACTAACTCATCGGATACGCATGGTGCGGTGCACATCGCACACCTTGAACAGTCGCAGTTGGAATCTATCGAAGCCCAGTGCCGACACAGTGATATCACCCTGTTTACCTGGTTGCAGACTGCGTTTGCATTATTTGTGGGTAAATACAGTCGTTGCGACGATGTGGTGATTGGTACGCCATTTTCAGGTCGGGAACATAGCCAGTTGCAGCCTATGGTAGGGTTTTTCATCAATACCTTGCCCATTCGCACGCATTTTACACCACACATGACTTTCGGCGAGCTGCTGAGTCAGCAAAAAGCGCTGATGATAGATATTCAGGCCCATCAGGCAATGCCTTTCGAGCAGATCCTCGATGCGCTTAACGTGGCACGCGACCTCAGTCATCAGGGCGTTTTTCAGCTGAGCTTTTCACTTAATCCCCGGCTGGACACACAGCTGCAACTGGCTGATATAGAAGTATGCCCGCAGCAAGCGGTATCCGTGGAAGCTAAGTTCGATATTGAACTGAGTGCAGCACAAACCGATGACGGACTGCGTTTCACCTGGTGTTACAACACAGGTTTGTTTGATGCCGCCAGTATTGCTGGTATGAGCGAAGCGTTTAACGTGATGCTCAACGCACTTGCCTATAACGCTGAGCTTCCCATCGCCGATGTGCCTTTGACGCTTCGGCGCCACCAGGCAATTAACGGGGAGTCGCACAATGTGTCCAAACACACCACACTGGTTGAGCGACTTGCCCTGTTTGCCCATCAAACACCCGATAAAGTCGCAATTAAGGACCCCGCAGCGGATAGCATGCTCACCTATAGTGAGCTTGATACTCGGGCCAGCGCTTTGGCCAGGTATCTGGTTGGGCAGGGTCTGAAGCCACAACAAAGGGTACTGATCAGTTGCGATGCCGGTGTCGATTTAGTGGTGGCCATGCTGGCGACCTTCAAAGCCGGTGGGGCCTATGTGCCTGTGTCGGCGGATTACCCCGAAACGCGCATCAGACACATTGTCAGCGACAGTGGAAGTCGATGGTTGTTGACGCAAAAGCGCTTCACCAGTCAGTTTGAGGCCTATCAGGACTGCCAGCAGGTATGGCTGGATAGTCCTGAACTGAACGCGCAGTGTGCCACCTATGCCCAAATGACGTTACCAGCAATCGATGCTGGTCAGCTAGCCTATGTGATTTATACCTCAGGTACCACAGGGCAGCCCAAGGGCGTTATGATCCCACATAGTGGGCTAACAAACTTGTGTCACTGGCATCAGCGAGCCTTTGCTCTGGACCAGCACAGTGTCGGCAGCCAGACCGCCAACATCGCCTTTGATGCGGCTACCTGGGAAATTTGGCCTTATCTGAACGCCTGTGCACAACTGGTGTTTGTCAGCGGCGCGCAACTGAATGATCCACATTTATTGTCAACATTGTTGACCGAAGAGGGAGTAAGCCATTGTTTTCTGGCAACGCCAATTGCAGAAGTCATGTTGGCAGACTCAGCCTTTGCACCGGCAAAGCTAAAGTATCTGTTAGTCGGGGGTGACAGGCTGGGTCCAGCCCGTGGTCAGCATAATTTTAAATTAATCAATAACTATGGACCAACAGAGGCTTCTGTAGTGGCAACCTCAGGTGAAGTTGCCTGGCACAGTGAGCAGCAGCCGGACATAGGCCTGCCGGTAGACAATTGTGCGATTTTCATTATGGATGAGCACGGTCGCAGCGTGCCCGACGGCATGGTCGGAGAGCTCTATATTGCAGGCGCTGGGTTGGCCCTGGGCTATCTTAATAAGCCTGAACTGAGCGATGAAAAGTTCACTGAACTGACACTGGATAATGGTGATCGTGTGCGTGTTTATCGCAGTGGCGACCTGGTTCGGCGGCTCAATAATGGCCATATTGCCTACATTGGGCGTAATGATGCGCAGGTTAAATTGCGTGGCTATCGCATTGAGCTGGCTGAAATTGAGCACCAGTTGCGTGAGCAGTCTGGTGTTGCGGACTGCGCAGTATTGATAACGCAAACGCATCCAGGTAATAAACAGTTGACGGCATTTGTGGTGCCTGAGGCTGCGCAATCGGAGCTCGACTCCGGTGAAGCTTGGCGTGCTGCACTGTGTGCTCGTTTGCCAGATTACATGGTACCAAGTGTATTTATGGTTTTGCAGGCGTTGCCTTTGACTGCACATGGCAAGCTTGATCATCGTGCACTGGCGCAGTTTGCTGCGCAGTCTGATGGTGAACAAATCACACCGGTTGAGACGCGCGGCACAGCAAACGCTGAGCACAATCCGATTTTAACGCTGATGCGGTCATTGCTGAATACAGGGGACCTGCAAGCTCAGGATGACTTTTTTGCCAGTGGCGGTGATTCCATTTTGGCCATTCAGCTTGCCAGTCGGGCCAGAGCAGCAGATATTGCCATTTCGGTTGCTGATATTTTTACCTACAGTACAGCACAAGCGCTGGCTGCAAACTTTATCACCAACACAGCACAAACCAGCATAGCCGGGTGTGAATGTGAACAGCAGCATTTTGTCGGCAAACTAACCCCTCACCCAATCCAGCAATGGTTTTTCGAGCAGGCTTTTGCGGTCCCTGAGCACTGGAACCAGGCGGTCATGCTGAGCATTGATAAGTCCGTTTCTTATGCACATTTGTGCGATGCCGTGCAGGGCCTGATACAGTGCCATGATGCCCTCAGACTGTCTGTCAGAGGGGGGGAGCAATTACATATCATGGAGCAGCTCGACAGCGCAGCTGTGTGTCATGCTCACGACCTTAACGCCAAAGGCACTTGCTGGCAGGATGCTCTGGCGGAGATCTGTGCGCTAGCACAGGCAGGATTTACTTTTGACGGTTCCCCCTTGTTGCACGTGTGCCATATCGTGACACCAGACACAGAGCAAGCTGATCGGTTACTGGTGATTGCTCATCACTTACTCATTGATGGCGTGTCCTGGCGTATTTTGCTGGCCGATCTTGAACAGGCATGTGCTCAGGTTCAAAGGGGACAGGCTGTGCAGTTACTGCCTGCGAGTGCTTCGCCGGATGCTATTGCGTTTTATCTTCAGGGCCGCGCACAGGAAACTCAATATCTTGCCAGATGGCAGGACGCGGCAGCGCTCTCTCAGCGTCAACGGCTGCTGGGCGCAAGTTTTTCAGGCAGCCAGCTGACAACGGCCATTATAAATAAAATACAGTTCAGCCAGTCTCAAACACAGCAGCTGTTAAATGAGGCAAACCGACCGTACAGAAGTAATATCCAAACCTTATTGCTCAGTGCGTGGCAGTGGCTTGCGTTACGTCACTATCAGCGTACAGAGCAGGTAGTAATGCTCGAAAGCCATGGCCGCGCACAGCTGCAAGGTGCGCTGGATGCCAGTCGTACCATTGGCTGGCTAACCGCTTTATTCCCGCTGCGTTTAACCTGTGGTAGTGCCATATCGGAATCGACACTGACCGAGGTTATCTGTGCTGTCAAAGAGCAACTTGCCTGGACTACCCGCCATGGCAGTGAGTTTGGCGCTTTGTGCCATTCTCACCCGGACCCTCAGATCAGGGGGTCATTGAATATAAATACCCGTGAACAGGTCTTTTTTAACTATCTGGGGCAGCTCGATACGGTCTTGCAGCACAGCGGCTTGCTTGGTGACGCCACTGAGCACACAGGCTTGCTACGCAGCGAGCAGGATAACCTGTTCGGAGCATTACAAATTACCGCAGCGGTGACAGGCGGTTGTTTGTCAGTGACGCTGGAGTGTGCGTCTGATTATTATTCTGAACAAGATGCCAGGCAGCTGAGCACGCGTTTTGAGCTGGCCATTGAAGAAGTACTTGCGCATTGTGTCGCGCAGACAGAGCACTGTTTCACGCCCAGTGACTTTCCTCTGCTGCCGCAGCTCGACAGACTGCAACTGGATCAATTGCTGGACAAAGCAGGGCAAGGTGTTGCCGATATTTATCCAATGACGCCTCTGCAGCAAGGCATGTGGTTTCATGCACAAGGTGCTGATAACAGCGCCTATCTTGAACAGTCAGTGATGTTACTGGAGGGAGCTTTAGATACTGAGGCCTTCGGCTATGCCTGGGCGCAGCTGATAGCCAGTCATTCAATTTTGCGAACGGCATTTTTTGTCACCCCATATCAGCCTGTTCAGGTGGTATTTGAGCAGTGCCCAGTGCCTTTGCAAATTGACGAGCCGCAACCTTATGACGACACAGTGGAAGCTTGTCTGACTCAGGTGGCTGTACAGGAATATCGACATCCAATCGATTTACAAGGTGCGCCTTGCATGCGTCTGAGGCTGGTGCCGTTTGCCGATCATTGTCACGGATTTGTCTGGACGTATCATCACATGATCATGGATGGCTGGTCTTTGCCCGTGCTGTTTGCTGAGCTGGTTGAACACTATCGTGCGAGAGTGCAAACCCGGATGGTGAAATCCGTCATGGATCCGTTCCGCGACTATGTTGAATATCTTGAAAACCGGGATGTGCATGCAGAGAAGGCGTTCTGGCAACAGCAACTCGCACAGATCGATACGCCAACGCTGGTGACAGAGCATCTGGCCATCAGAGATGGAAACAATCACAGCGTCAGTGAGCTGACAGAAACATTGAGTACGGACTTTACCGCTCAGCTTAGCGCGTTTGCAAAGCAACGTGGACTGACGCTCAATCAGGTGGTTCAGGGAGCCTGGGCTTATTGGTTGAGTACCTGTTGCCAGAGTGACTACGTGCTGTTCGGTCAGACTGTTTCCGGACGTCCTGAGTTCCTGCCTCGAGTTGGAGAACGAGTCGGCTTGTACATCAATACTCAGCCGGTGCTGATTAATACTCCAGGTCAACTGTCGGTCAATGACTATCTTGCGCAGATCAGAGAGTTGCAGGCATCACTGGCGCAACATGCACATACGCCGCTGTCGCAGATCCAGCAATGGAGCCAGATTGATAACAGCAGCGATTTGTTTGATGCGCTTTATGTGTTTGAAAATTATCCCAGCGATCCGCTGGCTGAAAACAACGCGCCGTTTAAAGTGACGATATGCTCGGAGCGGGACCAGACGCACTATCCAATAACGCTTGCGGTCGGTGTTGCAAAACAACTGTCGCTAACGCTCTGTTATCGCGACGCGATGTTAGCCGCGCAGCAGGCGCGCCAGAGCCTGTGCCTGATAACGGATTTACTGACTGCCTTTATGGAGACTCCGGATAGTACGCTGGCGCAGTTGTCGCTGGTGAGGCCGGACCAAAATGCCCGGCTGCCGCATTTTGAGCTACCCGGTGCGAGCAGGCAGGCCGTTCATCATCAAACCATACAGCAGGCGTTTGGCCAGGTTACGGCCAGCCACAAGCAAAGCACCGCTATTCGTTTCTATCAGCAGGGCACAGCGCTTCCTATTCAGACACTAACCTACGGTGAGCTGGATGAGGCTGCCAGTCGACTGGCAAATTACCTGATGTCTCGGTATTCGTTGCCCGCCGACCGGGCTGTGATTGCGGTGTGTCTGCAGCCTGGGCCACAGTTGATCATTGCGATTCTGGCTGCGCTTAAGCTTGGCGCAGCCTATTTGCCGGTTGCACCAGCGTTTCCTGAACAAAGGCGTCAGTACATGCTTTCCAATGCAGAGGCCGCTTTATTGATCAGCACAAAACAAGACTGGCTTGGAGATATGCCTACTTGCCCGCTCGTTGATTTGGCAACCTGTGAGGCTGATATTTCAGCTGAATCGAGTGATTGTGTGCAGCGCACGTGCGACAGCACATCTCCTTGTTATGTCATTTACACCTCCGGTACCACGGGTGAGCCAAAAGGTGTGCAAGTTGCCCATCGCAGTGTGCTCAATTATGTGGCGTGTCTGCAAAGCAATTATGCCATCGCACCGGGTGACAACTATCTGCAATTTGCCAGCTGTAGTTTTGATGTTTTTGCAGAAGAAGTGTTTTGTACTTTACTCAGTGGCGCAACCCTGGTGATGGCTAAGCAAAACCAGTTGCTTGATAGTCATGCGCTTGCCACACTGGCGCAGAGCGCCGAGTTAAGCCTGATGAGCTTGCCAACGGCTTACTGGCAGCAACTGGCGGCCAGTCCCGTCGATTTTGGTTCTCGCATGCGGATCATCACAGTTGGCGGCGAGCAAATGCAAAGTGCGGCACTGCGCGCCTGGCAGGCCCATTATGGCTCTGCTATCCGAGTTATCAATGCCTACGGGCCGACCGAAACTACCATTTCTGCCACGCTTCAGGACGTTACGTGTTATCAGGGTGAGTCCGTGCCAATTGGCCAACCCCTGGCTGGCCTCGAGGCACATGTGCTGGACAGTGAGCTCAGAGCCCTGCCGGATTACGTTGCCGGAGAGTTGTATGTCAGTGGCGAGGCGCTGGCACTTGGCTATTTGGGCGATAAAGCGAAAACGGATAAAGCCTTTGTACTCAACCCCCACACTCAAACGCGCAGTTATAAAACCGGCGATAAAGTGCGAGTGATTGACGGGGCGTTACACTTTTTAGGACGCCTGGACGAGCAGGTGAAAATCCGCGGTTATCGCATTGAGCTGGGCGAGATTGAACTGGCCCTGTTAGCACAGCAGGCGGTGTCTGCCAGTGTTGTAGTTGTGAAACGAGATCAGCACAACGGCGATCAGCTGGTGGCCTTTGTGGAGTCAGCGTTTGAGCCTGATGCCTCTGAACTTAAAGCGGCTCTGGCTGACCACTTGCCCGCTTATATGGTGCCACAGTTGATAATCGTTCGCGCACAGCTACCCCATAACCACAATGGCAAACTGGACAGGAAAGCACTTGCCAGTGAGGCTGACACGCTAATGTTGGCCGAACCCGAACAGTATGTTGCTCCAACCACGCCCCTGGAGCGTCACTTATGTGACTATCTTGGCGAATTGTTGCAGTGTCCGCAGGTGGGGCTCAGTGATGACTTTTTTGCGCTGGGTGGTCATTCATTATTGCTCATGCGATTGCATACTGAGCTGTGTGATGTACTCAAAGCCCAGGTGCCCATCGCTTTGTTGCTGCAACATACCCGTGTTGATGCACTCGCTCAGGCCTTAAGTGATTTCCAGCAAGCCAGTCAGCAACATCCTGTGGAGCTTCAGAGCCTGTTATGCCTGCAAGCTGGCAGCCCGGGCGTTACGCCTGTGGTGTTGATAGCCGGTGCAGGTGGTCTGCTGATGGCCTTTCAGGCATTGGTACAGGGGCTAGATAAACAGATCCCTGTCTATGGTCTGCAGCCTGATCTGATCGCACATGACCCGGATGTCGTTGGGTCGGTTGATGCAACGGCGCAGCATTACTTGTCTGCACTCGGGGAGGCGCAGATTGGCTCTGTTCACCTTATTGGTCACTCATTTGGCAGCTTTATCGCACTGGCAATGGCGCAGCAGCTGGACAAGAACTCCCTACCTGAAGGAGAGACGCAGCGTGTATCGGTGTCGTCAATAACCATACTGGATACACCTAAACCAACGCATAGCTCAGTGTCGATCACGGCCGCTGAGGCAGATCAGTTGATGCTGGAGAATCTCAACGACTTCTTTGCACTGGGTTTGAATGCCGAGCAGCTCAGCGCGCTCAGAGTCGAGACGCTTGCTCAGCAAACCACAAGCCTGGTGGATGCCATGGCTCAGTCAGGTTACCACTTTACAGCTGAGCAGTTATCGCGCCTTCAGGCCGTGTTTCGCGGTCAGCTACTGGCTGAAGTGCACCTGGGGTTACAGCTAAGTTGTCCGCTGACCGTGATCAAAGCCAGTCAAACCCGGGAGTTTGAAGGCCGAAGGCTCTCAGCTGGTATGGGCTGGCAAACCTTGTATGCCAATGTGAATGCCCACGAAGTTGAGGGCACTCACTTGTCGATTTTGCAGTATCAGCAAGTCGATAGGGTTATAGAAATAATAGAGAGTTACTACTTTTTGTAGTCTATTGTTTAGCAAAGTGTTTTTAAATTGTTTTATTTGATGTTGATTGTGCGTAAGAAACAAACAATAAATGTCAAAATTGCGATGTAAGTTTTATTTGATACCTAACGAGAAGGATGGGAATAAAATGGATCAGTTACTATCAACAGACATGGATCTCAGTTCCGCCGAAACAGATCAACGGATCCATGATCTCTCAGGACAAAAGCAAAGTGGTCTTGCCTGGGTCAAGGCGAATGTGAAGGAAATTAATGCCTGGGTTGACCGCGATGGGTTCGCGTTGCTTCGCGGTCTCAACATCGTCAGCACCAATCAGTTCAGCACAATATTGGAAACGATTTTTGGTGAGCCGTTAAGCCAGTATATCTATCGCTCTTCCCCTCGCACAGCACTGCGCAACAACATTTACACCACCACTGAATATCACGCCGATCAGGTGATCCTGCAACACAACGAAAATGCTTATTCAAATTGCTGGCCAATGCGAATGGGCTTTTTCTGTGTTGTACCGGCCAAAACCGGGGGAGACACGCCACTTGCTGATAGCCGTGAAGTTTATAAACAGCTGCCAGAGGCGTTAAGAAATCGCTTTGAAGAGCGCGGCATTATGTATGTGCGCAACTTCGGGGACATAGATTTGCCCTGGCAAGAGGTGTTCCAGACTCAAAGCCGTGACGATGTGGAAGCCTACTGTTGGAAAAATGACATCCAGTGCGAATGGTTTGACGATGGTAGGTTACAAACTCGTCAGTTCAGGCCTGCGGTGATGACGCATCCACAGACAGGTGAAAAGGTTTGGTTTAACCAGGCACACTTGTTTCATTGCTCTGCTGTTGACACCGAAATGCCCGACAGCATTGGTGCTGACTATTTACCGCGTAACGCTTATTACGGCGATGGCGGTGAGATTGCGAAACAAGATATTGATGTCATCAACCAGGTCTATCGCGATCTGACGTTTTCTTACCCCTGGCAGCGTAACGATATTTTGCTGCTGGATAACATGCTGTATACCCACGGCCGTCAGGCCTATACAGGTACTCGTAAGGTACTGGTGGGAATGGCAAAAGCTGCGCGTTAAGACGCGCATAATGGGGTTTGTTAGTGGTGCGGCGGTTGACAAA
This sequence comes from Pseudoalteromonas rubra, assembly GCF_001482385.1. Lineage (NCBI taxonomy): Bacteria > Pseudomonadati > Pseudomonadota > Gammaproteobacteria > Alteromonadales > Pseudoalteromonadaceae > Pseudoalteromonas > Pseudoalteromonas rubra. The sequence continues at coordinate 410,191 of NZ_CP013612.1, forward strand.
CAGAGTAGTCAAATTTGAGGAATCCAAACAATGAAATGGTTAAACCCTTCAAGGCTGAATATCATGGTGATGTGCCTGATCAGCCTCGCCCTGGCATCGTGTCTGCAAAACAAAAGTACAGCGAAAGATACTACGATCACCGCATCACAAATTGAAATGATAGATACCTCTGTCAGGCAATACTGTGATGCTATGGTGTTTTTCGGGACTATTTACATCACTTCTGTAGACAAAATGGTTTATGAATACCACTGTGGTCCGCAAAACATGCAGTACAACGTGGATAACACGGTTAATTCTAAGTACCGGATTGGCTCAAATACCAAAGCGTTCGCAGCTGCGATCCTGATGCGGATGCTCGAAGGGAAGGACCTTAGGGTTGAAACCGTTGGCGATCATCTGCCCTGGTATCCTAAAAACCAGTGTGCAGACGTGACTTTGCACAACCTGTTGGCCATGTCATCAGGGATCCCGAACTACAGTGACAACGAAGAAGTTTATAACGACTGGGGCTGGCGTCCTTATCTGTACGACGAAACCCTCAATTTGAATGGTCCGGAAGGGTTTGGCAATCGTTTTTGTACTTGTGAAGAGCAAGGCGGACAGCCGTCTTTTAGTCAGGGTAGCAAGTATGAATACAGTAACTGTAACTATTACCTGGTTGGCAACATCATTGAGCAGCTTGCAGCGGGTACTCAGGGTGACATCGACCGCAGTTTCTGGTTCAGCAATATCCTCAAAGAGCAGATACTCGATCCGCTGGACATGAGCGAAAGTGGCTCGTTTAGTGCCATAGGTATCTACTCGGATATGACGACAGGATACATCTACAAAGATAACCAGTATCTGCCACTGGCCAATGGTCGTCCGCCAGCAACTGGGGGTCCTGCGCCGTATGAAGACATTCTGGTGAACCCTTACAGCAATCCGCTCGTGCTTTACTCAGCCGGTGATATGTATTCAACCGTGGAAGATATGCACAAATGGGATCAGGGTTTATATACCAACAAAATACTCAATGAAGCCCAGAAACTGGCTGCATTTGCACCTTATTCCAACACCGGTAGTTCCTCATCATGTGAATACTACGGTTATGGCTGGTTTGTGACCTATATCGACCCAAATCAGTATGGCAAAGTCGCTGATTGTCCGGATGACCCAAGTGAAACAAACCTCAGAAAATATGAAAAATTCTTACAGTATTCAGGCAGCTATCCGTACTCATGGGTGACCAGTTTTAACCGCCTGTTGGAGCGCGACCAGAATGTAATGGTGTTCAGTAATTACGTTAAAACGGGCACTGAATCGGATTGTATTGCGCAGGAAATTCGCAACATCATCTTTTATAGCGATAAACACCGTACCGAAGCGTGTCAGACGGTATTGGATGAAGCGTAAAAGTGAATAGGGCCGCTCTGCACTCAGACACCTGCTGATGCGGGATCTGCTAACCGGCGACACATTCAGGAAGCAATGGGAGCAAAACGATGGTTCCATTGCAAACAAAGATAAAGCAGTGAGTAACGGCGGTTTTGTATCGTATCCATTGCATTTTAAACGAATTTACTTGCTGTGTTTTAGGACATGGAAAGTGAAAAAGGGCAAGTTAGGGTCTAGGCTTTACCTGACTTGGTGGGTTTAACAACTGTTTATGCCAACTGAATTTTTAACGACGTTGGTACAATTCCAATCATAGAGGAAAAAACATGACAGCGACAAAAACAGCGAAGGATGACAAGGCCACAGCGGCTGCTGGCGCTGCTCCACAGCAGGAATCAGCAAATGTTGAGGTTGAGAATCGCGAAGCCGTAGCACGCATTATTGTCGACAAGTACACCAAATGGTCTTTCGGTACGGGTTTGATCCCAGTACCAGCCATCGATTTGGTGGCCTTGACTGGTGTACAAATCAAGATGATCAGTGAGATTGCTCAGGTATATGGCCAATCTTATAGCGACAATAAGATCCGCGGTACGGTAAGTGCGGTGATTGGCGGCTCATTCCCACAGTCTTTGGGCGGTGCAGGACTTAGCAGTTTCTTAAAGTCGGTACCAATCATTGGCACGCTTAGCGCACTCGCATTTATGCCAGTGGTATCAGCTGCATCTACAAATGCAGTAGGTTCTACGTTTATCCGACACTTCGAAAACGGCGGCACTTTGCTAGATCTTAATCTGGCAAGCATTAAGGGAGACATCTCTGAAATTGCTGCTAAGTATCGAAAAGATAAAGGCAACAGCACTCAAGACAACCAAGCTACAGCGTAAGTTGAGAGGCTAAAACACAAATAAACCAACGGCGTGTCTGTTGGTTTATTTGCTCATCGGTTAATTGGAACTGCTTGTCAGTTCAGAGGAGCAAATTATGTTAGTTACTTTGTATCTGGTGCTATGTGTACTTTCTGGTTACTGGGGGCGCAATACCTTTGCCGGTCCAGTTGGGTTTTTCTTTATTGGCCTGGTATTCACGCCACTGGTGAGCTTACTGGTGCTGTTACTTGCCAAAACACGTCTGGCAGAGCCAAGAGAAGCGGAGGAATAACAGAAAATCCGGCATTGCCTAAATTCACTATTTGATTGTGACCAAAAAACAGGCAAGCTTAAAACCAGAGGATGTAGATCCTCAAGATAAGATAACAAGGATTGCAGTTCTGACTGCGTCGTAGCGCTCAGTATTATGACCAGTGGCGGACTTTCAGGCCACTGGTAACACAGTGAAAAGACAATAAAAATGGTATTATACGATTTAATAAGTCGAAACATTAAAATTAAAAAAAGGACCTTTGTATTACTCGGTTGTATCTCTGGCCTTGCCAATGCACTGGTGCTTGCTCTTATCAACAACGTGGCAGAAAACATTTCTGATATCCACAAAGAAAACCATGTGTTTTACTATCTGGTGCTCTTTACCCTGACGGTGTTGATCTACGGGTTAACCCAGCAAAGGTTAATGACTAAAGCCGCTAAAATGGTTGAAAAGTCCATTGATCATATGCGAGTTGAGCTATTCGAATCGGTTCGGCATACCGAACTATCGACGCTTGAAAAAATTGGCAAGGAGCGAATTTTTAATACGCTCAGCAAAGAGCTGCAAACCATTTCTCAGTCTGCTCAGCTCTTTGTGATCATTGGTCAGTCTATAAGCCTGGTGTTTTTCACCTCATTGTATATTGCTTATCACTCGGTGATGGCGTTTGTGGTCCTGAGTGTATTGATCATGTTAGGCGGCAGTATTCACCGCTTACGGGCCAATGAAATTCAGCGCAATATGGCGCAGGCATTTCAGAGCGAAAACCAGCTTATCCAGCGCTTGTCGGACTTGCTCGACGGTTTTAAAGAAGTAAAACTGAGCGCACCGAGAGCAGACGACCTGGAACACGAGTTTTCCCTATCCTCTGGCAAAGCGCGGCGCGCGCAAACGGTGACCAAAACGTTGTTTGCGACCGACTTTGTCCTTTCTCAGATAACCTTTTTCGCTGCAACCGGTGCAATGGTGTTTTTCGTGCCAGTGTTATCAGATGTTTATCCGGAAGTGGTCATCAAGGTGACGACGGCCTCGTTGTTTTTAATCGGTCCGATCACCAGTATTGTGGGTGGTATTCCAGTGTTCACCACGGCGACGGAAGCGGCGCAAAATGTACTGACACTTGAGGCAGACCTTAAACGGGAGCAAGCTGAAAGTACGGTACGGCGTAATACTCAGGTACAATCCATTGATAATTTTGAGGAGTTAAGGCTTGAGGGCGCGTATTATCAACATAATCGTAAGCCTGGCGACAGGCCTTTCTTTGTCGGGCCGGTCGACCTAACGGTTAAAAGAGGACAAATTACCTTTATTACCGGTGGTAACGGCAGCGGTAAAACTACGTTTATTCGTATGTTAACCGGTTTATATGAGCTTCAGGCCGGACAAATCTTCCTGGACGGGCGGGCGGTTCGCGACGCCGATCGAGAGAGCTTCCGCAGTATTTTTACCTCGGTCTTTGCGGATTTCCATTTGTTTAAACAGCTCTATGGGATCAAGACAACGTCACAGGAAGATATCGATGAATGGCTGACCTTTTTAGAAATGAACGCAAAGGTCAGTGTGATTGATGGAGAGTTCAGTACCATAGACCTTTCTTCCGGGCAAAGAAAACGCCTGGCGCTACTCAGCACCATACTGGAAAATCGGCCGATTTATATTTTTGACGAATGGGCCGCCGATCAGGACCCAATATTCAGACGAAAATTCTATGAACAGGTATTGCCCAGACTCAAGGCCCGTGGCAACACGGTGATCGCAATTACACATGACGACGCCTATTTCCATCTGGCGGACGTGCATTTGAAGATGGTAGAAGGACAACTAATGGAACATCATGAAGTAGAAACAGATGGAGTACCGTCATGAATATAATCCTGCCGCCTGATTTGGCGCTCATAGGACTGGCGGCTGCCTGCCTGTTGATACTTATTGCTAACCTGGTAATGCGGGCACTCAGGCGCTACAAGCCAGCATGGCGCAAACGTATATTATCCTGGCGCTTCAGAGCTGGATTAACCCTATTAATCTGTTTGTTCTTAATCGTGGCGCTAGTCCCGTTTATCTTTATCCGGGTTGACTCCGGTGAGGTTGCTGTATTGTGGAAGCGCTTCGGTGGAGGTACGTATCTGAAACAGCATTTTAGCGAAGGTACGGTATTGGTGATGCCCTGGGATAAGCTGATAATTTATAATGGGCGCTTCCAGACTGCACATGAAAGCATAGATGCGATCACCAAAGAGGGACTCAGGATCACACTCAATGTTACGGTCAGATATCGTCCGGTCATTGAGCATGTTCCCTATTTGCACCAGCTGGTTGGCCCAAAGTATTTGGAAGAAATGGTACTGCCAGAGGTTGCGTCTGCGGTGCGAATGATAGTGTCACGATTCAGGGCAGAAGAGGTATATAGTCATCAACGTTTAGAAATTCAAAAACAGCTTCTTAATGAAGTACTTGATGAATTACACATACAGGAAGAAACGATTTTAGAGCAAAGCACACACATGAAAGATGGTCATGCCTTAGTTAACCTGGACGATATGCTCATAAAGCGAGTTGATGTTCCAGATAAAGTGCATGAGGCGATTATTTCTAAGGTGAACCAAAGCTATCTGAACGAGGAATACGCGATGCGGCTGGAAGTAGCAAAGAAAGAAGCGCAGCGTAAGAAGACAGAAGCACAGGGGATTGCCGATTTTCAGGAAACTGTAGCAGGTGGTATTTCGGAAACTTACCTGAGATGGCGTGGTATTGAAGCGACCATTGAGCTGGCAAAATCAAACAATGCCAAAGTGGTTGTGATTGGTAGCGGTAAAGATGGGCTGCCTTTGATCCTGAACACGGAAAGCAGCTTGAATGGCTCAGCAGCTAACCTGGTTCAGGAAGCAGCCAATGTGGTTAAAGCTGAGGAGGCAACAAAACCTGTGCCTGACTACGCAAACAGTGTGATTAAACCAGGTGAGCCTATGAGTATGCATCATATGAGCTCAGCAAAATCTGGGGAACCATTGCATAAGTAATAGTATCGGCCTCATCTTTGCGTCGGCATAGTACGTCAATGGAGCCTGTGTTGAGTACTGGATGATGCAAAGCGGGGCAGAGTTGTAGTCGGTTTGATTACATTAATATACAACCAGCGCTGTATGGTTTATCTGGTCTCTGAAACTGTATTGCATGTAAAGATATCCACTAGCCGATACAAGGATATCTAAATAGTTTTGCAATCACCTTTGGTGTTACATGATCCACCTAAGCTATTCCCCTCACTGTCGCCCCGGCCTTCGAGCCGGGAACTACTTTGCAAACAGTGCGAATGTTGGACTAAAGACAAGCCGTGTAAAAAGTAGCGTGGATGCTGTAGTTCAGTAAATCCTGTGTCGAGCATGGGTTGATAGAGAGGAGTGAAGCGAGCGCATTTGCATATCGTCTGAGCTAACTAAATGGCCGTTCTGGTCTTCGGAGCGGTATTGAATGTTAAATGTGCCTTTACTTAATAAAGGATCAATCAAATAGTCTTGCAATCACCTCTGGTGTTAAATGATTCACCTAAGCTATTTCCCCCTCCGTCATTCCGGCCTCTGAGCCAGGCGCTACCGGCATACTACCCGATATGCCAGATACCCATAGAGATTTCGTTGCCTGTCGCTCTCGTAAAGGGGCTTTACATTTTTTCAGACCTGGTGTGTAGAGCGGCGAGTTAAAGGCAACAGCAACATGGTATGCACAAACGTGTTATGGAGGGTGGCAGAAATGATCAGATGACATGAGAAGAGTACAGTGTCTCTTATACAGGGCACACAGTGTGCCCTGTATGTAACCTGTTTATCTGGGGTTACAGGTATTTACTGGGTAGTAAGAAAAGTATGGGCAACCTTTCTGGACTCTGGTTGGCGGAATAGCCGTTGCACCACCAGCGATCATTGGTGTTTGATCTGAGTTCAGTGCGTTTTTATTGCCTAGGTTTTTTAGGTTCTTTTTACTTAGTTGTAACTTCATGGGGAACTCCTTCTTCTGTTTATAAAATGTTCAGAAGTATTGTTCGCACAAAGTACAGCAAGTGTAAATTGAAAGAATCTAATGTGTTAATTTTGTAAATTTAAAATGAGGCTTCATTCAGCGAGTTGAGTTTCAGCGTGGCACCTCGTAATGTGCTGTTCTCTGTATGATTTTAACGCGCTGTCTTTACAAAGATTGAGCTTAGTACAGAGGTTTTTGCCATATCCATATTTTGTTCTCATTTCTTGGTTAATCTTTCGGAACGGTCTGAGGGAGCATTGTCTGCTTATGAATCGAGCTGTTACTGGCGACAATTACCAGTGCGGAGTTACTCTGCGCAGTAGTGAATATTCCGATAGGGGATATTTCGCATTTCTATGCGCCTGACAGTAATGGCTTGATGGTTTATTTGGCCTTGATTTAAAGGGTAAATAGAATAAATAAGTCTAGTCACTGGCCAGGGTAGCCTGAAAAGGTGGTCAGTATAAAAGACTGTAATTGAGAGTACTTGTATCAAGGCACACAGGATGTGCCTTTTTTATCCTAAAGCGCCCGCATGATTACTAACAAGCACATCTTTTTCCATCGTACTTTGATTATTGGCGTGTTAAATTTCAACAATGCCATCATGTCATGGTTGTTTGACTTCCATCGTTTCCTGCACTCCCTTCTTGGGGAGTTATCAATATCGGGTTTCAGGCGTATATTTCTATGAGCTTAAACGGGCAGCACGAAACACCTTTAAACAACTCAATAACAACATAAGGCTTATATTGGTGTAATTAAGTACTTTTGGCGGCCAAGCACTGGCAATATAGCCATAAAAGAGACTGTTTTGACACAAGCGTAGCGCTGCTGTTTTTAGGTAAGACCAGATATGAATGAAGGGCGCAGAAAAATAAAGTTATCAAACACGGTGTAAAAAGGCACTCTAGTATGCGCGACTGCGTCCTTGGTTGCTAGTGCTGAATACATGGTTGTTATCTTGAGTTGTCCACGCTAGTTAGGGGGCAACGCAATTAGAAATACATTCTGGTATTTACAGCCAGAATCGTGAGGGCAGTGAGTTTTGAACAGTTTGAAGCACACTTGCACGGAACTTCGGGTTTTCGCGGGAGTCGAAAGCTTACACAAGCAAAGCGATGAAGTGAGTGATTATGGTAGTCTGATGTCTGGCTAAATCGGGTGCTGGTGATCGCTATCCAGCGAGCTTGCAGATAATCAGCCTGGGGTTTTATCACAGGGCTTAGTATTAAGAATCCAACTAAGTAAATTGAGTGTCAATAAGTAGGCCAACCACAGGGGTATACACTGGGTTGGCCTCTTTTTTTATGGGATGAGTAAACTCTGTTTTGCTTTGAGTACTGCCTCTGTTCTGTTCGCTGCACCTAGCTGATTAAGGATCTGGCTTACCAGCTCTTTAACTCTGTCTTTGGACACTTGCATCAGCTCAGATATTTCCGGGTTAGTCATTCCTTTGGCCATATACAGCAAACACTCGCTGCTTTTTGGCGTTAACGAGGGTCGCATAAATAAGTAGTCCGGACACTCTTTGATAATTCTGGGGATCAGAGTGAGTGTGATGTCACTTAAAATCGTACTATGTTGATGATAAATTGATTTAATTTCATCGTATGATTGGCTGGAAAAGAAATTTACCAACACAATGGCACCGCCATAATGAACCGGTATAGCTATACCGCCATTGATTTTTTCCTGAGCGAACAGGCTGCCTAAGGTTTTTGGTGCAAGCGTTATGTTGTTGTAGTCATGAGTACTCCAAAAACGCGGCGCCAGTGTTTGCTGGCAGTAGTGGATCAGGTCATCAGAAAAACAATGCCCATCCGTAAAGTAAGCGCGAAGGAACTGTTCGGAACAGGTAGAAAGATACCTGTAAACTGGCTCGGTGCCATTCACACCAACAATGAGAAACTGATCCATGCCAAGTGGTTCCGAAAATCGACTTAAAGCGGTGGTGATGGCTGTCTCCGGATACAATGCAAAGGCATCCGAGTGACTGATTTTTTTACCTGAGTAGTCCATATAAACTCCTGTGTGCTTTTTTGTTTATTCGCAGGTTCCGTTTTTGCGCTCTGCACCTTTAAGTTAGTGAATTTTAGAACTATCAGTTATGAGAAAAGCGACACCGAGTAATGTAAAAGCGACATATATAATTGTTAGTATATAAATCAATGGTTTATCTGTTTTTCAAGGTTGGCTTGGAAGAGTTTTGGGTGTTTGATTATTGTGCAAATTTAAAAACTCACTCTTTTTTGATTAATTCTGTTGGCAAATTTTTAACAAACTAGTTGACTGTACCTACTAAAGGTTATAGAAAGTAATTACGCATTTTACAGTAAGGACGTAAGGGCAATAATGCTAAAATGGACCTTGGCAGTTATCTTATTCTTTATCATTCAGTGCCCAGTACAGGCACGTGAGGTAGCCCAGCTCAGGCTGCACCTTCAATCCATCGACAAACTTGATATGGTCACCATTATTACTTCTGTTTCACAAGACAGTCAGGGTTATTTGTGGATCAGTGGCACTTCAGGTGTATTGAGGTTTGATGGGTATCAGTCCATATTCTACTCCCATCCGTTAGCAAGAAAAGTGGTCGAAGACGCTCAGGGGCGCAGGTGGTTGCTGACAGGCCATGGTTTGTTTTTACATAATGACCAGCAGGACAGGTTCATGCCTTATCTGGACACTTTGCGCCAACAGACTCCAAAAGACGCACGTCTGTTTAAGGACAGCTTTCTTTCTGTTCGCTCCAGGGATAATGATGCCTTCAGGCCAGCTGCTTTATATCAGGACAGCAGGGATAAGTTTTGGCTTGTGGGCGATGATGGCCAGTTAGTCCACTTTTCTCCTGATGAAGACGCCTATCAGCTATATGACCTCCATAGTTCAGGGGTCGAACATAATCTTCGCTTTAGTGTTACCCTATATAAAGATGCTCCTTTGTTTATCTCTAAACTTGGCGAAGTATTCAGATTTGATAAATCCTCCGGCACTTTTATTAAGTTGTGGCAAAACAGTGTACTTGCCGATACCCGGATCGTCACGACCGGACCTGATAACAGTTTATATGCCGTGTCTGAACAAGGTTTTTTCAGACTCGAACAGCCTGACTCCAGACAGCCTTCACTGATCCATTTAAGCGATATTGACCATCATGCAGTTACTTTTGTGTACTCAGGTCTCCACTCTACATATGTAGGAACTGAAAATGAACTCATAGCATTAGACTCCAGTGACAGAATCAGCCGGGTCAGCCGGTACCACACAAATGCCCGTTCGCAGCAAATATTCCTGATATATAGCGTGTTTGATGAGCAGGGAACGGTCTGGCTCGCAACCAGTCACTCCATATTTGAAGTGGAACTGATACAGCCCGAATTTACAACAGAAAAAGCGGATCAAATCTCCTTAGTGCACAAGATGCCAAGGATTGATGGCTTACAAGTCGATGAAAATGATAACTTGTGGTTTATAAGCCAGAATCGGGTTTTCATGCAGCATCATGGTTTTGCTGAGGCCGAGCCTATATATCTGGATCCCGCTCAGCCAGAACTTGAGTTTTACACCGTTTATGCCGGGCGAGATGGGACATTGTGGTTTGGTGCATTATCCGCCTTATACCGGCTTGAAAAGGGGGCGTCCTCTGCAACCAAGGTTCGTGTACCAGCCGAAAATGCAGGTAACGAACTGATGATTAGGGACATAGAGCAGTCGGATAACGGTCATTTATGGTTACTGACCTTTCAAGGAGTCGTAGAATTTTCGCCACAAACTGGTCGCTGGGTGTCTTTTTTGCCCGGGCATTTTAAAAACCTGAAAAAAGGCAGTAATGATGCGGTAATAGCTTGTGGTTTTGAGACATATATTTTGGGTCAGGGGGCACCTGCCAAGGTGCAATTCCAGATATCGAAAAGTAATAAGAAACTTGTTGTATTTGATGCTGATATCGACCCTGAAGGGAATTTGTGGGCGGCAACTTCTTATGGTTTATTACTGCATGACTTAAAAACAGAGCAATCACAGCTGCTTGATGTAAATGGTGTATATCCGAACGTAGCATTTAGCTTTGTATATCGAGATAGTACAAGGCATATCTGGGTGTCTGATATGACTAATCTATATAGACTCTCGCTTGATACTAAGGAGGTAGTATTTTCAACTCCAGTTAAGCGATTGAACATAGGTGCAAAAACCTATGACAGTGCCGCTGAATCAAGCACCGGAGTTTTATATCTGGGAGGAATAAGTGGGATCGTTGCCTTATCAAATATACAGGCTGTGGATCCCTATGGCGTGCACATAAGCACCGTATATGTACAAGGTGAGCGCTATGCGGTGTACCAGGATGCTTTGCATTCACAAAATATTATTCTGCCGGGCAGAGAGTTTAACAGTGAGCAAAGGAACTTTAAATTCGAGTTCGTGAATATCAAACGGGATCGGGACGTTGATGTCTATTATCAATATCGCCTTCTAGGGTTTGATACGAATTGGACGGAGGCAGAGCAAACGCAACGCAGCGCTACCTATACTAACCTGCCGCCGGGTATATACAAGTTTGTGATTAGAAGCAGGGCGATTTCGAGTGACTGGACTGAATCGCGCTTTGAATTTGAAATCGCAACGCCCTGGTATTTAACTGGCTGGGCTTTCACACTCTATGTTTTTGGCTTTGTGTTGTTGACCTGTCTTCTCCTGTTTGCCAGAACATACCAACTGAGGCGACGTAACCTGCACCTGGAAGAGCTGGTACTGTCTCGCACCAAAGAGATAGATCAAAAGCGTGCACAAATAGCCAGTTTGATGGAAAGTAAAAATGTGTTTTTTGGCAATGTATCCCACGAGTTGCGAACGCCTCTGGCCGTGATCATGCTGCCAATTAAAAGTATGTTGAGGCAGTCAAGTAGTGACGGCAATAGCAAATGGCATGCTGCCTATTCACAGGCCCTTAGGTTGGAAAAACTCATCGACAATCTGATCCGCTATGCTAAAAAAGACGATGTCTCCCCGTTTGAAAATCATCACTTTACTGCCAAAGAGGTGCTGCTAAAGCAGACTCATGCATTTGAGTTGCTCGCCAACGAAAAACAGATCCATTATAAGGTTACACATACCCTGGATGCACAGGAAGTGTTGCTGAACGAAGCAGATTTTGAACAGATAGTGACAAACTTACTCTCTAACGCTGTGAAATATACGCCTGAAGAAGGTGAGATTTTTATAGAAGCGCATCAGCTTGGCGGTTTCCTGAAACTTGTGTTTACTAACTCCGGGCCTGGTATTTGTAAATCCTTACAGGCTGATGTGTTTAAACGATATGTGCGGGGAGAGCACAGTGAAATAAACGGGCAGGGGATTGGTTTGTCTGTGGTTCACAAGCTTATTAGTGACTGTGGAGGCGATATAGTGCTGAGCAGTGAGCCGGGGAAAGGGTGTCAGTTTACCCTCATGCTCCCTCTTTACAGTGAAGTGTTAGTGCACGATCCTGACAGCAGAATACAAACAGAAACAAAGACTGAGTTTCAGTTGACTGACAAAGCTGAGTCTAATGCCCATGTATTGATTGTGGAAGACAACCCACAGCTAAGAATGATGCTACAGGAGTCTTTGTCTGTGTGGTTTGATTGCACAGTTGCCTGTGATGGAGAGCAAGGCCTGTTGCAAGCAAAATCTGAGTTACCCGACCTCATTATCAGTGATGTGATGATGCCCCAAAAGTCAGGACTGGAGATGTTGCAAGAGATTAAGCAGGATGAGACAACGAGCCATATTCCTGTGATATTACTGACAGCAAAAGAGGATGACGATAGCCGGATCTTAGGGTTTGAAGCAGAAGCAGATGATTACATAGGTAAACCCTGTGATCTTGATGTGTTGAGGCATAGAGTAGAAAACTTGATTAAAGGGCGTAAGAAGCTGGCGCGGCTATTTGCTGAACAGATCCTACGCAGCCCGCCTAAGGCTGATGTGCTCGGTGATACAAAACGACTTCCCTTTATTGATAAAATCCAGCAAGTGATTGCACAAAATTATCAGGACCCCACTTTTGATACTGAGAGCATGGCCAGCCATGTGTTTTTGAGTGTACGACAGCTGCAACGTAAAACCCGTAATCTGACAGGTTTATCGCCAAATGCGCTGCTCAGACAATATCGTTTAGAGCAAGCACGTGCCCAGTTGGTGGCACTGTACAAACTGAGTAATCACGCCGATGTGAACTGATCCCTGGCGCTGGCTTCACTGAGCTATAGTCGAGTCAGGCCAGGTAGTAAGACATTCGCTTGAGGATTTTTTCGAGGTACGAGGTTGTACCAATTTGGTAGTCATGCATATCCTGTAGGTCTTCGGTGAGTTTTCCAGCGAGTGAATGGTCAATGGATTTTAAAAAGGCCATTTTATGGTGATATGTGTCCTCAATTAATCCGATTTCGAGGGCTAGCTGCAACCAATAGTGATAGCACTGAATCGCTCCATCAAAATCGATGGCTTGTTTGGAGTAAAACCCCATTGGGACCAGGTAAAAACTCTCATTATCTGACTCGTCTGCATTTAGCCAGTTAGCAATGCGATAATACAAGTCTGCCGCAATGGGTGAAAGTGGCAGTGTCATTGCCATTCTCATGAACATTTTTGTTGTTGATATCAGCTCAGTACAAAGAGATGCGTATTCGGGATTGTGGACTTTCTCGTAAGTCAAAATAAGCAAGTAAGTGAGTGCATCCAGACTATCCTGCTCACTAAGTGCATGAACTGTTTTTCCATAAGGGTGCTTGCGTTTTATATTTCCGCTGGTTGTACGGGCAATACCCTTAGAGGATATGGCCGGTGGCAATGACAGCAAAATCGAGTTAATGTTTGCTTCAGTATAAGGTGTATCTAAAAGTTGCCAGATTGGATGGCAAATAGTTGAGTACATTAAGTCAATTTCGACGTGCAACTGTTTTTGCAATTTCTGCTCAATGTTGCGAACAACGCCTTCTCTCCCGATCACTTCTCCGTCACGCTTTTTATAAAACAGCTTATTTAGGTTGTGCTTTTTGGTTAGAGCACTTTTCGAGCCGTCTTCTGCATATAGTAGCTTTTTGGTCACCTGGTAAGGATTTTTTGATTCAGTGATGTTTTGAATAAAAGAAGCAAAGTAACGAGTCGCCAGGCTTTTACTTGGTCGTGAAAGGCGTTTGTAGTCATGGAAGTTGAGCATAAAAAGTTGTGCATTTCAATGTACACAGTGACCTATAAAAGCAAAGTGAAGTTAAGTCAGTGATTTAGAGTTCATCGTTTATGAAAATCCATATCTTTAATCTAATAATAAGGCCTTTGATGGTTTTTGCCAGCTTGACTAGGCTTACTCAGTTGCGTTTAGTTTACCTTTGAAGGGGGTTGTCTGTGAGTGAAGCGATTGACCCAGAATGTAAGGCGCTTGCACTGCAATTGGAGCAAGATTTACTGGGATTATACGCTAGCCCGATACTATCTGGTGAGCAGTTGAGGTTAGCCATGGGGTATAGAAGTGTTGAGGCACTTCGGCAGTCTATTGTTCGTAACACCATTCCTATCAAGATATTCACTATTCAAAACCGCAGGGGGCGTTATGCATTAACCAAAGACGTCGCACTCTGGCTGGCACAGCAAAGAACCGATTCAAGTGATACTTAACGTCTGGAGGTACTAAATGATTGTATAGCGTGTTTTATTTTTGCCGGAGCTAGAAAGCAGAAGGCCCGAGTTGGTCCCTCGAGCCCTATGTGTTGATTGTCGAGTTGTATACGCCGACTCCTCAATCCTAGTTCCTCACTGCACTTAGGTCAAGCTTTCTACTGCGAAGGCTGGTGATGCTTTGTGCTTGTTTTTTACATGAGGAAAGAAAATATGAGTTATTTAAAGCCACTGAAGCGGCGCAGGCTGGTGAAGCTAGTTTTAGTAACGCAGCACTCGAATAAAAAAATTGCTGGCATAGTCGGTGTTTCAGAAAATACCGTTAAGAGCTACCGGCTGAAATGTGAGCAAAAGTCAATCAAGGTAGAAATGGTGGATGATGCCAATGACAGCGAACTTGCCAACATATTTGGTGTCGGGCAAAAGGTTTCCTGTTCAAGTCTTAAGTGCCCACCTTTAGACTGGGTTCATGATTTGATGCAAGAAAGGCATCAAACACTGATGCAAATTTGGCACTCTACTCGCCTTCAGGATCCTGAAAACTTTATCAGTTATTCTCAGTTTACACATCGGTACCGAGCTTATGTGAAAAAGCTGGATATCAGTATGCGACAAACATATTCACCCGGTGAAGTTGCCTTTGTTGATTTCGCAGGAAAACGAATTCAGATAAAAGATCCTGAGTCGGGCAAGTTAACTTGGGTAGAGATTTTTGTCTTAGTCTTGGGCTACTCGCAGTATATCTTTGCGTGTGCAGTCAATTCACAGAAAACAGAAAACTTTTGCCTTGCACAGCAAAAAGGATTTGAGTTTTTAGGTTGTGTACCGAGAGCAATTGTCCCTGACAACTTAAAGGCTGCCGTTATTAAAGCGGGTAAAGAGCCGCATCTAAACGCAGCATACGAAGAGTTTGCAGATCATCACGGAACGACGATTGAGCCTGCCAGAGTTAGAAAGCCGAAGGATAAATCACTAGGAGAGCTTGGCGTGTTGCTTGTAACCCGGTGGATTACAGTCGTTTTACGAAGAAGAACCTTCTTTAGCATTGAGGAGCTAAACAAGGAAATTGCTCGGTTACTTGTTGTGTTAAACAATCGACCGTTTAAACGATTTCCGGGTAGCAGGTATCAACGGTTTCACGAGGTAGAGAGAGCAGCGATGCAGCCGCTAAATAGCACGGCGTTTGAGTATGGGGCATGGAGTTATAACCGTACAGTCGGAAAAGATTATCATGTCGATATTGAAGGGCATTTCTACTCAATACCTTATCAGTTCAGACATGAAAAAGTGGATGTGAAAGTTTGTGCCGACAAGGTTGAGATCTATCAAAACCATGAGCACCTGACCACTCATAAACGCAGCTTTGTAGTAAATGGAACGACAACAAACAATGACCACAGACCATATAACCATAAAAAGTATGCCCAGATGCACAAATCATTCTTTCTCGCTTGGGCATCCGGAATTGGTGAAGGGGCCATTAAAGTCGTCTCTGAACAATTCAAAAATAAGAGTGACCATTCGTCAAAGGCCTGTCAGGCCTGTGAAAAATTGAAAGTACTTGAGAACGATTTTGGGGTGACACGTTTTGAAAAAGCGTGTGAATGTGCATTAAGAATACACTCGCCAACTTACACAAGCATTAAGTCAATCCTACAGTGCCGCATCGATGAGCACGAAATGGTGGAGGAAGGGGGCGAGGGCAACCTGCCGGAGCATTCTAACATCAGAGGCCCAGAGTATTACAAAGGCCTAAGGGGGTCTCATGTATAAACAGCAGGTATTCGACAAGCTGGAAGGTCTGGGCTTAAGCGCTGCGGCAAAAAGGTTAGACTCAATCCTTTCTTCTCCGGATAGTGCTTCTCGACCTGTACTGGATATTGTTGCTGATTTGGCTGACGCTCAAGATGCTGAAAATATGAGGAAAAAGCTAGAGCGTATGTTGAAAAACGCGAAGTTGAAACAGTCCAGTGCATGTATAGAAGACATAGACTATAGCCCTCAAAGAGGTATTGATAAAAAGCTCATCGAATCTCTGTGTGAATGCTCATGGATTGAAAAAGCTCTGATTATTATATTGTCCGGTAGTGCAGGTGCAGGGAAAAGCTGGTTGGCATGTGCATTAGCGAATAAAGCGATCAGAGAAGGCTTTAGTGCTTTATATAAACGATGTAGCTTTTTATACGAAGAATGGGAAGTTGCCGCAAGAGACGGCTCAATATCTAAGGTCCGTAGGCAGCTCAAGCGACCGCGAGTAATAATCCTGGACGATTGGGGGATGACTCCTTTGAATGCCCGAAATAGGCAGGACTTGCTTGATATGCTTGAAGACAGAGCAGGCTGCGGCGCAATGATCATCACTTCCCAACTACCGGTTGAAAAATGGCATGAGTATATTGGTGAGCCAACTGCTGCGGATGCCATCATGGACCGTATTGTACACCGGGCCCATATCATTCAGTTGCATGGCGAATCAATGCGCAAGCTCCACTCTCCTATCGCGGAGGAAAACTCATGAATAACATGACTCAGCCTGAACATATTCGGCAATTTGATCTGCAAATTCGTACGCAAACGCTGCCTTTGCTCTGTGAGCATTACAGACAGTCTTTTCAGGCGTCTGCACGGGCAAAACACTATGTACGGGAGCAACTTGGTGAGGCGTGTAGCCTGCCCGGGCAAACAATGCTGGGGTTTGCGGATCGCACTATGGGTAATCGCCTGCCAGCGCCCCGCAGTGCAGAAGGACAGCTGGTGCGTGGTGTTCTAAAACGGTTGGGCATCATCAGGCCCAGTGGCCATGAAGTGTTGAGCGGGTGCATCATCGTCTTTCTGCAACAGGCCGAACAGTTACATGCGATATACGGTGAACGCATTGGCAGAAGGCGCAAAGGCGCATTTCAGCGGTTGTGGATACCCCTGTCGCATGAAAGCCTGAGGCAATCACTGCCAGAGGGGTTTAAGCCTGTATATGAGCTGGCGATGTGCCTGAGCCAACTCCGGCGGGAGGTGTAAGATGAACCCTCGAATTAACAGCGCCACACGACAGCTGCTTGATCGTAACGATCAGTACAGGATGGCCGATGGGTTGTCGCTGATGACCATTGACAAGCAGCGCAATAATCATGAGTTGTTCTTTGCCTGGCTGCACGCTCAGGGCATTGAAAGTGCGGAGCAGGTAACGAAAGCTTGTTTCGAGCAATACAAAGTCTACTTGTGTCGCCATATTAGCCCGAAAACACATGCACAGCTGAATGCCACAACGCGACGAAAACGTGCAGCAGACATTCGCACATTGTTCAAAGAGCTGGCCTATACGGGGCTCATTACTGAAGATCCTCTGGTGAGCGCCAGAATACCTAAGGCACCACGGCCCGTCGTGACCGCCTTTCTGAGCGAAGAAGAAATTGAATGGTTAATGTATCAGACCCGGCCATACGGCCTCACCGGCTTGCGCGATAGAGCCATTTTGGAGTGTTACTACGGCACTGCTGCACGACGTATGGAAGCCGGAAAGTTGCAGTTGCAGGACGTACGGACTGACTCAGACAAATGCGCCATACTGGTCAGAAAAGGCAAAGGTGGTAAAGGTCGCTACACCCCTTTGTATCCCAGAACGGTATCCTGGCTGAACGCTTATCTGAACTTTGCCAGACCAAAGCTGGCGAAACTGAATTCGGGGACTCACTTCTTTTTGGATAACCAGGGAAAACCGTTTAATGCGTCACAGCTAAGCAGGCTGGTAAAAAAGTATCTGCTGATGGCGGGTCTTGACGTTGGGGCTGCCTGCAATGTACTCCGGCATTCGGCCGCCACACATTTGCTACAACACGGTGCGGATGTGAGGTGTATTCAGGAGTACCTCGGACATGCCGACATTTCTACAACTCAGGTCTATCTGAGTGTTACTCAGGTGCAATTAAGGGAAACGCTGAGCCGATGCCACCCGGCGGCCAGGTCGCAGGCAATGGCAGACAGTAAGCTACATGACTATATCAGGGAAGATGTGTAGTTGAGACCGTGATGTTTATGGACATTAACAGGGTTTTATATCTCAATTTGTGATATTTTTGAGACATATCTTTTATCTTTATAATATACTTATCTCAAAATTCAGGTGTTTTGAGATAAGTATATGATTAAGCATCCACCGCAATTGACTCACACTGATCCACTGACCTGGATCACTGAGCATGCCCCTAAAGAGCTCTCCCGTTATTTTGATCACGCCTCCGTGGTTGATGACAAGGGGCGCTACCTGCACTATGACGAATTACGGTTTCGTCTGCCAAAAGGGCTGGAACTGGACATTGCCTGGAGCCTTATCAAGAAAGCCAGAAGTAAACAGCTGAGCCCCGTACTGCCATTGGATGAACCCGAGCGGCAGGCCCGTTTCTATCTGACACCGACCATGCAGAAGGCAATCTCAGAGGCAGACAGGCATGCAACCAGCGCCTCACTCGAGTACATGTGCAGTAAAGTAGGCGAAGAAAAACACTTTGAATATTTGCTTAATGACCTGATCGAGGACGAAGCCATTAGTAGCAGCCAACTGGAGGGGGCTGCTACCACAACAAAAGTGGCAAAAGATCTGCTCAAGCGAGCAAGAAAGCCAAGGACGCCAGACGAGAAAATGATCATTGGCAATTTTAAAATGATGCAATTCGCCTGGCAAAACCGCCACAAACGGTTGTCCATTGACCTTATTCAGTCCATGCACCAAATCGGTGTGGAGTCGATTGATGATGAAAAATACCACCCCGGCGCGTTCAGGCAGACAGATGATGTTGAAGTGGCTGATGCTGAGGGCAACACGGTACACACCCCACCGCCAGCAAACCGAATTCACGAGCGGCTGGAGCAGTTTATTGCCTGGGTAAATCAGGACCATCAGGATGTCGAAAGCAGTCACTATTTGCATCCACTTATTAAAGCAATCGTTATGCACTTTGTGATTGGATTTGAGCACCCATTCAGGGATGGAAATGGCCGCGTAGCGCGCTCGTTATTTTACTGGTACATGTTCAAAAATGACTACGCGGCCTTCAGGTATATAGCCATCAGCGTGCTACTTAAAGCAGCCCCTATCCAATATGGAAAAAGCTACTTATACACTGAAACGGACGACCTGGATCTAACCTACTTCATTGACTACCAGTGCAAAATTGTAGGTCGTGCGATTGGCGAATTTAAGCATGCCTATGAGAATAACCTGAGAGAGTCTGAAGCGTTCACCCGCTGGCTATGGGACTCCGGCCTGTTCAGTAAGCTCAGTGACAAACAAAAAACGCTGTTTATGGTGGCAAAAAGCGGTAAGACCAAGCAGTTTACAGCGGTTAATGTGAAAGAAAACCTGGGCTGCTCATACAATACCGCACGAGATGCCTTAAACGGCCTGGTTGAGCTGAACCTATTTGAAAAAGAAAAAGCAGGCAAGGAATGGGTATTCACGATGCGCAGCAAAACAGCAATTATTGAGAGCTGGGGGTAAGGCAATGAACAAGAATGGCCAAATATAGCTACGGGCCATTCTTACCTACAAAGTGGCGAGTTTAGCCAAAGTTTTGGCCTGACGAAGTTTGATAAGGCTGGTTTCAGATCTGACGATTTGCCTGCCTTCACTGGTACTCAGATCTAAATCGGACTTCACCTTGATAGCTGGCCTGTGTACCAGTTTTACACCATAATCTTTCATGTTACACCTATAGAATAGCCAGCTTTCCTGACTTGAATACAAGCAATAAGTTTTTATACGCTTTTAGGAAAGCATGGTGAGCTATGATACCGCATTGAGGGTTTCAGGCACCAAAATAATCATAGAACAAATATAGCGAGAGCTGATTGAGAGGGATCCAAGATCACATTCGCCCATATGAATGGTCGGATCTACGATGCAGACACGGGTAGGTTTATGCAGGCGGATCCGGTGGTGCAGGCACCGAGTAATTTGCAGAATTACAATGCTTATTCTTATGTGTTGAATAATCCGCTGAGTTATACGGATCCGAGTGGGTATTTGTTTAAGAAGCTTGGCAGCTTGTATAAAAAGTATTGGCAAGGGACTGTAGGCAACGCACTACGCGCAATTGCCAAAGTACCGGTCCTTAATGCGGCTGCTCAAATTGGGATTGGGATAGTATGTAATGCGGCGGCTCCTGCTTGTTTGGGGGCGTACAATGCAGCGCAAACTTATGCTGTGACGGGAGATTTTGGTGCAGCGTTAAAGAGTGGTGCTATATCTGCGGCCTCTGCTTATGCATTCCAGCAGGTAGGGGAGCATTTTAAAGGAGAATTTGGAAATTTCGCGACCGCTGAACTATCGGAGCAACTGGCTTGGGCCGGTAGTCACGCGCTTGTTGGTGGTGTATCTAGCGTCTTGTCGGGCGGCAAATTTGGCCATGGGTTTATTGCGGCTGGCTTTACTAAAATGGCCATGGGCAATGCCGGGTTTAATATGAATAACCGCGAATGGTCAGCAATCGCAGGTAGAACGGCTGTAGCTGCTATTGTCGGTGGTACAGCGAGTGCGATTACCGGTGGCAAGTTCTCAAATGGCGCACGAACAGCGGCTATGATGCACTTGTTGAATGCTGAGATGCGATTCAATGGCAAGAAATTGAAATGGATAGATGATGAAGGAAATGTCAAGAAGGAGTGGGATGCGGTATCGGGTAGAGATGGAGCTACTGCAGATCAACAGAATGTAAAAGATGTTGGCCCTATACCTGAAGGTGAATATTATGTGGAGCAGCATCGTTTGCAAGATTGGGAATCTCTTCCTGACGAGTATAAATTAGCTGCTATCATGAAAGCGGGTCCTTGGCCGGGCGGAAAGATTGCGTGGGGGGAACACCGAGTATGGCTTTCGCCAGAGTACGGGACTGAAACTTATGGAAGAAGTGGATTTTCTATCCATGGTGGCATGTATCCTGGTTCGGCAGGCTGTATAGATTTGACATCCAACATGTCTGATTTTGTAAGGTATTTTAAAAGTTACAATCAGGATATTATATTGAAGGTAAATTACGAGTGAAGATGTTTATTGTTTTTTTTAATGTTTTATTTTTACTTGTTGGGTTGTTTATTCTTGGTTTGTATTTAAAGTCACCAAGTGATTATATTTTTGGTTCTGAGGTGTATGGTTTTTGGTATTCCTCAAGTTCTCATTATTGGGGTTATATTTTTTTGGTAAATCTACTTCCATTCTTGTCAACTCTTTTATTTTTTAAAAAAAAGAGATGGTTAAGTTCTTTTCTGTTGCTAGTTAACTTTTATATCGTTTTTCTTTGAAAAAAAGTTAAAGATAGGAATAGTGGTACCCATTCAAGTTGGCGCTCAGTGAGCGCCTTTTTTCTGTGCAATCAAGCCAGCACGGTGTGCAGTGGAAATCAGCGCTGGCATGCACAACTGACCAGCGGAGGATGCATTTGCGGCCAGTCCCACCACCCAGTTACAAGCCGGTGCTTTAGTCGCTGATGTTGCTTATCAGGTTGGGTTTTCATCCCCTGCCTATTTTAGTAGTTGCTTTAAAGCAGAGTTTAATATGTCTCCGCAGCATTATACGAAGCAGTATGAGAAAGAGTCTGAGCAGCGAGAGTAAATCAACGAAAAAAGGCACAATGTGTGCCTTTTTTATATTTAATCAATTATATAGTTCAACATGATTATTTGTTTATATAGTATCTTGATTACATGTTGTAACATTCGACCCTGTAGCATGTGGTCTGCTATTTAGGTTGGTTACCGCTCCTCCCTGTACCCGCGGTGTAAATTGAGCTTGCATTGCTTGAATACCTGACAGGTTCTTCATCTTTTTTGTTTTTAGAGTAAGTTTCATAATGGTCTCCGTTTTGTTATGTCACCGGGGATTACTTTTACACTTTCGGAGCCGCTTGTAAATGGCCAAGTTACCAAAACGAGTACATATTCCGCCCCCATCTGGGGAGTGTATTTTATTTGAGAAAGCAGCTTTAGATTGCGGCATTTTTTTGGGGGGGACTCCCCGAGACTCATTGTAGAGAGTCAATCAGTCAGTACATACCGACACGCAGTAAGAATGTTATTTGAGCGACTAACTTTATTTTGAGCGCTATTTAATGATTGATTACTAACTTTTATTTGATCACAGCCTTGTTCTTACGTCTTTACTCTTGTCTAATAGCTGCGAATTTGTGCCGTTTGGGTACAAATCACATAAAAAAGGAATAACAATGAAGACAAAAGCAACAAAAGCCCTGATTGCAGGGTTATTACTTTCACCTGTGCTTAGTGCACACGCTGCGCTCGACCCGACAAAAGGATATTCTGATCCGTATAACTTTAACTCACATAGCAAATGTAGTTATGAGCAAAAAGGTCTGAATTATTCAAATGACTCAGATAGCTACTACAACGCTTATTTTCGCAACAAAGTATCGCCCTATGACTATCTGAACAGAACCCTTAACGAGCGTTTGCTGCGCGGTAGTTACTATAGTCTGGATAATCAGCTTTTTTACGTGGGTGGACAAAATGTACCTAAGTATTCAGGCCCGGCATCAACAGGATCAGCCAAAGCGGCACCGATGGCTGTTCAGCGTGGCGACTGGACTTATTACATCATCAATGGGGCACATTCAGACTGCGCCTTGAATGCGCCTGCGCCAAATAAAGGGTATGAACGTTTGGTGTACGCAGTGGGTGCCTACAACCACAAAACGGGCATGATCAAAGAGCCTGTGATTGTGCATGTTAAAGATACCAGTGATTTTCATGATACGGCCGTCATTAATGTTGACAGCCAGGGCTATGTTTATGTGTTTATCTCTGGACGCAACTCAACCCGGGGTGGCCTGATTTACCGCTCATCGAACAAGCACGATAACTTCTTCGCACATTTAGGCTCATTCAAACTGGTCGATGCGAAAAACGAACGCGGCCTGACACTGGACAGAGACCATAACTGTACTGACAGCAGCAAGAGCTGCTACAACCTGGGCTTTACCTATCCGCAGGCTTGGTGGGTTAATAACAAGTTTGTACTACTGAATACTCGTTATATCCAGACACCTACTGAGGTGACAAATGAGTACAAACAAACCGCGCGTCGCCAGCTTTATATGACAGAATACCTGCCACAATCGGGTGGCCTGACGGCCCTGACAAGTAAAAAGCTGGTTGCACTGGATGATAAACTGAGCTTTGGTCACTATTCAGTAAGTACTGAGCGCAATGGCGTATTGGCCATGGCCTTTAATGTGCATATGCCAGACAGCTGCACACTGAAAACAGGTGCACGAAGTGAGTGTCTTGCGCTTGGTAAAAATGGCATAAAACAAAACCGACATGTTCCTAACGACAACCGCACTAACCTGTACTTTATGTATTCCAGAGATGGCGGCAAAACCTGGAAGAACGCTAAACACAGGACGCTTATTGACACAAGTCGTGGGCAATACGTTAATACGCTGAGTAAGCTCAACGAAGCCTTGTTATATCAGCCAGATACCAGTGTTGATATCGTCAGTGGTTACAACCCTTACAGAACTACGATTAAAAAGCGTATTTACGTTAAAGACCTGGACATCACCACTAATGGGTATGGTGGTTACCTGACCTCTTTGAAAGTACTGGTAACAGAGGCCGATGGTATTCACGGATTTGTACCAAAAACATCAGCAGACTCTCGTCGTATGATCCGCGCATTGGTAATCGATCAGAATGGCAACAAAGAGTATGTTGGCTGTTACAACTCAGCTGATTGCTGGGCTGATCACGCTTATTCATCGGGTACGGTGATCTCTCATGGTCAAAGCGGTTACAGTGAACTTGCTTTCCCAATGTCCAGCGGTGACAAGCTGGCCGGAGGTAAAGTACATCTGTATAACAGCAATCTGAAAACAGCGGGTGACGTGAAAGTATGGAGCTATATGGGCGCACAACACTACCGTGACCCGAACGAGGTAAACTATATCCGTAAGGTACATAATGCCAAATCAATCACCGGTCAGGAGCCTGTGTATTTTTGGGCGCAAATGGCGAATAAATCCCGTGTGGATCTGGTGCTCTCTGGTCGCTACGGTCAGCAAGTACAGTTGACTGGCAACTTTGGTACAAGCAAGAAATTGGCGTGCCCAACGCGCTACGTGTTTAATCGCTGTACAACCGAAGATAACACGATGTAATTACACATCTGCACCGACCCCGAAGTTACCGCCGGGGTCGGCTTTATTTTTTCCCAGCACCTGCCCTTATCATAGCAGTTGTCGGACCTTTCGTAGCCCGAGCCCCAGAGCCTACGGTATCAAATCTGATCAACGCTCCATACTGTCATCCCGGCTGCTGAGCTCTTCGTTATCAGGCCTCCGTGCTTTTCGTCACCCCAGCCCCTAAGCCGGGAGTCACCTACCGAAAACACCCAAAGCCCAAACTACCCGCACTGATCAAAACACTGTACTGTCTTCTTGTCAGTGTAACTCACTGTAACAGCGCCAAAAGCACATTGAGTTAGGATAAAAGGTTAACCAAAAGCCCGCCACCCCCTCAATCTCCAAGCATTTCTGGTCAACAATCCAAGTTGTAATCAAAAGTTGTACAATTGTTTTAAAGTCGCTAACAACAGCAGATAAAAAGCTACTCAACCAGAAAAAAGTGTTGTAAATTAATCATGCGCCTGCACCAAATGATGGTCCACCTGATTACGGTTTAACTGATAGCCGTCTAACTCTTAATCGTCAAAAGAAGGGCAGGCACACAGTAAGAACAGTAAGAACAGTAAGAACAGTAAGAACAGTTTAAAGTGTCGCGCAAAGGAAGTTGTAACCGCCGAACAACAGGCAATGAGCCGGGAAGTTCCCTAAATGCCATTACCTGTCCCACTGCATCATCTCCTTACCAGCTACACCACAGAGTAAACGGGTGAGTGATGTCAGACTCCACATTAGAATACTACAGCCGCAACGCAGCCAGTTTTGCCGAGGCAACCTTCACGGTCGATATGCAGCCACTGTACGACGTGTTTTTACCCGCTATACCCAAAGGCGGCAAAATCCTGGATGCCGGTTGCGGCTCAGGCCGAGATGCACTGGCGTTTAAAAACCTCGGCTACCGGGTGGAAGCCTTCGATGCCTGCGCCGAGCTTGCCAACATCGCCAGCTTCCACCTGGAACAACCCGTCGGCTGCTTCAGTTTCGACGAACTCAGAGACATCAATACTTATGACGCCATCTGGTGCTGCGCCAGCCTGTTACATGTCCCCATGGCAGAGCTCTCGGCGGTTTTTCAGCGCCTGCAAAAAGCACTCAAACCAGAAGGCATCATCTACATCTCGTTTAAATACGGAGAGGGCGAACGCACCACAGATGGCCGCGCATTCAGCGACCTCACAGAGCAAAGCCTGAACACTTTGCTTGCACAAAACACCGGCCTTAAAGCCTGCAAAACCTGGCAAACCGGCGACCAACGCCCCGGCCGCGAACACGAACGCTGGCTTAATGCTTTGTTAGAAAGGGTGGGTGGTGAATAATTTTAGTCAGAGTACCGTATTGCAAAATAGCGCACGTCAGCTGACGACGGGTGGCACCGACCCCTTATTGCCAAAGCTTGTGCATGCCATTAACCATGCCGACGAAATAGAAATCACAGTGTCTTTTATTCAGCCAAGCGGTCTGGCGTTGTTGTTTGACCCTCTGCTTGAGGCATTACGCAGTGGCGCGCAATTAAAACTGCTCACTTCTGATTATCTCGACATTACCAGTCCAGTGGCATTACGGGAGCTAATGACTCTGGTTGAGCGCGGCGCTGATATTCGCATCTATGAAAGCGATAAAAACCAGAGCTTTCATATGAAGTCGTATATTTTTGTCAAAACGCAGGAAAACAGCGCAGAGATTGCAGCGGGCTGCGCTTTTATCGGCTCAAACAATATCAGTAAAAGTGCGTTAACAACGGGGCTTGAATGGTGTTTTCGACATGACTACACCCATCCACCAGGCAGCAAAGGTGCCTGCGAATTCAACCATATTCGCCAGTCTTTTGCTGAGCTGTTTTCTCATAGCAACGTCAGAACTCTGTGCCATAGCTGGATTGATAGCTATATAAATAGACGGAATGCGCCGCAGTTTATGGTGGCCGCAGAAGCGGAAGACGTGAGTGATGCAGAGCCTGTTACCCCGCGTGCTGATCAACAGCTGGCTCTGGATGCGCTGGCAAACACACGTCGTCAGGGATTTAGGCGGGGACTTGTGGTGCTGGCAACCGGAATGGGAAAAACCTGGCTTTCGGTATTTGATGCGCAGCAAATGCATGCAAAGCGAATTTTGTTTGTTGCCCATCGTGAGGAAATCCTGACTCAGGCCCAGCGTACATTTGCGCGCCTGTTACAATGCAAAACCGGGTTATATACGGGCAAAAAGAAAGATGCGGACGCTGATTGTCTTTTTGCATCGGTCCAGACGTTAGGTCAAAACCGCCATCTACAGCGGTTTGCTCAGGATCATTTTGATTATATTGTGGTGGATGAATTTCATCATGCCAGTGCCCAGGTGTACCGGGCATTGCTCAATTATTTTACACCACAGTTTTTATTGGGCTTGACTGCCACGCCGGAACGTACCGATCAGGCCGATATTCTAGGACTGTGTGATAATAATCTGGTGTTTGAACGCAATCTTACTCAGGGGATTGATAACGGCACCCTGGTGCCATTTCAATATTATGGCATTTGGGATCAGGACGTTGATTACACCGCAATTCCCTGGCGCAATGGCCGGTTCGATCCGGACGCACTGGAAAATCAGTTTGCCACCAGTAAACGGGCGGCACATGCATTAAAAGAATGGCAAGCGCGCAAGCAGCAACGCACGCTGGCATTTTGCATTTCTAAACGCCATGCCGAACACATGGCTGGATACTTTAATAATGCCGGTGTCAAGGCATTGGCAGTATACAGCGACTCTCAGATACGTCGTAATGATGCACTCGAACAGCTTGAGCAAGGACAGGTTGAGATTGTATTTTCCGTTGATTTATTTAACGAAGGCACCGACTTACCCAGCATTGATACTGTACTGATGCTGCGGCCCAGCGATTCCAAGATTCTTTTTTTACAGCAGCTTGGTCGAGGATTGCGTACTTGTGAAGGCAAAACCCACCTTACTGTGCTGGATTTTATTGGCAACCACCATAGCTTTTTGAACAAACCGGCGGCGCTACTTGATGCGCAAGGCGCAAAAGGGATCACGCAAGCACTGAGAGATCCGAAATTGCCCGAAGGGTGTTTCATTAACTTTGACCTGGAGATCACTGACTTTTGGCAGCAACTGGCCAAAATACAACGCACCACAGCACTGGAAGATTATGAGCATCTGGCGCAGTTGCTTGGTCATAGCCCGAGTGCGAGCGAGTTTTATCGTCACTACGGCGACCTGAAAAAAGTAAATAAACAACACGGCAGCTGGTTTTCGATGCTGGCCGATATCGGTGACCAAATCAGCGCTGACTGGTTAGCGCCTTACGTTGATTTTCTGTTTAATTCTGTACAGCAAACCAGTATGACTAAGTGCTTTAAGGCCATTTTATTGCAAGCTTTTATACAGCTCGATGGCTTCAGGGCTGCGCCAACCCTGACGAGCTTGGCTAAAGTCAGTGCCGCAATTTTAGCACGTTACCCACACCTTAAAGCACACGACCTGCCTGAATCTAAACGAGCACTGGAACCGGACAGCCAGGCCTGGTTCAGCTACTGGCTGGGCAACCCCATAGAAGCCTTTACCGGGCTTAAAAAAGCCAAACAAGGCACAACCTGGTTTAAGGTCGAAAAAAACGGCGAAGATCTGCAAACAGCCCGGCTGGTTGCTCAAGTGAATATTGGCCAGCTCCCGGACCAAGATATCGACAAGCTGGCAGACTGCGTTGCAGAGCTTATTGAACTCAGACTAGCTGAATACACTCAGCGCATTGAAAACAAGCGCATTTCAGAGCCTCAAGCAGCAACCCCTGAGCCGGATGACGAAAAAGAGCCAGATAGACCAGAGCAGCAAAGTGAACCCGAGAGCACCAATGTGGTTCAGTTGCCGTATTTCCCCAATCTGAAAATTGCCTGCGGCCATTTTAAAACCGGTGACGACAGCGACATGACATGGCGCCCCGCGCCTGAAGGGGTTGGGCGAATAGACCCGGATAAACACTTTCTGGCACACGCCAGCGGCAACTCAATGAATGGCGGTAAAAATCCCATTCTGGACGGCGATTTATTGGTACTGGAGCGCATCAGCAGCGACAACGCTGGTTCAATCACAGGCACCACTATCGCCATTGAACGATTTGACGAATCGGGCGACGCCCAGTTTTTACTACGAGACGTGCAAAAAGAATACAACGAAGAGGGCGAAGTCAGATACCTGCTGGTCGCTCGCAACCCGGATTACAAAACCATTATCGCGGATGATAGTTTCGTGACGTTTGCGCGGTTGAGGTGATTCAACCGCTTAGCAGCTTTGAGTTGTAGGTTGTTTTACTATAATCTAATCTCTTTCGGCACTTGTTATCCATTTCAGAAAGAGATCTAGTGTTCTGAACACTTTAAAGACCTTGTCTTCAACTGATTCTACTTTGTTTGTAAGCCAAGTGTATGCTTCTTTTTTATAACCCTCCCCGTCAAAGACGATGACCAAATGCTTTTCTGGCGTACCGAGCATAGACTGAAAGAAGAAAGGAAACTTTTGGTCTACCGAGCCTGATTTTTCTTGCCTGTGCGCTTCTACTCTAACTAGCCCGTATTGTGCTGAGTTTATTAAAAATGAGCTTTGGCGATCAGCACCATACATGTCTTTGTAAGTTTGTCATGTACAAAAAGAATTGGGTTTAAGGTTTTCATCTGGGCTAAGTGAGAAACCCAAGTCAATTAATGCCGTTTCCAGTTCTTTACAAAACCTTCGGTTAGACTCTTGGGGAGTAGCAGAGTCCCTAACTGTACTTGAGAGCTCTTTAAAAAGAGGCATTTGAGATTCCATAATCATATCCTTATTAGAAAATTCATATGTTGAATGCTTTTTGTACTTTAATTACATGTCAGATGTCAAAAAATAAGCAAAACTCTTTGATATGGAACCATATAGTGACCAGAAACTCTGAACTTTTAACTCAACCCACCGCTAATTTCCCTGCCTCATGCCAGATATCATTCGGCATGGGGTGGTGTAATTTCCAGGTGATATCCATAGGTTGGCTACCCTGATGCTGAACGTAGCTGACCTCGCCAAAATTGACAAACCCCATGGTTCTGCCGTTTTCGTCTTTGTTTTGTTCGCGAACAAACAAAAATAATCGTTTTCCTGTTTCTTTATGCTGGATATAACTCAGCCCCTTACCGCGTTCGGGGCGGGCTGTGTTCTGGCTTTGCCAGTGGAAAAGGGTAGGGCTGATGGCGTAATCATTGTATAAAGTTGTGGGTGAGTAAACTTTTTCGCATTTATTTAGAGTGACAAACAAAATCTCAATATTCAGAGACTTGAACTCCTTGACGCCTTCGCGTGATGATGAGCGTTTTGCAAAGGTGTGCTCTCCCATGGCCGCGAAGATCTGTTCTCGAGTGTATCGGCTATGTAGCTGTAGTGCTTTGTTAGGCAAAGATGCCAGTGGGTGTTCTAAGTGTTCGACATGGTTGATTAAAATAGATAATACGTCTTTTAGCTCAGCAGTTAGAACGGGATGGTTCAATGCTTTAAGGCCCGCGGCAACGGATTTCGAGTTTGCCTGATTTTGTGGTGTTTCCCAAAAGTTGTAAAACGCCATCATAGCCAAAGCATCTTTTGTTTTTCTATCAAACTGTTTGACTTGTGATACATCGAACTGGTTGTCACACAAAGCATGCAGAAAGCTCAGATAGGTAAGTGAGTTACACACCAGCAGTTGGGTATTGATTGCACGGTTATAAGCCTTAATGAGTAATAGTTCACGCTCAACCAATTGAGGTTGAGTCAGAATATGCCATCGGCTTATGCCAGATTGTGTGGCCTTATAGGCATCCTCAAGCGTGACACTGGGATTAACCTGTAGAAAATTGGCCAGGGTCAATGGCAGGTTGGTGTCTTGTGCAAAGCGGTTAACTAGGGCTCTTAACCTGTTTAAGTTATTCTCCGCTTTACGAATATTATTGAGAATAACTTCTTTGCTTTGTTTTTGCAGCTCAATGCGACAACCCAGCGGCACATGTGGAAAATCGTCTTTAATTTCATTGCCGATGGCAGTATTTGTTTTGCCTATCAGGCCTCTGAATTTGGTGGCGAAATCGTATTCTGGTCTGGCATTGCCGACAAAATCGAGTACGGTACAGCACTCTTTTTCATCATTGCTAAGCCGCAGGCCCCGACCTAGTTGTTGTAAGAACAATGTCAGGCTTTCGGTTGGACGTAAGAATAACAGTGTATCTATTTCTGGAATATCGACACCCTCGTTAAAAATGTCTATCACACACAAAATATTAATGTCGCCGGTGCGCAGGGCCGTTTGCATCTTGTGTCTTTCTTGGGTGTTATCGCTGGTTAACACATTTGCGCTTATGCCATTTAAATTGAATTGCTTTGCCATGAAATTGGCATGTGCTTTACTAACGC
The DNA here is from genome assembly GCF_001482385.1 of Pseudoalteromonas rubra. NCBI lineage: Bacteria > Pseudomonadati > Pseudomonadota > Gammaproteobacteria > Alteromonadales > Pseudoalteromonadaceae > Pseudoalteromonas > Pseudoalteromonas rubra. The sequence goes on from NZ_CP013612.1 coordinate 440,985, forward strand.
AGAATGCTAGCGCTTTGATGTGATGCACGTTGACGAGAATATCCTGCATACTGGCGATAATTTTTCGCGCTCTTTGGTCGTTATGCGTGTATAGCTGTGTAAGCGCGGCTATATCGTAGCGTCCTTGTTTCCATGGAATAGTGCGTAAGTCAGTGTCATCATCCACCGCAAAGTAATGGAATGGACATAAGTGCCTTTGGTTGATTGCTTCTGGCAATCGTAATTCTGCTGCAATGACCCCATCAAAGTCGTTTAGGATATTTCCGCCATCCTGCCTTTCAGGTGTAGCTGTAAGGCCCAGTAGTATTTCAGGAATAAAGTGCTTTAAAATATCTCGATAACTACGCGCTGCTATATGATGTACTTCGTCTATCACTATGTAGTCAAAGTAATCGGCTGTCAGGTTTAGGGAGTCAAGCTGGTTGTTGAGTGTTTGCACTGATGCAAAGAGCTGACGATAATGCTCTGGTTTATGGTTACCAACCCAAAGTTCCCCAAATTGGTTGTCTTTTAAAACAGCTCTGAAAGCGCCTCTGGCTTGTTTTAATATTTCTTCACGATGCGCAACAAAGAGCAATTTGGCATCTGGCTTGTCTTTGATAAATTGCTGAAAGTCGAAAGCGGAAATAAGTGTTTTACCGGTACCGGTTGCAGCCACTACCAGGTTTTTAGTGCGATTGTGGAGTGTTCGTTCAGCACTGAGTTTATCAAGTATGGTGCGTTGATGAGGTTTAGGGGCTAAGTCAAAATAACAGTGGCTGACATCTGAGAACTGATCTTTATCGTTTGATAAGGCTGCTTTGAGTTTCTGCTTACAGGTTTCCTGACCGGTGTATAACTCAAATTCATCTGACTCCCAATAGGTTTCAAAAGTACTGAGCGACTTTTTGATAATATGGGGGATTTCCTGGCTGGTGATCTTTAAGTTCCACTCCAATCCGCTTGATAGCGCAGAGTAAGAGAGGTTGGAAGAGCCAATATAGCCTGTATGAAACCCGTTGTTACGCATGAATAAATAAGACTTTGCGTGAAGCCTTTCACTGCGCGTGTTGTAGCTGATTTTGATTTCGGTGTTCGGTAAACCTGCCAAAAAGTCAATTGCGCGTTGATCTGTAGCCCCCATGTATGAGGTGGTAATGACCTTTAGTTTTTTGCCGCTTTGGGTAAACTCTTGCAGCACCTCTTTGAATATGCGGATCCCGGTCCAACGTATAAACGAGACCAGCCAATATATTGTATCTGAGGACTGTATTTCTCGCTTTAGCTCGCTCTCCAAAGACAAGCCCGCATTAGCACCAGAGAACAACTCGCTTTGAGTAAGCCCGGTTTGAGGAAAGATGGTATTACTATATTGTGCCAGGTCAGCTGCCAAAGGATTACGCTTATCAAATAAGGCCGTGAGTATTTTCCCCTGTGTATTAACTAAGTTCTCTTCGATGCTATGTGCGTCACTAAGCTGATCTTTAAGCCAAAAAACAAACTTGTTAGCGAGCTGGATCTGTTGTTCCAAACGGTTTTTTTCGCCCGCAGGTATGCGGTCGATAGCAAGTTGCATGAGTTTTGACATAAAACGTGAGAGCCAAATGGCTGCTTCATCACTTTCTAGCTGACGTTCGCCAACATAAAAGCGCTCTCGATCAAGTTGTTGCTCTACTACCTGTGTGATTAGTTGTTCATAGATGCCAAACTGCTGCACGGGCTATCCTTACTGTTTTTATGTGCTTGAAACGCTTTTAGTTTAAATCCTTTGTGAAGATCATTAAAGCATTGAATACAATTCGCCCTCAACCTTGGTAACTCTTTATTCACAATTGTGAAGCAAAAAGTCAATCAGCGCATTTTATCATCAGATTGGGCAATAAATTACTCGTTAATGAAACTCTAAAAATAAGTAAAAGGACTGAGAAAAGAAAAAACTGATTATTGCTGTTGCACTTAGCGCGTGTGCGTTTTTTCTGCGGCCAGAGAAGTGGTGTTACATAATGTGGGTGTTTATGCCAACAGCTCAGTAAAGCTGGATGTATGGGCGACTGCCTACAATGCGTATGGTTATTGCCATATCAATGGGTTTGATGATGCAGTTCGTTTTACCACTAAGTGTGGTGAAGACGAGTCTACTTTTGCTCGCTATGCCGGTGGCACTAAGTGGGTTCAAAAAGACAGCGGTTCAAAAAATCGCTGTTATGAGCTAATTGAAACGGTGACTTGTACAGATAATTAATAACAGTCTGTTGGCAGCATTGTCCGCTGACTGAATTTATAACTATCTTAAATTGAGCTTTTGGCTGCGTAAGCGGCCTTTTTTATGCTGTTCTTTGCTGTCTTCACGCTTTTCCTGTTGGGGAAGACACTTCTTTGACTCCCTTCGAATAGGTGCTTCTGGTATCGCAAATCACTTTGAATATATGCCATTTGGCCAACATGAATAGTGTGCACTATACGACCAAAATCTAATGCTATCAGGCTTTTGCTTGTACCTCTAATGTGGTTACATTGTAATCGTCTGTAATTGCTTTTGCTGTAGATGTTGTGCGACTGTAGTACCTGCCAATAGCGTGGTACCCAATTGAATGTAATGGTGATAAGCAGATTACAGGTCTGGTTTTGCGAACCCGGATTACTACGCACTCATTATTTGGCTAAATGACAGCGATATCTTTGTGGTTGTGAGTTACACAAAGCTGAGCGTATATGCTCGCCGCTTATGCGATCTGCGCCATAGGTATTTTGACAAATCGGGTGTTTGTTGATTCCGGTCTCATGTGAACCATCTGGATATTCAGATGGCCTTTATAGCAATGCCAGGCTCCCTGTGTGGCATTGCTTTTTTTATGTCGTACTTTGTCGTGGTTATACAAGGCTAGCCATCTTTAACGCTGCATAAGTGCATACTTAATGAGCGAACAAACGGTTTTTTTTGTATAACAGCTGTTATTTAATGGTTAATGCCTTTACCTTCGCGCTGCTGGGCGGTATAACACACTAAACTCATGCAAAAACAATTTTCTATGTCTATTCAGTTGATTAAAAAAGCTGTAAAAGCCTTTTCGGCAAATAGTGAGCTCCAGCCAGATATTCTTTACATTGAAGGATATTTAATGGGGCTGGGTGTTGCATTGCAGCCCCCTTTGCCAAGTGAATGGCTTGAGCACTTATTTGGTCACTACACACTTGAACATGCTAAGCAATTAGAAGCAGTGATGGATTTCTATACCTTGTGCTTTCGCAGAATGGTTCGAGATGAAAATACCTTACCTAAGCAATGCATAGTATCTAAAACGGATCCACAAGACAGTCTGAGCGCTGGCAAACCCTTACCGCTGTATTGCATGGGGATGTTGCGTGCGCTTACCTGGATAAATACTGAGCATATCAATGCAGAGCAGCGTCAGCAGTTACAGTGGCTAAAAGAAATTCTGCGTGGCTTTACCAGTTATGAGCAGGCCAAAAAAGAGTTTGAAGACGACTGTGGGGACTTTACTAAAGTGCTGTTAAAACAGCGCCGCATGATCCCCACGTATGTCGCCAATACGGCTTACGCCATGCGCTTTGCCGACGATATGGTTGAAGTGCTGGGCGAGTATGGCATTACTGACGAAGAAATGCTTGAGCAAGCCCACGAAGTGTTTAACGACATGCTGGAAGAAGTCTTAGACCGCGACGATGAGGCAGCGATTGCAGAATTCGACAGTCTGGTTAAACGGTTTGAAGAGAACATGATCACCCCCGATTTTAGAACCGAAAATATGGGGGTTTTCTGGAAAATGCATGAGACACGGCCTTATATGATGCTGCGTGCTAAGCGGGCACATTTAAATCTGTGTTATGGCAACCCCGATAAAGCTGCTGAAGAGCTGCAGGATCTGCTTAAGCTGAATCCCAATGATAATCAGGGCAACCGGTATTTATTGCTGAATTGCTTTATTGTTATGCAGGACTGGGCGCAGCTGAGAGACTGTTTGGGCCAGTTTAGCGAGTACTCAACATTTACTCAGGCAGCACATGCCCTTATGCTGTATGCCACAGAGGGAGATTCACCCCATAGTCGCGAAGCCAAAAAAGCTCTTAAGGATCGTAATAGTCACTTTCAGAGGATAGCGACCGGGCAGAAAAAGGCAAAACCTTGTCTTGATACTTATACGCCGGGCAGTGAAGAAGAAGTCGATTATTACCTTGAGGCGGGCGGTAAAAAAGCCTGGCTGAGTGTAGAGGGCAGCTTATTCTGGCTGCGACAGAAGTAACGGGTTTTATCAACCATGATAGCTCGTCTTGTTAGATTGCTCACCAAAAGGTCAAAGCCTAAGCGATGGGCCGACCAGCCTTTTGAGTATGTTGAAGACAAAAATATGCTTTGGTGCCCCTGTGTAAAAGGCCCTCTTGAAAAAGGCAGCCCTATACTCAAAATGCTTGAAGAAGGCACCTTAACCATGGGGCATGTACGAAAAGACCCTTATGCGGGCTTGTATGACGCCCGAAACTACGACTGGCGCGAAGACCCTGATAATCAACCCTAGTTATTTTTGAATTGCTTGTAACAAGGTCTTGAGTGCGAACGCTATCCAATCACTCATGACTTCAGCGACCTGTTTTGTTTGTCTGCCTGTTCCAGTTGATAACACTTCACACCACCTTCTGATAAACATTTGTACCTGGGCAATCTCGGTATAATCAGTTGCTGAGCTGTCTGCAAGCAGTTCCTGTGTCGAAGCATGAGATAGCGGTGTGTCGGGGCAGGAGATGACCGTGGGCGGTATTATGTGTGGCGTTAATTTGGCGGCAGAACGGGCTTTAATCGCTGTACCCGATAACCATAATATTTGGGTTGAAAGGGAGATGTGTAAATTTATGCTAGACTCAAATTTGGGGTGAGTGATTGAAAAGGTTCGATTGTTGTATGCTGGAGCGCTGTAAGTCTCTGACTGGTATAGCCATCATTTCATATCTGCTGCTGGTTAGCCATACTGCATTTTCTACAGAGTTGGTGGTGGGGTTTGGCCTGAGTCGTCCACCCTATGTGGATGAACGCAGTGGCTCTGGTATTAGTGTTGAGCTATTTAAACAGGCAGCGGCGCCTTTAGGCTGGCAATACAAAACTTTGTTTGTATCTATTAAACGAATGCAGCGTTTACTCGAACGCGGTGACATAGATGTCGCGGTTGAAATGTCTCGTGCTCAACCTGGCTTGTATTATTCCGTGCCTTTTATCTCTTATAGTAACTATGCTATCCACAGCCGCGATCCAAGTTTCACTCTGACCTCAATGCAAGAGCTTGCCAGGCACAGTATCTGCGCGTGGCAAAATGCGTCAGAACACCTTGAGCTCACCAAGATTGTGGCGAGCAAAGAAGACTATCTGGAATTTTCAAAGCAACGGGAGCAAGTGATTGAATGGTTGAACGGCAAGTGTGACGTGATCCTCATTGATGATACTTTGCTGCGCTGGCATTTGTCTGAACTCAATCAGTCATCCTCGGTTTACATCAATAATCAATGGGGTAAAGTACTGCTGCCATTCGAAAATAACCCGCTGTGGTTTTATGTCGCATTTAATGACGCACAACTCAGGGATGCGTTTAACACCAGCCTGACTAAACTGATCCAGACGGGCCGTTACCAGAAAATAAGAGAATACTGGCACAGCGCAGCACACAAGGAGTAATACGGATTTTGTATACATAGCTGGTATGATAACAGGCATCACCCAAGATACCTCACTCGTCAAGGAGGCGGAGTATGAAAGACTGGAAATCAAGCCTGGTACTGGCTGCTTTGTGTACGTGTAGAAAAATCTCTATTGGAGAAGATTTTTGCGCTAGATTTAGCCGAACTGTGCGTCCGGCTATGAATATATTAATGAGCGATTACGAAAATACGACCCACTTTTGACCTGCAAGCATTTTCCTACAAGGTACTTTTAGGGTAGACATCTCAAGCGCCATTAGAGAGCGACTTGGATTTCTTTTCCTTCGGTAATGTACTGATATCAATAATACCAATGCTTTTCGGATCGTGAGGGAGGTTACTTGTTCCACCACCGACACCTCCTTTAACGTGTTTCAAAAGCTCAGTTTCTAGCTTGTGTATTGTAAAACCCTTCGTTTTCGTATTCCTACTATCTGATTTGGCAATACATTTTCACAGTCTTTGATGAATATATTAATCAGTCTTATTAAAAAAACTTAACCTGATTTCTTCTTAGGAAGAGGTGGTATGTAAACAGCTTCGCGTTCTGGGAGGCCTGGGCCACCACCACCACCACCGCCACCTGTACCAGCATGAATTTTTACTAATAATTTAGTTGGAATTTTGTCCTTCATAATATTTCTCCCGTAGAGGTGTTTTGACAGTGTAAGTTAGGAGTGCACATATACCAAAAATATGCAAGCCGATCTGAATGGGGTTTCGGAATATAAGTTTAATATAGGGGTTATCTATTACATACAGCTTGTAGAGCCATATCTCTATGTAAACAATGAAATTAATAACAAAATTAAGGCCAAATATCAGCAGTAGACCAATCTCCTGCAGAGAATAATGATGAGATTCACAAACCCGTCTAAAAAAGTCCGAACCTGTTTTATTATATAGCCAGTTAGATATTGCTTTTCTGTATACAATCGGGACAACAAACATGATATCCAATACCATACAGTACAGGTAGTGGTGAGTGGTCCATGATAAACTTGTCTTGTATAGTACTTCGTCAATTAGCTCTACAATGAGCAACAGAAAAAGAAAGAAACGCGAACACTCATATTTCCACGTAATCAATAAAGCAAATATAATTAAAGGAAGTGGGGCATATGTAATAAAAGTACCAAAATCCATCCTAAGACTCCTTTTCTTCTTGTTCTTCTTGTTCTTCTTTGGTGCCAGACTCTTCTTCTTCGCTCGATAAGAAGCCCAAGTACGTTGTCACCATATCTTTACCAAAGATCAGAAATATATCCAGCAGTTGGGCACTGGTCATTTCTGTTTTTCCACTCTCCCAGTTACTCACGGTAGATTGGTCGACTTTTGAGGACATTTTGGCAGCCAATTCCCGTTGGCTCAAGCCCATTTCAATGCGCATTTGGCGAATACAGCGTTGCATTTGCACTTTGAATTTTTCTATTTGACGTTTTCTCTTCCCTGGACTGTTTTTCATGTTTTTTCCTGTAAGAGGTTCAATGAATATATTTTACATAATTGTAACGCACCTGCAATGTTTGCGATCATGTTTCCATCATTTGATGAAAATTTTCATCGCAACACTGTACCGCGTAGGGCTCATGTTTAATTTCATTGTTTTTTGGCTCGTTTAGTGATTTGTTAACTGGCTATGTTATCTAGTGAGCTTGAGTAATCTGTTTATTTGGCAAAGCCTTGCGCAGTTTTGCCTAATGAAACGTGCTGGGAGAGCTGTCTGTGTATTGTCTGGTTATTATTCACAGCATTGTGCTCGTAAGCTTGTTGATGGTCTGACTTGCACTCAGGCTGTAACCCTGACGCCATTCGGCAAGGCGTCAGAGCAACTCACTTCTAATTATGCGGGCGATGGAGGTCAGGTCGGTCTGGCGCTGCATGGCTTCACTTTTGCTGATCCCTTTAATGGCTTCGTAATCATCCAGAAAAAAGGCACTATCGTATTTACTGGAACGACTGCATTTGACATAAACCAGTACATAGCAATATTGAAATATTTGGTCCAATGAGCGGAAGAAGTCGATATCGCTGGCGCTGATGTTTGGCTTTACCGTTTCGTTAAGGCGATTGAGATAAACATGCTTGATATATACTGAGCGACCATTGCGAGAGTACTTAGCAATATCATGAACACCCTGATTAAAAACGGTTTTAATTGTTACATCGCTCAATGGGACTAAGTTTGAAGTAAACATATCCGTGCCGGATTTATGAGCAGACGTAGCCCACGACTTAAATTGTTCAAACATGTCTTGTCTCCTTCAAGTGTTATTATTCAATAAGTTATCTGTACAAGCTGCACTTTCCTTTGGCCTTACCTTCATTCAGGTAAGTACCTGCATCTGTTGTTATCATGTTAAATAATAGCGCAGTTAAATATTAATGTGTTCATTATTTTTAACTTAATTAACGGTAAAATTACTACCCATTTGGGTAGGGTAGCGAAGTGCGTAATCCAGGTTATCAAGTTGTTTATTTTTTCCTGGCGGATTTCTGTTCAGTTGAACGACATTGTCAGAGAGTGAGTCTGGGGTCTGAACTTGGCATTTGAGGCCGAAGTAAAAAACGCGTATCTCAGTTTGTTTGCTATTCATCAAAGTAGCGTGATTTGGAGAATTGTTTCTGTGGTCAAAAATTATCAGTGCCCTAGAATTGGTTTATTCATCAGGTGTTGAATTAATCGCCTCCTTCATGTTCGTTTTCAGGATATGAGCAGGCGCAGACAGGAGCAATATGAAAACCCGAGGTCGTCCCGATAAAAACGATGAAGATGGCAGAGCACGTCTGGTGCTGGCTGCCAGGCGCTGTTTTACCACTGCACCTTATTCGCAGGTAACCACGCGTATGCTGGCACAAGAGGCAGGTGTGGATGCGGCGCTGATCCGCTATTACTTCGAAAATAAAGAAGGCCTGTATAAAGCGATGTTTATGGAGGTCACCGGCGAGGTGATGTCTGGTATTGAAAAAGCACTAGGTAATGATGAGGCGTTTGATCTGGAAGATATCTTTCATATTTTCTATGGCGTTATAAAACAGTCGCCAGCGTTTCCAATTCTGATGTTTAAAGAAATTGTACTTGAACAAGGGATCTGCCGAGATTATTTAATAGAGAGAATCGAGAATACCCGAAAGCCATTTTTCTTCAATATGTTGAGCCAGCTTAAGCAGCAAGGGCTGATCAAAGAAGAGCTGGATGATCGGTTGTTGATGTTGAACCTGATGGGTTTGATGATATTTCCCTGGTACATGCGAGAGAGTATGGCGACTCAGATGGGCATAGAGTTTAACGATGAGCAGCTGTCAAAGATGGCAACCCATAACGCCAATATGTTCAAGTATGGCTGTTTCAAAGAGCGAGATAAAAATGAAAATTAATTGGCTACAAAAACGCTGGTTGCTTGTATTACCTTTGTTAGGTATTGCGATTTTAATTGCCCTGGCTTCGGGGAAAAAGCCACCGCAAAAGCACAACAAAGGTGCGACTGCTTTAATGGTCGAAACGGTAGAGGTTAGGAAAACCCTTATCGAACCCTATGTGACGGGTTTTGGGCGCGCACGGCCTAAGGAGCGCTGGCAGGCGCTGTCAGAAGTGACTGGCCGGGTTATTTATCGCCACCCTAATCTTGAAAAGGGTAAAGCCCTCATTGCTGGCACTGTGTTACTCAAAATCGACCCCATTGACTATGAACTTAAGTTGGCACAAGCTCGTTCAGATCTTAATTCTGCAAAAGCGGAATTGTCCCGTACTCAGCTTAACGACGAAAAACTGTCTTTATCTTTACGTTTGGAAGAGCAGCGCCTGAGCGTGTTGCAAAAAGAGCTTAGGCGTAAACAAGGTTTGCTTAAATCTGGTTCAGTGTCTGCTTCTACAGTGGACGCCGAGCAGGCGAATGTCTGGGCTCAGGAACAAAAAGTGCTTGATGTTCGCAATGCTGTGGATCAGCACCCTGACAACATGGCGGTAGCTGAGGCCAAAGTGAAACTGGCACAGGCCAGATTAAGTGAGGCAGAGCGTAAACTGGCAAAAACTACCATCACTTTGCCGTTTGATGCCCAAATAGCAGCTGTGAGCGTAGAGATGCAACAGGTTGTTGCAGAGCGTGAGAGTCTGGTAACAGCACATCGGACTGACTTAATGGAGATCCCTGTACAGGTTGCGTTGAGCGACATGCGTTATTTTGGACAGTATATTGCGCCTAAGCTGATCCAGGGAGAATTCCCGGATGTACAAACTTGGGACCTGAACGCAGAGGCCAGCTTATATATAGGTAACAAGCAGTTTAGCTGGCAGGGCAAGTTGACCAGTGTCGGTGAAAGTATCGACCCAGAGGGCAACACTGTCACCTTGATAGTTGATGTGGCATTCGATTACAAAGCGTTCGAACCCGGAAAGCGCCCACCTTTGATCAGTGATATGTACGTACAGGTAAAAGTAAAAGGTGCTCCACGGCCTCTGTTATCGGTGCCATCCGAGGCATTACATGGTGACAGGCTCTATTTGCTTGAAGGCGGAAAGTTAGTGATCCGCAACGTCGAAGTGGCATTTGAATCCAATGGCCGTACCGTGATCAGAAGCGGTGTCATTGAAGGTGATGTGGTGGTGCTGAGTGATGTGATCCCGGCAGTGCCTGGCCGTGCGCTGCGTACCCAGGCTCAGGCAGCCCAGGAGCAGGCATTATGATTGCTTATTTTGCCCGTCACCCGACCGCGGCCAATCTGCTGATGCTGGCCATCATTGTGCTTGGGCTGAGTGCGCTCCCGCAGCTAAAGCGAGAAACCTTTCCCGAAATAGCGCCCAGTCAGATTCAGGTCAGCGTGCCGTACCCGGGTGCTAACCCGGAAGAGTCCGAGCTCGCGTTATGTGTGCCCCTGGAAGAGGCCATGGATGGACTGAGCGACATCGAGCAGATCAGCTGTGAAGCACGTGAAAGCATGGCCAAAATGGTTGTCGAGATACAAGAAGGCGGTGATATCACCCGTCTGATGTCGGATGTAAAAACTGAGGTCGATGCCATAGATACCTTTCCGGACAAGGCCGAGAGTCCGGTTATCAAAGAGCTTGGCCGGACTGAGTCACTCATTACCTTAGCCATCAGTGCGGACCTGCCGACAGCAGAGCTAAAAGACTACGCTGAGCAGGTAAAGCGCAAGCTACAGCGATTGCCCGATATTTCTTTGGTTGAGATCCATGGATTTTCAGATCGTCAGCTGAGAGTTGAATTGTCTTTGTCGCTGCTACGCCAGTACGGGCTGTCTATAAACGATGTGGTTAGTCATATAGAGCGACAAAACATCAAACTGCCCGCTGGTAATTTAGAGACCAAAGGCAAAACGTTGCAAATTCGCTTTGATCAGCAAGGGGTGACAGCCAAAGAGCTCGGCGAGTTGGTGATCGCCAGTACTCAGTCAGGTGGGCAGTTAAAGCTTAAAGATTTGGGGCAAGTCATAGAGCGCTTTGAACTGGACGAAGCGAAAGTTGAGTTCAATGGCAAACCCGCCGCGTTACTTAAAATCAAGAAAACCAAAGCGCAGGATGCACTTGATTTGGTGGAGCAGGTTTATCAATTTGTTGAGCGAGAACGACAGCAAATTCCGGCTGGGATCGAAATGGCACTGACCTCAGATCAGGCCAAAATTGTCTCCGATCGTTTAACTATGCTTAGTACTAATTCATGGCAGGGCTTTTTGCTGGTGTTCGCCGTAATGTGGTTGTTCTTTACCTGGCGTTATTCATTCTGGGTGTCGATGGGGCTGCCTATCTCTTTTCTCGGTGCATTTTTTTTGATGACTGTGCTCGGGGTCAGCATCAATATGATCTCTATGGTTGGTATGTTGATGGCAATCGGAATACTAATGGACGATGCGATTGTGATTGCTGAGAGCATTGCCAGCCATGTAGAGCGAGGGGAAGACATTGATGAGGGTGTCATCAAAGGCGTTAAACAGGTCGCGCCTGGTGTATTGTCTTCCTTTTTAACCACGGCTTCGGTGTTCGCCGGGTTGGCATTTATAGCGGGCGATATTGGTCAGATCATGAAAGTGTTCCCACAGATGTTGCTTGCTGTATTGGTTGTGAGCCTGGTTGAGGCTTTCCTAATTCTGCCTAATCATCTATTACATTCTTTGCACAACAAGCAGGACGAAACGGCCTCTGGTTTCAAAATGCGCTTTAACCAAGGATTTGAACGCTTTCGTACTGAGGTGCTGGTCGAGTGGGTTGAGCGTGCCGTAACTTATCGCTATGCCGCAGTCGGTGCGGTGCTGGCTATGTTTTTCCTGAGCATCTCATTGATGGCCGGTGGTTTTCTGAAGTTTAAAGCATTTCCTGAGTTGGAGGGAGATATTCTTGAAATGCGACTGTTGATGCCGCAGGGCACTCCATTATATGAAACAGAGCAGCTGGTTACCCATGCAGTTAATGAACTGAACGAGTTAAACCAGGAGTTTACACCTGCGCAACCACAACAGCAGGCATTGGTACAAAACGTCATTGTTGAATACAACAGCAACCAGGATGCCGGTGAAGAGGGAACACATGTTGCTACTGTACGTGCTGATTTACTTACGGCCGAAACTCGAAATACCAGCCTGCTTAAGTTACAGGACCGCTGGCGAGATGCGGTTGGTGAGATCCCCGGCGCGTTGGCACTGGCATTTAAGCAACCAGCTTTGGGTCCAGCCGGGCGCGCGATAGAAATCCGATTATATGGTGATGATCTTGCTATGTTATCGAGTGCGTCGTTCGCTATTCAACAGGCACTGGCCGAATATGATGGCGTCCAGAACCTGATGGATGACCTGCGTCCGGGTAAAGAGGAATGGCTGGTGCGTCTGCTACCCGGGGCTATGTCGCTGGGCGTAGATGGCGCGACCATAGCCAATCAGTTAAGAACCGCTTTTTTTGGTCAAAAAGCGGATGAGTTTCAGCGCGGTGATGAAACCATAGAGCTGGACGTACGACTCAGAAAAGAAGATAAATCGTCCTGGTGGCAGCTACAAAATTACCCCATCACCCTTGCTGACGGCAGACAACTGCCATTATCAGCCGTTGCGGAGCTTATTCCGGCGCGAGGCTATGCCCGTATTAATCGGGTAGATGGTCAGCGTTCAGTCACCATTACTGGCGATGTGGATGCTGCGATTGCTAATACCGGAGAGATCATTGCGGCAGTCGACAAAGCTGTGGTTGCCCCTTTGCTGATTGAATACCCTTCGTTATCTGTGAGTTACGAAGGTGAAGTGAAAGAGGGTGGTAGCACAGGGTCGTCAATTGGTAAGAAGTTTCTGATGGGACTGGTGGGGGTTTTTATTATTCTGAGTTTTCAGTTCAGAAGTTATATGGAGCCTGTGATGGTCATGCTGGCGATCCCACTGGCGCTGATCGGGGCACTCTGGGGACATGTATTACTGGGATATGACTTTACCATTCCAAGTATGATGGGGTTTGTCTCGCTGGCCGGGATTGTAGTAAATGATTCCATCTTGCTGGTGACTTATATCAAGGAGCACCAAAAACAGGGACTGGATGCGCATCAGGCTGCGGTGCAGGCAGCGCGGGAGCGTTTTCGGGCAGTGTTTATTACTACTGCGACGACCGTTGCGGGCATGTTGCCACTGCTGCTTGAAAGCAGCTTACAGGCACAAGTCTTACAGCCTCTGGTGGTGAGTTTGCTGTTTGGTATTGCCGCGTCGTCTTTTCTGGTGCTGTTTATCTTGCCGTGTCTGCATGTGATCCTCGAAGACAGAGGTTTAGCGGCACAACATCATCTGAATGAATTACAAGCCAAGGCTTAGGCCAATCAGACGCCCCTGAAGCTAAGGTTTGGGGGCGTATGGTAATAGAGATCCTTCATTTGGCTGACAGACAGAACCTATCAGCCATCTTTTCATTCCGCATCTTTAATACAGATACCTCTCTACCTTCGCCATTCTGTGCTCAATACTGGCTCCTTGGCCGGGGAGAAAAGAAGCTCCTATCTCAGCATGATGCTGGTCAGGTAATGCCCTCATTCAAAAGTTTATATTAAGGTGTTGACCTAAAGTAATATTGAGGTTTTATCCTTGGCTTTCTTTCAGCGCGATATCGCGTTGTGACGACCAAAAAGGAGAGAACATGAATTTAAATCAGGTAACGATGAGCGTCCATAATATGGAACAGGCTGTCGAGTTTTACCTCAAACTGGGTTTTACCCAAATAGTCGATACGCCTCACTATGCACGTTTTGTTTGCCCCGAAGGAGAGGCGACTTTCTCACTGTCTCTGTGTGAGGAGGATATTCTTCACAACACTACGATTTATTTTGAGCATGAAGCGCTGGAGGATTGGATTGCGATGATTGAGTCGCGCGGTATCCGTTTATTACAAGCGCCAACTGACGAGCCTTACCTATGGCGAGAGGCCATAGTGGCCGATCCGTCCGGTAACAAAATCAAGTTATACTGGGCCGGTGAAAATCGCCTTAACCCGCCCTGGCGGGTTGAAAAGCGTTATGCGGATGAGTAACACAAGTCGCCGTATCTTGCTTGTGTAAAAGCAAAAAATGTTTTTTACTGGCGGTTGAATATCGCCGTAAACAGGAAGAACAACAATGATAGATTTCAGATCCGATACCGTTACCAAACCGTGTAAATCCATGCTTCAGGCTATGGTTGAGGCAGAAGTAGGCGATGATGTCTACGGAGATGACCCGACAGTGAACCATTTGGAGCAGTTTGCGGCGCAGCGCCATGGGTTTGAGGCGGCGGTGTTTGTCAGCTCAGGCACACAAGCTAATTTACTGGCAATACTGGCGCATTGCGAGCGTGGAGATGAGTACTTATGTGGGCAAAATGCGCATAACTATCGGTATGAAGCTGGTGGCGCGGCAGTACTGGGCTCGGTTCAGCCGCAGCCGGTAGAGAATGAGCCCGACGGCAGTCTGGATTTGCAAAAGCTGGCCACTTATATCAAGCCCGATGACTTTCACTTTGCCCGCACCCGGATGTTGAGCCTTGAAAACACCATTGGTGGCAAAGTGTTAAGTTTGGACTATTTAGCTCAGGCACGCGCATTTTGCGATCAGCACAGTTTGCAGCTGCACCTTGATGGTGCCCGGGTCTATAACGCGGCAGTGGCACTGGAAGTCGACATTCGGGCTATTGCAGCGCATTTTGATTCTATGACAATTTGCTTATCTAAAGGTTTGGGCGCCCCCATTGGTTCTTTGCTTTTGGGCAGCAAGGCACTGATTAGCAAGGCAAGACGGCTGAGAAAAATGCTCGGTGGTGGCATGCGTCAGGCAGGGATTCTGGCGGCTGCGGGCCAGTATGCGCTGGAGAACAATGTTGAGCGCTTGCGTGAAGATCATGACAACGCGCGCTATCTTGCACAGCGACTTGATGAAGTAAACGGATTTGATGCGTCTGCTTACCCGGTTCAAACTAACCTAGTGTATGTGGATGTTGGCAGAGAGGTTGATATTCAGCTGGTGGCCAAGAACTTGCTCGAGCAGGGGATCCAGATCACACCTGGCTATCAGGGGATGAGACTGGTCACTCACCTGGGGGTCAGCCGCTCAGATATCGATACGCTGATTAACGCGCTTAAAGCGCAGTAATAATTAACGTATTACATATATTTGTTTCAATTTGTTGACATGGTTAGGTTTGCTGTGTTCATAATTGAGTTTTCTCTATATAAGGAACATTGTAATGAAACTGAAATTAAGCAAAAGAAAACTCAAAGGCCTGACGGCAGATACCAAGGCTTTACCAGGAGCAATGACGCCTAAGGTTGCCGGCGGATGGTGGTATACGCAGAATGCGATTCAGTGCTTGCCAGAGCTAACCGACGTGCAAAAGGGGTGTCCGACGTACGATTTCTAACTGTCTGGGTGACTACGACATTTGGAAAATCAGCAAAGCCAGGTTTTATCCTGGCTTTGCTATAAGGCTAGTTGAAGCCTTATTTTGAGAACGAGAGGCCTTCAAATAAGTACAGGCGATTGCCATCCACTTGTGTCTTACCTGCATCCAGGTATTTCTGTTCAAGCATGCCATTGGTGGACCAGGTGGCAAAGTCGTCATCATTCAGTACACCCAGTCTGGAGTTATCAATTAACCACATACCTTCAAGCTTGTCGTGCGGATAGCTAACCTGCTCAACCAGATCGAGCACCAAAGATTTGCTCACAGGTACGATCCCTGCATCGTTTAAGGCGTCCCAGCCCTGTTCCATGACGACCTCTTCCAGGGTCTTGCCGTTCATCACTAACCCGAGCTGTTCATCCTGCATTATCTGTGGTGAGGAGGCTACCTCTTCCAGGTTGGTGGCATCGCTCAGGTTGATTTTATAAATGTGCTTCATCGCGTCTGGCGTCGTGTTATAAAATGCACCATCGCGTTCAATGACCAGAAACTCTGACGCCGACAGGGCGACGATCCCTGAATTTGAGTTCTGATTCTTTTCCTGTTTATATAAATATTGTCCTACCGCTTTGGTTTCCAGGTTAACCGTCACAATACGAACAATATCCAGGTCTTTCACGGCTTTTGACGGGTTATATAAAGTCGATTGCATTACACCGACCAGGGTTTTTTCGTCCGGTGTAATGGCCAGGCCTTCCATGCCCCGGTTTGCACGGCGATTTGCAAACTCAGCAGGCAGATGCAGCACTGCGCGGTCATCGTTTGCGAATGCATTGATACGGGATAGTTCAACACCGTTGGCATCGTAATGGACGATATGTGGGCCATATTCATCACTGATCCAGAAACTACCGTCCTTTAAGGCAACCAGACCTTCGCCATCCAGGCCATAGTCATCGAGTTTGAGCGGGTTGTTCTGTGCATCATAAGGTTGAGTGTTATCAACCAAAATGGGGGCACCGTCTGCATCGTACGGGGTTTCACCAGTACCGCCGAGATCTGAGCTGTTCGGCAGGCCTGTGATTGGCGTGCCATCAGGGCGTTTTAGCAGGATCTCTTTTAGTTTAACTATCTGGCCATTATTTTGTAGTTCAAATAAGCCAATACGGGGCGTGTAGTCCGGAGTCGGAAACTTTTTACCTTTGCCGTAGTCGCCTGTGTAGGTGGCATTAGGACCACGATCGGTGAGTGCATAGAATTGTGTATTATTGGTAGGGTGAGCAACCATGTCAGAGCCATAGCCGCCGTTGCGTACTTCAAAAGTGCTGCCTGCAATATCACCATTTTGCAGGTCGCCGCGCATGGCTGTATAGGGCAGTGGCGAGCCCTGATTAGTCACAGGAGACGGTTGGCATACATAGTTGGTTTGGCTGATCTCAGGTTCGCTCAGCGCACCACTATTGTCTCTATCGATACCTGATTGCAGCGCAACGCCGCCAAAATAGCAGTGTTCATTGCCCATAGATAAGCGTTCCTGGTTCAACAGGCTGGTCAGCCCATTAGCACCATCCGATCCTTTGCTACCTGTTTGCCCGGCGCTGCCGTTTAGACCATCTGTACCATTGGTTCCCGCCTGGCCGTCTTTCCCGTTATCGCCATCACAGGCTGTCAGAGCGAATATCACAGATAATGCCAGCAGACTTTTTGTACCACATTTCATTGTTTGATCCTTTCTAATTATTGTGGCCAGAGCACGCAAAGGAAGGGCAGCGGGTTCTGGCTGATTAAGCATGAAAACTGCGAGGACTAATCTAAACGGGTACAATAACGAAATGATGACACCGTCTGTTGGTTGTTGTCGTCTGTCTGAATATGCTGATTAAGGTAATAAAAAAGCTGCAATTTATCCGCTACTTGTGAGAGTCTGAGGCAACAAGTATGAAAACAACAGGACAGACAAAATGAAGACAATCGGCCTGATTGGTGGCATGAGTTGGGAGTCAACAGTTAGTTATTACTCCTTATTGAATGAAGGAGTAAAAGCCCAGCTGGGAGGCCTGCACTCTGCGAAAATCGCTTTGGTTAGTGTTGATTTTGCAGAGGTTGAGGCGCAGCAGCACAGAGGCGACTGGCAAGCTGCCGCTGAATTGTTAGCAAGAGCAGCGCAATCTGTTGAAGCGGCGGGCGCGGAGTTTGCGCTGATCTGCACCAATACCATGCATAAAGTGTCAGATGAAGTACAACAGGCCATCAATATTCCATTACTGCACATTGCAGATGCGACCGGTCAGGTGCTGGTGCGGGACAAAGTCAAAAAAGTGGGGCTACTTGGGACACGATTTACAATGCAGGAAGCCTTTTACCGAACCCGCCTGGAGGAAAAGTTTGGCCTTGAAGTGTGCGTACCGAACGAGTCAGATCAGCAAAAGGTGCATGATGTGATTTATCAGGAGTTATGCCTGGGTAAAGTACTGGATAAATCTCGTGAAGATTATTTGCGGATCATTGCTTCATTGAAGGAGTCAGGGGCCGAGGCGGTGATTCTGGGGTGCACTGAAATAGCGCTACTGGTCCGTGACTCAGACGCGGATATACCTGTTTATGATACGACTCATATCCATGTACAATCCGCTTTGCAAGCGTCGCTAAAATAGCAGTGTGAGCCTTGTCGCGTAATAACTCGTAATTGCAATTTTTATCATATTGAGCCAAGCTAACTTGTTGGTTATTAATAAAGAAAGAGTTTGGTTATGGTATCAATAGGAAAGGAAAAGCTGAGTTTTTACGAGCAAAATGGTTTTGTGCGCTTTGAACAGGCTTTGTCGCAAGGTTTGCTAGCGCGTCTGAGAGACTTATCTGTCAGGTTAGAAGACTCGGCAAAGGCGGATCTGGCAAACGGTGCGCTGCGTAATCAGTATTTTTTGTCAACAGAGTCGGAAGAACCAAAACTGTTTCGCTACAATGATCTGCTGTTTGATGACCCAGAGCTGGTATTGGAGCTGCTGGCCAGTCCAACCATGATGGCCATCTGCGAGCAGATGGTAGGGTTGGGATGCGTGCCTATGCAGCTTGATTTGGTTTACAAGTATCCGCACCCACATCCCCATATTGCCTGGCACCATGGTGCGCCACATCCACGTAACTACCCCTATTTAAATGTTGGTGTGTATCTGGACGACGCCGATCTGGATGACGGCTGCCTAAGATATGTGCCTGATACTCAGCATGAGGTTTTAGATATTTATGAGCTGTCCAGCCAGTACGGCTGGGATATCCCGGGTGTTGTGCAGCAACCAGCCAAAGCGGGTGATATTTTGGTGCAGGACATGATGATACTACACAGTTCTGAACCAAAAAGAAGTGAAGGCCCGCGTCGCACAATTTACATTGAACTGCGGCCGGTTGATGGTATTGCAGAAAGTGCTATGCAATCAGCGCAATGGGCCGAACTCAGAAAACAATGGATGGCCCATGTACTCAAGGCGGCAGACCCTCAGGACGTGCCTGCAGGCTGGCTGGAATACTATGGTGAACCAGAACATGACTTGCCAACTTTAGTCACTATGATTGAAGAGAGACGTGAATCACCCATCCCCGCTGTCTGGTCGCATCGCAATGTTGAACATCCGGATTACCCAACACCGGCAGATTTACGCTGACACAACGCAACCGAAATTGATCACTGAGTAATGTGGAAAGGGAATTGTGTTTCCCTTTCCTTAATTTTCTGGTGCCTCTTTAGCTAACCCCCCAGCTATGTTACCTCCGGCACAAAGGTGTTTAGCCAGTTCATAATTGTTAAGTATTTGATGCTTAACAAGTCATTGGTTGTCGGTTTTTTATACTGCTTGATCTGGTTTTGTTCATTTAGCATTCTAAATTACTTAATTTTTATGAATTTTTTATGCTTTTATTAAAGATTTCATATTTCAATTATGTGACAATGCTGATGCAAAATTAGTTAAGGAGTAATTATGAAGTTAAAACATCTTGCCTGTGTTGTTGCAATGGCAGCAAATACTCAAGTCAGCGCATTTACCCAGTTAGGCGGCAGCGGCGTTATGCCCATTGGTCATGAGTGGCTAACCAGAACCTCCGCCCTTGAGCTGTTGTCACAAGACACTAAGGTAGAAGATGCGAATGATCCTCGTCTGAGCTGGGGTCAGGGGCTCGCTAAATCAACGGAACTGAATATTGCTCAAACGGAAGTTGCTAAAATTCTCGCTAACCGTCGCAATGACAACACCTACTACTCTGAATATGATGCAATTTTCGCGGCCATTGTCGGTGAGCGCTGGGTTGATATCGCCGGTTTTAACGTCACCAATGCCAGCATAGATCCGACCGGCCCAAATTGTTTTAATGCCGTGGCCCAGGAGCCTGCCGATTTACAGCAGGATCACTTTATGCGTCGTTATGATGATGTAGGGGGCGAGGGTGGTGTCGACGCGGCTAAGCGTGGACAGGCACGTTTCATTGAGCATTTTGTTAATGCTGCAATGGCACAAAGTAAGGAGATCAAGGTGTGGGATGGTGGCGGCTACGCCAGTGCTGTTACCGTAGACCATAACTATTTCCTGTTTGGCCGTGCCGTACATCTGTTCCAGGATTCATTCAGTCCGGAGCACACCGTACGCCTGCCTGAGGATAACTATGAAACAGTCTGGCAGGTTAAGGCATATTTATGCTCTGAAGGCGCGGAACAGCACACCCATGCGACTGGCGATGCAATTAGCTATGAAAGTGGTGATGTGATCTGGCATCCGGGTACGCGCACAGATGGTAGCTGGGAGGGTTATCGTCCAAGCAATATGAAGCCGGTTGCACTGGTGGCTCTGGAAGCCAGTAAAGATCTGTGGGCTGCGTTTATTCGCACCATGGCGACTCCGGTTGAGCAAAGAGAAAGCTATGCACGAGCGCAGGCACAAATGCTGGTTAACGCCTGGCTATCTTTCGATGAAACGGCCATGCGTCAATGGTATGACGATGAAAGCCGCCGTGATCACACGTATGTGTTGGCACCTGGTGAATCTGGCAAAGGCAAGAGTCTGGAGCAATGTATGGCCGAGCTGAATGTTGGCACGGTTAGTCAGCTTGAGCGCGTAGCCCAGTTAGACGAAGAGCGTCGCCAGTGTCTGTACAATGTTGAGGCAGTCGAAGGTTACGAAGACCTTAACGATCCGCTGATGGATATGCCATACAACTGGAAATGGAAGTCGCCATTTTGGAAAACGGCTCCAGATGGTTGGACAGCGCCAGATTTACCAGCAGATGCCGGCCAGGCGATGATCCTGAAAAGCGCCGAAACTGGCCTTGCTGTATCGAGTGAGTCAGGGTTAGAAAACAACGCAAGACTCAAAGCCAGCGGTGCACACCCTTTGGCATTTGTGGGTGTGACTGGTAAAGACCAGCAAGTGTATTTTCGCAGTCGATACAATGCTGAACTGTTCCTCAGTTACAGTGCTTCTTTCAGTGGTTACGTAAAATTGTGGGATTCTGCCAAGGATTCTGGGTACTCGCTGATAGACCAGGGCGGTGTGTGGAATCTCAAGAACACGCGCTGGGATCAGTATGTCTGGCTTGACACCAGCTCACAACAGTTACACCTGAATCGTTATGGCAAAGCGAATAATATCAACGCGAAATGGACTATTGAATACCAATAACGCCTGAATGTGAGTGCCTGAAAGCCGGGCACTCTGACAAACGTTGATAACACCAAAGGTAGCTGGGTCGCGAGTCCTTTTGGCTTTCCCGTATTCAGCAACCTGCCGGCCTCACGTTAAGGCTCAGCTTTTTCATTGATTGACATGGCAGCTTGTGCGCAAATATCGTCAATGATGTTATCCGTATAAATGATATTTGGATAGAGCTTAGGGGTTGTATGTTGGGCTATGAGCGATGGCAGCTGTGCATTGGCTTTATTAGCAGCGCTTCGGATTGACTCTGCGTCACCGGAGAGCAGGCAGGCAACAACTTCTTCAGCGCCCTGTGTCAGCGTCCAAGACAGTAAAAAGTACCCCGACTGGCTTCTGACAGATTCCATTTTGGCAAATTGATCGTTTACCATTTTGGTAAAATCACTGGTATCGGCATATTCGTTGTATACCTTGAAGTTGGCATAAGGATAGAAGCCTTTCCCCAAATAAGTTCCGAGGTCGACGTTATCAGGTTCAACGATCACGATGACTTTGGCTTTGCCATCTCCAATCATGCTATTTAATGTAGACTGACAGAAATTTTCATCCGGGCTGGTGATGTAAAGTGCCTGGAGTTGTGTCAACGCCTCAAATAACCCACTCCACTGAGTTTGCGTAAATGAAGGGTAATTTTCATTACCACTGTCGGTGTCCATATCGTGAGACAGGTTTAAAATTACCAGCTCAGCATGTTGTTCTGTAAACGCGTTTATTTCGTCAACTATGTTCTCAATCGATTGCCCTCTGGAGCCTTGCATTGAGTCACCATACAGGGGAATTGATATTTTTGAATAATGCCCGGTGTAATAGTCGCCACTGCCAATGATAGGGCGAATGTCGAAGTATCTGGCACCAAGTGCCAATTGTTGACCCACGTTATAAGTTTGCGTCTGGGTATTACATTGATTAGAGCCAACTGTGCCATCCTGGATCAGGCTCATTCCAGAGTCATGTGAGCCAGTAATACAAATGTCAACAAGTTTGCGATTGCCAATCAAGGGTAGGCTATTTTGCATCCAGTCGGACGCATTAAAATCGTTCATTGCATTTATTCCTTTATTTTTGCGTATTTGTTGTATACGCATATAAAAGTAAGGTTGAACCACAACTTAGAGAGGTGGTGCTTTAGAAAATATGCAAGCAAAACCTCACCAATTAATATTAGTGTGGTAATTTAATTTGGTGTCTATATTTATTTCTAAGCCCTCCTTTGTATTTTTTTGTGTGTGGTTTGATTTCTTGTTCCTGAATTTTTCTGTATGAATGCTTGTTCGTATAATTAAGCTAAATCTAATCAACTTTAGGAGAAAACCAGAATTTTTCCATTACACCTTGTTACACTTGGTTTTACTTGGGTGAGAGCTTGCTTTTTTAACAAGTTGCGGACTGTTTTTTATTTGTGGTAATTGCCTGGTAATGCATTGATAATAAATTGATTTCTCTCTATCTGTGAGTGTTGGTGAAAATTTTTTTAAGTTTTCTTTAATAATTTTTGTTTTTTGACTGGCGAGTGTTGAATGAGAAGCTATATTAATTAACGCTAGGTTATTAACTAGCGCCACTAAACCTAAGTTTAAATAAAGTTAATAAGGAATGTAATCATGAAAAAAGTAATCGAACTTCAGAAAATAAATGCAAATGCAGGTACTTGTCACCCTTCACAAATCAGTGCTTGGTAAGTCCTGGTATTAGATGAAGACTAACCAAGTCTGAGCGCAGTTTCTAATTCATTGTTTTGTTTTATAAGCTGCGTTTAATATTGGTTTCTTCGCTCTATTATGTACAGCAAGGCTTCTTAAGGAGAAGCTTTGTTGTGGCCTTGTTGATCAAATCCAGATAACTTAGGTAACACCGAGATTTCAACTGCTTCCCTGATATTCAGGCATACCTAGCCTAGTCATTCTATTGAGTACTTTCACTTTGATCATCGCTTCAGTGTGTTGCTGATTGAATCCACGACTGACCAGCTTGTCACCCATTAGCTGTTTGTATCGGTACATTGCCGTTTCCGCCAGTGAACGTTGATGGTAGTTCACACATTTTTTCCACTCACTGCTGCCTATATGCTTTGTTAAAATGACCGCGCTGTTGCGAGCATGTCCATCCTCCCACAACTGTGCGTTACTCCTTGGTGGGATCACTGCTTCGGCCTTTTTAGCTGCTACTTCGGCATAACAGCCTCTGGTATCATAGGCACCATCTGCTTTAACTGAGCTGATCTTCCTGCGCAATGGTCTGAGTAGGTCACCCAAAACTTCTGAATCAGCTACAGACACTGTGGACAACTCAGCGCCTACGATTTGGTGCGTATCTGGATCAACTGCCAGGTGTAGCTTTCGCCATGTTCGGCGCTTGTTTGCACCATGTTTTCTTGCATGCCACTCACCATTTCCGTACACCTTCAAACCAGTGCTATCAACCACAATATCAATGCCTCCGGATGCACTGGAGTGTGGCCTATAGCGAACTGCCAGCTCTGCACTACGCTTGCACAAACAACTATAAGTTGGCGTATCCAAATCAAGCTTCATCATTGATATTAGTGACGAAACAAAACCCTGTGCAGCTCGAAGAGACAAGCGAAATACAGCCCGCAAAGTCAGGCAGGTCTCAATTGCCAGTTCAGAGAAATGATTAGCCCGGCCTTTACCGCCGTGATGTTGCGTGTTGTTCCACTGTTCAATCGCGTCCTCGGAAAACCAAAGTTGGATGTTACCTCTGGCGATAAGGGCTTTGTTGTATTCGCGCCAGTTGGTGATACGCTTTTCTTTCAAAGTTCAGCCTCTGTGTTTGCTTTCGAGATCTGATCACATAAGGCTAAATTAGTTCAATGATTTAGGAAACAACGCCCTTTGTTGTATGTCTGGTGTGGCTTGGTTTTTTAATTCCATAGCCAGGGTTTTTATTTTTATCGATTTTTATATTTAAGGAAGAGTATGGGTGATGCAATAGATAAGCGGATATCTGTAAGCGACCTGCCGCACTTTTTATTTAGTCAATCTAAGTTTTTTACTAAGGTGCAGTCTTATGATGTCAAAGATAAAAGTTACCTTAATATCGCTGAAGGAATACTGGGTGATAACTGGGAAATCAAACGAAGAGAGGCCTGGTATGTTGCTAAACCTCATTCAGTTGAACTACCCAGACACGGATTTAAGATCCATATTTCATTGATATCCAGCCTTACCCCAGAGGCACTCAAGAATATTCTTCCTGTTCTGGCCGAGTTTGGCGTGGCATTTAAATTTTTGGTTGATGCTCATATCCAGGATTTCTTTAATTCACAAGCTTGTAATAAGGTGTCATCCGGTAAGTTTTTAACCGCCTATCCAGCCAGTCAAGCTGAGTTTGAGGCCGTTATAGAGGCGCTTCTCACCGTGACTGAAGCGTACTATGGACCTTATATCTTAAGCGATCGTGCGTATAAAGAGAGTCGTTGTGTATTTTATCGCTATGGCACGTTTGCAGGCAATAAAGAATGCGATGTGACTGGTGCTTCGAAACCCGTTGTTATTAATGAGCTGACAGGAGAGACTGATCTTCGTTTACCTTACTTCCAATTGCCCGAATGTATAACGGATCCATTTCCTTGTCCTGATGATGATTCAGAATCTGAGTTGCTTAATCATCGCTATGAAGTCGTCGATGCGTTAGCGAGTCACTCCAGCAAAGGCGGGGTATATCTTGCCAGGGACAAAAAGTCTGGTTTGACAGTCGTTATAAAAGAGGCGCGTCCTTATATTAACCGCAGCCTATTAAATGAGCACGACGCAATTTCCGGCTTGATCCATGAGGCCCATATTTTACGACGACTTGAACACACAGGTGTGACGCCTAAAGTCGTCGAGGTGTTCAAAGAATGGCAGCATCAGTTTTTAGTGCTGGAACATATCCCCTTTGAAACTCTCAATTATAGAGATTGGGAAAATCACAACATATTGATAAATGATCAAGGCGAGCAGGCGCTCCAGCTCTGCCAGCGCTATTTCTTATTATTAGCTAATATTATCAAAGCGGTTGAGCTGGTTCACCAGACAGGCGTTATCATTGGTGATATTGCACCGCAAAATATCCTGATACACCCCGAGACGTTAGAGGTTAAGTTGATTGACCTGGAGGGGGCATATGATCAACTTAACGAACAATTTTACGCCAGGATAACCAGTCGTGGTTTTTCCGAATACGATAAAAACAAACGCAGAAAACCCACCGTGGATGAGGATTGGCAAGCTGTGAGTGCATTGTGTGTTCATTTGTTGCATCCGGTGTGTCCTCTTTTTGCCTTAAACCCGGCAATCAAGAACACATATTTAAGCACATTGGTAAAAAGCCATGGTTTGCCAGAGTGCATGTCAGAGGTTGCTATGCTGCTACAGGCTGCGCAAGTTGACAAAGTGAAACAAGTGATAGCCACTACGTTAAGGCAATTAACGGCGTCAGCCGCTCAGACAGGCTTATTTGAACGAAAAAGGCTGAATCTGGATGAGGGCGAGTGTACGCAATTATTGAAAAAGATGGCCGATGGCCTGGCCCATTTTATAGATAACCCGGTTGGAGAAAGCACTTTTCCCGTCGACTATCGGGCCTTGAGCACCCACCCCTATAGCGTATCTTATGGCCAGTTTGGGATTTTTTACTATCTCAGAAAGTACACAAATATCGTAGCCGAACCTTTAGTGCAAAAAGCCATTGATGAGCTCATGGCACTGAATATGGCAAACATGCCTCCGGGCCTATACTCAGGTCTGTCTGGCATTGCCTGGGTGATGTATGAGTGCGGGTATCAGTCAGATGCAACCTGTTTAATGAAGCTAGTACTGAAAAACGACCTGCGTCATGATGCTTGTGATTTGTTTTACGGTGCGGCTGGTTGGGGATTAGCGTGCTTACAATTTTACAGCAAAACTCAACAGCCCGAGTTTTTGCAGGGGGCAAAAGAAGCTGCAGAGATAATCACCAATCAGCTAAACGAGCATCAGGGCACCTTGTATTACAAAAACCTGGACGGTCAGCCATATTCCGGTCTGCTCCATGGTAATGCCGGTATAGCACTGTTCTTTTTACGTTTGTACCAGGTTACGCACAATCAGGAAGACTTACGCCTCGCTACACGTTGTCTGCAGTTTGAAATTGACAGAGGTGAGCGAATTAATAACGAGCTGGTCTGGCGCAAAAACTACAATGAAAAAACCACTTATCCATACTTGCAGTTCGGCTCGGTTGGTGTGGGTTGTGTGTTGTTACGTTTTTACAGTGTAACTCGGGAGGCAAAATACCTCGCGCTTGCACAAGAGATTGCACAGGCAACCCAAGGCAAATTTTGTATCTATCCAGGTGCTTTTGTTGGCATGAGCGGCATAGGTACATTCTTTCTGGATTTATATCGGGTAACCAAAGATGCGCAATATCTCAGGGAGGCGAACTCAATTGCTTACAGAGTGAGTTTGTATCAGTGTGCAGTAGGAGAAGGGGTTGCGTTCCCGGGTGATAAACTGGCCGGACTCACCACAGATTATGCAACTGGAACGGTTGGCGTCGGCTTTTTCTTGTCTCGTTTGCTGAATGATGGACAAGGAAGAGAACTATTTCTTGACCCCGACTTGTCAGGTCTGGAGACCTGCGAACAGGCAGCAAAAGTACAACTGGACTCGATGGAATGATGCTTAATAATTTAATCAATGTCAGTCAGCAGGGCGGCTCGTCAGAGTTTGAACATATGGTGGGGGCATTGGATAGTGCATTTGATTTTACGCATACTGAAGCGTCTCAGGACTTTACCGGAGGGGCATTTGTCCAACTGTATGACTTGACAAAGGGCTTTTATCAAACACATTTTCAGCATATTTATCAGCACTATGTCCCATTGTACTTTTCTCTTTGGAAACTGAGAGTCAAAGATACGATAGGGCTGGACAATACACATCAGGATGGTGGTATTCATTACTTCGCAGGTAATGGGTATCAATCGAGAATGATCACGCTCTGGACTGCACTGCACAAAGATCCTATGCCGAGTTTATCAGCAAGTGATTTGGGTTTGTTTGTGGTTGATAGTGAAAACCCGAGCCACTTTACACTCTATGAGCAACTGGCACAGACTAACACGCATTATTATCGCAGTGCTCCCGGTCTGTTGCGGGATATCAGGCAGATTGGCAATTCATCGGTTTGTTATGATGAACACACACTTGAGCGGCAAGTGTACGATTATGTGAATGGGACAACAATACAGTTTAATAGTCATCTGTTGCATGGGACGAACAGCATTGCTGAACAGGCACATCTAAGTCGCAAAGAATATGACTGTTTCAGAGCAGCTTTGACCAGCGTCTGGATCCATCGGGATGATTTCAATCATGCGATTTTAAATATGCACCTGGAAGACTATGCGCAATTATACCTTGCCGGAATTGAGCCAAAGGAGTGGGCTAAAATTAAGTGTCAGCAGGCGCACTTATGCAATAAGGAGATTGGACGCATAGAGACCATTATTCAGTTGGCACGCCATCATCTGAGTAACCAGGCTCTCCCGGAGGCCGGCTTATGATCCCGCTGAGTGTTGATATCTCCGATGCATCTCATTTTCATGAAAACACCACTTTAACTGGCTTATCTTGCTCATATGATGGTCGTTACTTTTTGCTGAGTTCAGATCAATCTGGCTGTGCGAATGTGTATCGGGTCGCCACTGAGGTCAACAGAATTGAGCAACTAACCCACTTCGCCACTCAACCGACGTTTGCCATTAGTTATTTTCCCAGGGACAGCCGATTTTTGTACCGCCAGGATCAGTGTGGAGATGAACTTGATCATATTTGGGTCCATGAACCAGACGGGCAGCGTCGGGATCTAACGCCCGGTGACGGTCTCAAAGCCAGCTTTTTACAGTGGAGTGACAGCGGTGAGCAATTTTGGCTGATACATAACCAGCGAGACGCCAGTGTTTATGATGTCTACTGCTATTGTGCAGCTGATTATACAAACCAGCGTGTCTTTACCAATTGTGATCAGGTTAACGTCTGTGACATCAGCCGCGATGGGGTGTGGCTGGCGTGTGAACAAGAATTGAGCAGTAGAGCAAATCAGTTAGTGTTTTATCGCTTAGACACATCAAAAGGTAAGCGTTGTGAATACCAGCCCCGTTATTGGGTAGGTAAAAGCGATATGCAGGCGCGGCACATGATAATGAGCTTTGCCCCGGATAGCCAAAGTGTGTTTTATACAAGCGATCTAGATTGTGAACATAAGAATGTGTGGGTGTTAGATTTGGTGACGGGAAAAACCGCCGAATTGATACGGCTTGGCTGGGATGTGACTGCATTTTATTTTTCGCCTTCGGGACGTTATCAAATCTGTGAAGTGAACCGGAATGCTAAAGCCTGCCTCCAGGTTACAGATACCAATACACAGAAGCCCTATCTCTTATCCCGCGAGGAAGACGCGGCAACAGGGTTGTGTTTTTCGCCCGATGAAAGCCGGGTTGGTTATTACACCGAGAGCTGTGTTTGTCCTGCCAGTTTGCACATTCACTACATTGATGGGAGCAATGATCGGCTAATTCAGGCGCAAAACCCTAAGTTGCCTCAGCAACGCCTTGTGCGGGCTGAAGTCGTTCATTATCGCAGTTTTGATGGGCTATCTATTCCAGCGTTGTTATATCGTCCCAGTGAGGCAAGTGCTGATAACCCTGCTGCGGCCATGCTCTGGATACACGGAGGACCCGGGGATCAGTCACAGCAAAAATTCGATCCTGTGATTCAACATTTGGTGAGTAATGGTTATGCGGTGTTGGCTGTGAATCATAGGGGGTCAACGGGCTACGGGAAAACCTTTTTCCATATGGCAGACAGGCAACACGGTGATGTTGATTTAGAAGATTGCCTTTATGCCAAACACTATCTTAGTAGTCTGGACTGGGTGGATGGTCAGCGCATTGGCATTATGGGCTGCAGTTATGGCGGTTTTCTGGCTCTGGCAGCATTAACATTTAAGCCGGATATATTTGCACTGGCGATTAATATCTTTGGTGTGACAAATTGGTTGCGTACCTTAAATAGTATACCTCCCTGGATGGGGGGAGTTCGCAAGCGAATTTATGATGTTATGGGAGATCCTGCCCTGGAGCATCAGCGCCTTAAGCAGGTGTCACCTTTGTTTCATGCTTCGCAAATCTGTCGTCCTCTGTTGGTAGTACAGGGAAAAAATGATCAAAGAGTATTACAGATTGAGAGTGATGAAATTGTGCAAGCTGTGAAGCGCAATGGTGTGCCAGTGGAGTACTTGTTGTTTGATGATGAAGGGCACGGGTTTAATCGCAGAGCAAACCTTATTGCAGCATCTAATCACTATCTCAATTTTCTTAATCAGTATTTGTAGCGACGAATTCGCAGTTGTCGAGACATATATATAACTTAACCCAATTTGGATGGATATGACCACTTCACTATTAACTGACCATCACGTTTATCCCAGGTCAACCTTGCCTGGGCGCGAGCGTTGGCATATTGAGGGTCTATTGAACCAGCCACTGCTTGCTAAGCATCTGAGTAGCTATATGAATAAGCAGGTCGGAATGGTGAAAGTGACGGCCAATCCTCTGACAGGCAGGGTTTTATTGTTGTTTGATCCGTCTTGTTGGCAAACGAAAACAATACGGAAACTACTAAAGCAAGCATTTCAGTACAGTCAAAAACAAACCGGTTGCGCAGAGAGTCATAGTACTCCGCGTCACAAAGGGCTGGCTGGAATCAAACAAAGGCTTAATGAAAACCACTTGTACAGCCTAGTTCAACGGATTGAAGATGAGCAATGTCGGGTATTGAGGAACACGGCAATAAGAGCCAGTGCCATCAACTCATTTTTTAAGATCCTATCGCCTATTATGACAGGCTTGATGATCTCAAGTGTGCTATCTCCGATTGCAGTATTAACAAAATTGGGGTTATCGCAAGGGGCTCAACTGGCATTCTTTACCGGTGCGTTTGGGCTGTCTAAAGGCGCTGAGTCGATCACTGCACATCATAAAAATGAACGTTGGAGCAAGTATTCCAATGAAATAGATAAAAAGATGAGTGAGCAGGTCTTTGCACACATACAGTCCTTACCTATGCCGTATTTAGACAGTCAAAGCCCTGACAAACTGCAGCATTTAGTTAGCCATGATGTGGATATTATAAAGCGATTTCTTAATTACACACCGGCTGAATTTACAGACAAAGCCACAACTATGTTGTTTAGTTCTGTGATCATACTTGCTATCTCTCCGGTGGCCTTCGCGCTTTGTTTGCTTCCGGTGCCATTTATTACCAGGCTCAATAAACGTCATCAGACGAGTATTCGTGAGCAGGCAAACAAAACGGACGATCTGACAGACAGCCACAGAAAAGTGCTATCGAATAATCTGAATGGCCTGTCTACGGTTAAAAGCTTTACAGCTGAACACATTGAGTATGAGCGGTTTTGCAGTGCTAAAGATGCGGCCAGCGAACACACTGTCAGGCTTGATAGGGAAAACTCCTATTACTCCAGTATGAATGAGTTGATCTTTGTTATGGGGATTATGGGGCCGGTCGTCTACGGTTGTATGAACGTTTTGCGTGGCGGCATCGGTACTACTGAGTTTATGGTTCAGATTGGCATTGCCCCCAGCATACTAAACTCTGCGACCGGGCTGGAATATGGAAAGTCTCTTTACAGAGATGCCCATGCTGCGGCGGCTCGTCTGGATGCAGTATTGAATATAGCGCCTGAAGTGATTTCACGTGACGGCCAGCAACAGCTTACAGCCGGGGTTGGCAGCATAGCATTTAGCGATATACATTTTGGTTATTCGCAGCATAAGGTGATTAAAGGGGTTTCTTTTGAGGTTAAGGCCAACAAGAAAGTCGCCTTTGTTGGGCCAACAGGATCGGGTAAAAGCACATTGATCAAGCTTTTATTGGGCTTTTACCAGGCTCAGCAAGGTCAAATTTATATCGATGGTAATAATATAGAGCAGGTAAGTTTAAAAAGTTTAAGGCAGTCAATCGCATTGGTAAGCCAGGAGCCATTTTTATTTAACGGCACCATCTATGACAACCTGGTTTATGGTCGACCCTCCGCAACTTTTGATGAAGTCGTAGCGGCTTGTAAGATTGCGCAAGCTTATGAATTTATTGATGCTCACCCGGACGGGTTCAACGCTCAGATAGGCGAAAGAGGACACAAGTTGTCGGGTGGTCAACGCCAGCGGCTTTCCATTGCGCGAGCGGTGTTAAAAAATGCCGCAATACTGGTTTTAGACGAGGCCACGTCGGCGGTTGATAATAAAACCGAAGCTGCAATCAGGCAGGCTGTTGATTTAATATCACATACTTGTACTGTGATTATTATCGCTCACCGTTTATCGAGTATTCGGTATGTTGATACGATTTACCACATTAAAGAGGGAGAGATCAGTGAAGCCGGGACACATGAGCAGCTACTGGCAAGAAATGGCGATTATGCTGCATTGTGGCAATTACAAATTTCTGAACAAAAGAATTCACCTGCGATGAGGTAATGGGTAAACCAATGATTGATTGCTCTTTCCTGACGACTAAAAGGCTCGTACTTAAGAAGACTTTTTCTCGTGATAGATATCTTCTACATCTTCAATAACACTTTCAATTACTTGTTCAATGGGTTGGCCTTTATCCAGTGCCTGTGACACGTCTTCTCGCAGACTTTGGTCGCCTGCGCCTTTTTTGGTGGTAAATTGGGTGAACAAGCTTTGCCCGGTTTTACTTAAGCAATAGGAGTTTGCTGCAACAAACAGCATTCCGGCCGGGCCCAGTGCTAATTTAGCCGCAAGCCCCACGCCTACATGC
This sequence comes from Pseudoalteromonas rubra, assembly GCF_001482385.1. Taxonomy (NCBI): domain Bacteria; kingdom Pseudomonadati; phylum Pseudomonadota; class Gammaproteobacteria; order Alteromonadales; family Pseudoalteromonadaceae; genus Pseudoalteromonas; species Pseudoalteromonas rubra. The sequence continues at coordinate 473,062 of NZ_CP013612.1, forward strand.
GCCAGACCCAGTTTGCCTTTGCCCTGGGCCAGCAGGCTAACACCGGGAGTTAACAGGGCTTCGCCTGCGAGGCATGCTGTATCTTTTGCTATTTCTTTGTTGGTCCGTTTGACGCTCATTTTGATTATCCTTTCTAACGCATTGACTATTAAGTGTAATCATACTTTGTAAAAAATCCAGGCCAGGCGATGCGTATCGTTTCTTTGATGCACTTTTAACTTCTGATGATTGACGATATGCTGAGTTTTAAGAGTCAGGGATCAGGTAACGGGAGCGCGGTATCACGATATTTCTCTGATACTCTGACCATCATAGGAACACTAAAAGGAGTACATAGATGTTTTCACTCTGGCAAAAGAAAAATTCGGTTAAGTCTATTGCACGCCAGCTGCCTGTGCGATTGGTTGAATCCTACACCAGACAAGAATATTACTCTGTTGAGCAGGTCACTGAAGTGTTTAGTCAGGTTTTTAGTCATGACCATAATCAGGCCTATGCCTATGCAATGTTTTGTTCTCAGGCTGATTTTGACGGACTGCAGACCGGGCTGAGTTATGCTGAAATGCGAGCGGACGTAGGCAAGCATTGTTTTCATGATTGGCCGAGATTTAATTTTGAATCGTTACTTGCTTATGCACGCAGTACATACAGTGATGGTGGCTTTATTGCTGGAGGTGAGGGTGGTGGTGCAGACGGTGGCTGCGGTTAGATATACACCCACATTTATATCAGAAAACAGGCTCTGCCAAAGACTGTGAATGGCAGGCCTTGTTCTGGATACTCTGAATTAAAAATACAAATATGAGTCGCAGTGACACTGCGGGTCGTCTTTTAGCTCATCAATATGCACTTTGACTTTGCATTGCGAGCGCGCATCGTAAATTGTGACTATGTTGTGTTGCCTGTCTACACTTAGTACTTCGACCGGGTGCTTGTGATACTCCACCCATTCTCCGTTACGGACGTCTTCAATATTCATGATATTTCCCCCATTTGTTAGTGAAACGGCGCAAAGAGTTATCATCATATTGTTGTATTAATGAGTTTAGTGACAAAAGCAAAAAAGCCCAAGCAAAGTGCCCGGGCTTTCTGGTTTTCAGGGAGTGTAGTTAGAAGCTATAGCTGACGCTGAGCTTCACACTACGTGGCATAATGTAGCGGCCATTGGGGGCATCGGCATTACGCGGATCGCCTTCGGTGATGCCTTGCTCATCGGTAAGGTTATCAACCGATACCATCAGTTTTACCTGCTCAGTTGGCTCCAGGGTAAAGCCAAGGTCAAATTTTTCGTAGCCATCCAGCACTACTGTGTTCTCATTATTACCAAAACGGTCGTCTACGGCTGAAATTGTGCCGTATACAGTGGCAAACATATCACCGAGTTCAAACTCGTAACTCGGCGTCACCCGTACTTGCCAGCCAGGCTGACGTTGCGCTTCGTTGCCGATATTGTCCGGGCTTTCTGTGATTTCAGTTTTTTGCCAGGTCGCATTCATATTGACGCTAAAACCAGAGCTATGGTTAAAGTTGTAATCAACCTCAATACCCATGGCTTCGTTGGTCAGAATTTCGGCTGGGTCGCCAGGCTTGCGCACAAAGGTATCGCCTTGTACTTCATTGGCAAAGAGTGTGGCGAATACATCGCTGCTTTCACCCATGTATTTGTAACCAATTTCGGCTTGGGTTACTTCTTTGAACAGGCGCTCACCGCCCTGATAAGCGCCATAGTTGTCGCGAAAATCGTCGAAGTAAGGCATTTTGTAACCTTTATTCATACGTGCGAACACACCGCTTTGGTCATCCAGTTTAAAGTCGGCACCAAGAGTCCAGGACGTTTTGCGCTCATCATAGGTAACAAACTTATTGATGGTGCCATCCAGGTCTTCATCTACTGAGTAGTCTACTTCGTGTTTTTCACTACGCAGGCCGAGATCTAACGTCAGGGCGTCGGTGGCGCGATAGCTATGCGTAGTATAGAACGCTAATGTGGTTGCATCACCGGTACTGTTAATGTCGTAATTAAAACCACAGCCGTCTTCGCTGTTGTTACACTCGATGCCGGTGAGCATTTCACCGCCTGCGGCGAGCACGTGATAGGCTGAGTTGCCCAGGCTCCACCAGTCTTTTGCAGAGGTGGTGGCTGTATAAACACCAAAGGCGCTGTTCACCGACGAAAATTCTTTGCTGATGGCTAAGTCATTGGTAAAAGCCTCAATTTCTTTGAGCACGACCCAGCGGCCATAGTTTTGTACCATGGTATCACCGTCGTAAACTGTACCAGTGACTGAACCTGTTGCATTGATGCCATTGTCAGCTACGCTCGCCAGGGTTGTTGCAGCGCCATCAGGCACTAAACCATAGGTGTTTGCGTCACCGTTAGTCAGGCTAAAGCGGTCAATTAACTGCCAGCCGTTAGATAATTCGAGTTTCAGACTACCGCCTGAGACATGGCCTTTCCAGCCTCGGCCTTCACCTAAGTCAATTTCCATATCCTGACCAGCAACATGGATCACGGCCTGACGATTTAAGGTGCCTAGTTGCGTAAAGCCAGCGTCGACACCGTCTACATTAAGCGGGGTCGGCAGGTACCAGGCGCCTGTGTCGTCGGTTTGGCGGGTATAGACATTGAACTCACCATTATCGAACTCTTTGGTCAGATTAATGGTAAACTGGTGGCCCTTTTCTGAGGTGAAGCCTGCATCGCGGATCCCGGAAGAGCGTTTTGCGTAGCCACCAATCATATAATAGAAGTCGTCGCTCAGCTCACCGCTCAGCACGCCGTCGATGCGTTGTAAGCCATAATCTGAAGTAGTGTATTTAACTGTGCCTTCGGTCTCTTCTGAGCCGCGCTTTAGATGAAAGTTAGTAGTCAAACCTGGTTGGCCGTTTGAAACCACCGGGTTAGGGCCGCCGCGAAGGCCTTCCATACGGGCAATGGTCTCATCGAGGCGGAAAATCGAAGAGTTTTCCAGGAACGATAAAGTGGGAGCAGGGTAAATAGGAGAACCTTGCAGGCTAACGGTCAGGAATGGCGCATCTCCGCCGCCTGGGAAACCCCGGACAAAAACGTTAGCACCGGATTCGCCGCCTGAGCTCTCTACCCAAATACCAGGTACAGATTTAAGTAAATCTGCGGTGCTCTTGAGCGCCAAACGTTCAATCTGTACCGCATCCACGTTGGTTACTGCGAAACTGGCGTCCAGTTTACGAATACCAGCGCCGCCCGGAGTACCAGATACAATGATGGTTTCTACTTTTTTGTCTTGCTTAGTGGCTTGTTGTTCAGCCTGTGCAGCGCCCGATACGGCCATAGCTGTGGCCACCGCGGATGCGATTAAAGAGTATTTATTGCCTAGGTTCACAGGAACTGCCCCCTTGGTTGTCATATGTGTTGTCTGTGTCTGCACAGCTTTGGCTGTGCTCATTGCTATTGTTATACGCCGCTCTGTCGTGCTCATAATGACTCATTCGAGCTTATTAGCGCTCAGGTTGCACGCGGTGTCATTCTAAAATAGAACGTTATGCAAACGTTTGCAATAGGTGGTTTGCAACTTTTTTGGCACTTTACGGCAAGCCTGTAACTGAACCGATAAGTGAAAAATCAAAAAGAGAAAAGGTAAGACAGGTAAGCAAACGCTGCGCTATAATGCGGTTAATGGGTATTGAAATTGCCTTTAAAACTAATATATTCAAATTGTTACAATGGTTCTTTGGTGGTGCGTTATACATGCAGTCAAAAAAAATGAAACTCGCGGATCTGGCAAAATTAGCTGGCGTATCTACGTCAACCGCATCCCGGGCACTGAATAACAATCCGCTGATTAAGGAAGAAACCCGTAAAAAATTGCAAGCGCTGGCCAAAAAGCACAATTTCAGTCTGAATGCTGCTGCCAGCCGATTGCGATTGCAAAAAACCAATGTGATAGCGGTACTGATTAACTTCGACGCTGAAACCGAGCAGTCCATCGATGACCCGTTTTTGTTGAAAGTGGTGAGCGATATTAATCTGGCGGTTAATCGCCAGGGGTATGAACTACTGCTCTCTAATTCTTACATGGCAGGTGATGACTGGCACGGTTATTTTATCGATGGTCGTAGGGCCGATGGGGTGATTGTGGTTGGTCAGGGTAAGCAGCAGGCGCGTATTGAACGTGCAGCCAGTGCTGGCACGCCGCTGGTGGTGTGGGGAGACCCCAAGACGGACGGGGATTACCCGATTGTGGGAAGTGACAACTACCTGGCTGGTTGCATGGCAACCCGGCATTTACTGGAGCAGGGCGCTCGTCGTTTGCTGTTTATGGGCGATCCGGCGCATGCCGAGCTGGCTGAGCGATATCGGGGCTTTTGCGAACAGATAAGTAAAGAGCCACAGGCAAGCGCTACCTTATTGAAAATCGACATCACCAGCCAGGCTGCGTATGAGGTTATCAACCAGACTTTATTGAGAGAAGGACTAAGCTTTGATGGCATCTTTGCATGCAGCGATATGGTTGCCCTAGGGGCAATGAAAGCACTCAAAGAGCGTTATGTTAGTATCCCAAACGACGTTCGTATGGTGGGATTTGATGATATTGCAATGGCGGACATCAGCTCGCCGTCGCTGACTTCCATACAGCAGAACACCCGCCTTGCCGGGCAGGTACTGGTTGATAAACTCCTGGCGCAATTGAAAGGTGACAAGCCTGATTCCACACAGCTTGAAGTGGAACTTGTTGTGCGCCAATCGAGCTAAGGCGCATCGCAAAGGTCAAATTAATCGCAGTGATATTTTTCGCAACCTCTGTTCGGTTCTGTGAACAAACCAAACAAATTTTCAATTTTAAAATTGCAAACGATTGCAAAAGTAAGTGGTCGCGGCTAGACTGACTGTTATTGAATGGTTACAGAGCACCCTTATGAAGCACACCAGAGTCGTGCTGGCCATGGCGGCCTGCTACTTTTTGTTTGCGATCTTACTCAACAGTGTTGGCACTGTGATATTACAGGCGATTAATTCCTTTGCTGTATCGAAAGCGCAGGCTGCCAGTCTCGAAGGTTTTAAAGACATTCCTATCGCCATCGTGTCTTTTCTTGTTGCCTCGTTTATCCCTCGTATTGGTTATCGAATAGCGTTGCTGGGCTCGTTATCCCTGGTGGCAGTCATGTGTCTGCTTACACCCATGCTGGGTGCTTTCTGGGCGTTAAAAGCCTTGTTTGCTTGCGTCGGTTGTGCGTTTGCTGTCGTTAAAGTCACTGTTTATGCCCTCATAGGTCAGGTTACAGAGGATGCGAAGGGGCATTCAAGCTTGCTTAACACCATTGAAGGTTTGTTTATGGTTGGGGTGCTAAGTGGATATTGGATCTTCGCGGCATTTATTGGTGAGCAGGCAGACTCTCTGGCCTGGCTCAATGTCTATTATCTGCTGGGCGCACTGACGCTGGTGACTGCATTGCTGGTTGTCAGCGCCCCGATGAACAAGCCACACTTCAACAAAGAGCAGCCGCTAAAAGACGAGTTTATCGGCATGCTAAAACTGGCTTATCAGCCTTTGGTACTGGTGTTTGTATTGTCTGCATTTTTATATGTGCTGATTGAGCAAGGTGTAGGTACCTGGTTGCCAACGTTCAATAACCAGGTGCTGAATCTGCCTGTCGATATTGCAGTTCAGCTAACCAGTATTTTTGCAGCCAGTCTGGCAATAGGTCGTCTGTTAGCAGGTCAGCTACTTAAGCATATTCACTGGTACAGCTTATTGAATGCCTGCCTGATTGGCATGGCTGCACTGGTGCTAATGACACTCCCTATGACTGAAAACCTGCAACCCAAACAAGTAAACAGCCTGTTTGATGCGCCATTGGCTGCTTATTTAATGCCTTTGATTGGACTTATGATGGCGCCGATTTATCCGGTGATTAACTCGGTAATGTTGAGCAGTCTGGATGAGAGACAGCACGCACCTATGACAGGCCTGATTGTCGTGTTTTCTGCACTGGGCGGAACCACAGGCTCACTGATCACAGGGTTTGTATTTGAATATATTGGTGGTCAACAGGCGTTTTACCTCTCTTTGATCCCCATGTGCGGCATTGCCATTACGTTATTTTTGTTTAAGCGACGCGCTCAGGTACAGGCCAGCGCTTGCGCACTTTAGGAGTTATTGATGCAGTTTGAACAATCAAACTTGTTTAAAGCGGTGCAAACGCAGGGCATTTTTTCTGACAGCAAACAGTTTGCAGATGCGATCCCAAAAATTAGCTGGCAACAGGCTTGCGCATTATACGATCAAGAATCGCCACAGGACTTAGCCGCTTTTGTCGCCCGGCACTTTGAATTTGCACCGCAGCCTGAGCTTGCAGCGCTGAATGCAACGTCGGTCAAAGACTACATCAGTCAGCTGTGGTTGCGTCTTGAGCGAGCACCACAAACAGGTAACGCCTCCTCACTATTGGACTTGCCTGCCAGCTATACTGTGCCAGGCGGGCGTTTCAATGAAATTTATTACTGGGATAGTTATTTTACCGCGCTGGGCCTGCTTGACGCCGGTCACACTGAACAAGTGTCAAATATGCTTGATAATTTTGTGAGTCTGATTGCGCGTATTGGCCACGTTCCAAACGGCAACCGCAGTTACTACACCAGCCGTTCTCAGCCCCCGGTAACTGCACTGATGGTATCTTTGTTATGGCAGACGCATCATCAGGATCAGGCATGGTTGAGTAAAGTGACTGATGCTCTGCAAAAAGAACATGCGTTCTGGATGGCGGATAGCGAAAAACTAAATGATGAGCTGACTGAAAGCCGGCGTGTTGTACGTATGCCCTGTGGTGGCGTAATGAACCGTTTCTGGGATGACAGCGCAGAACCGCGCCCTGAGTCTTATAAAGAAGACATTGAGGCTGCCAGCATGCTGGAGCCAGAACATCGTGGAGTCTTTTATCGAAATATTCGTGCGGCCTGTGAGTCAGGCTGGGATTTCAGTAGTCGCTGGCTGGATGATCCTGCGCAGTTGTGCAGCATTAATACGGTACAGCGTATCCCTGTCGATTTAAACGCTCTATTGCAGCAGCTGGAATGGCAGCTTAGCGAATGCTATGCAGCGCTTGGAGATAGTCAGCAAAGTGCGCATTACCTGAATCTTGTTCAGCAGCGAAAACGCCTGATCCAGGCCTATCTGTGGGATAAAGAACAAGGTTGGTTTATGGATTACCACATTGCTTTGCAAACGCGCAGTCAGGTGATGTCATTGGCCGGTGTCGTGCCTATGTTTCTTAGCCTGGCAAGTCAGCACCAGGCTGAAGCTATGGTACAACGTCTGGAGCAAGACTTTTTGCGCGCAGGTGGATTAGTGACTACGTTGACTGACACCGCACAACAGTGGGATAGTCCAAATGGCTGGGCGCCGTTACAATGGTTTGCCGTCAAGGGTATGCTGAACTACGGTTATTGCAAGCTGGCAACCAGTGTTGCCAGACGTTGGTTAGTTATGCTGGAGCGTGATTTTGAGCAGCGAGGTTGCTTACTCGAAAAATACAACGTGGTTGAACCGGGTGTGCGTGCCGGAGGTGGGGAGTATACGGTGCAGCAAGGGTTTGGCTGGACGAATGGGGTAACCAGCCGTTTGTATCAACTGTCGGAAGAGCAGAAGCCTCATCGTATAGCAAGTTTGGTGTATTAACGATGTCAGTTAATATCGGTATTTGATGGCGAAATTAAATGTGAGGACTTTAAAACCCCAGTAGTCCTCGCATTTTAAAGTCATTGAAGTATCAACCATGATAAGGGTGACGCAAACGCGTCGATATGCCCATAGAACCAATAGACACCATCGCAATGGGCAACTTTACTTCTCACATTGTTCACCTTTCGAGCGCGATAAGCCACTCAATCCATAAAAGCAACACGTACGATAATGGCGCCAATGACGATTATAAACAACACCAGCTCCAGTTTATAAACGACGGAACGTGTCTCCCTTTCTGCCTTATTTTTGGCTATCTCCTTTTTTATATTGGTACCTTCAGGATGCCTTTTCTCATAGGCTTGGTTTGCTTTCTCGGCGAATTTTTTGCGTTTGTCAGGACTTAGCGCTTTATTTAATGCCGCGCCATGGTCTGAAACATGACCTTTGGCCGAGCGTTTTGGTGGACTGGGCATAGTAACCTCCCCAACGAACCCCTCACGTTAAGTATAGCGCCAGATAGAGAAGACTGGCAGCATACTCTGCTGCCAGGAGAAATAAGAGACGCTGCCTAATGAACCAGTTCACGGCAAGCAAGTCAAAAGGTATACAATCGGGTGATATTTGTACATTACACCACATTACATGAAAACAGGCGGTGGCACTGGTGACTCAATTGGCAAAGCATTTTTTAGACGGTGCGATTTTTATGGCTGCGGTGGGATTAGTCGGATGTGATGCGCCAATTCAAAATAATGACGCTCAAACAATTAGCCTGCAACAAAACGCGGTTCAGGGCCAGTTTTCAGTGGATGGCAACTTGGCCGTGTTACACAATCCGGGTGATAAACTTGCAGTATTTCATATCAATACTCAGACCCTTATATTTGCAGTCGCAGATCCCATAACCAGGCTCGAAAATGCCAAGGGAAAAATACTGGCGTTCAGTCTCAGTGATGATAATAAGCGACTTGCAATAGGCTACCAAAAATCGGTAGAGCTATGGGACGTTGAGCAAGGACTGCAATTGGGAACGGTTACGGTACACCCTTCATCTGAACTGGCAAAGGTCTCGGCATTGCACTTGTATAGCCGCCCCAACTTGTTGCTAGTCGGGTTAAATGACGGCACCATCAACTTACTGGATTTGGATAACCAGTTGGTAAAAACAGCTAGGCTTCACGACAGTAAAGTGATGCATGTTGCGATGAGTGGACAAGGCCAGAGTGTGCTGAGTGCAGGGCATGATGGCCAGGTATTGTTATATGACGCGCGTACTATGAAAATAAAACGGCGTTTTGATTTTGGCCGCCGTATTACCAGCATCGCGCACAGTGCAGATCAAACCCAGCTGTTTGCATCCGATGCACTCAATGAGCAGCGTATTTTCTCCGTATACTCAGATGCCGAATATGACATTAACTTGCGCTATCCGGAGCGTTTCAGATGGTTTCGCGCGGCTGCATTTAGTGCAGACCAGCGTTATTTGGCTACTGGGTCGTCAAAAGCCTGGTGGACTTTATGGGACGCGCAAAACGGTCAGGAAATTGGCGCTTATGCTATCCAGGCCCAGAGTCGTGATGCCACTGTGCTTGATATGTATGCTAACTCACAAGGTGAACTGCTCACACTCAGCAGTGATGGTTTTGTTGAGTTGTGGCAGATCAGTACTTTACTAAATCGTGAGTGAGGGCTGGTGTGGTTCTTGCTGTCGATAGCACAGGTGAGGTGTTATCGAGATGTAATAGTAACAGGAACAGGTTTCGTCTACTATCTGTGCTGTTAAAAGTGGTACGCGTTTTCAGGTGTACTTTTTACTCTCAATTAATGCACGTATAATCGCGGTTTTAGTGGTGTCACGAGTAGAGTTATGTGGTTAAAGGTATTGCTGGCGGCGTTGTGTGTGGTGATGTTGAGTGCATGCAATGAGGAAATCCAGCTAAGTCAGGGTAATGTTGGCAGACTGAATGACAGTGGTATTGCGATAGGCCATTTCTCAAAGGATGGGACAAAGCTCGTCACATTTGATAATCAAAAACGAATTCAGGTCTGGAACGTGGCTACTCAACAGGTTGAGTTCACAGTGCCCAAAGAGAAGACGCCTGAGTTTGTTCGGGATGTAGCCCTGTCAGAAGATTTAAAGATGCTGGTGATTGCCAGCGAGTCAGAATTGGCTTTTTGGTCTCTGAGTAAAGGTAAGTTAGTGACCAAGGTCGCATTTGGTGGTGTGACACCCGGTGCGGTCATTACGGCTATGGCCATATCGCCCAAAAATGACAAAGCCATTGTGGCAATGGCGGATGGCACCATCAATATGGCCGATTTACATACCCAGATAAATAACCGCTTTGCACCGCACTCGCGGCCAGTTCAGCATGTGTTTTGGGATGATAAGGGTGAACTATTCGTAACTGGCGCTCAGGATGGCAAACTGGCGCTGTGGAAATTTGGCTCGGCAGAGCCTATTTTTATGAAAGAGTTTAATCACCGGGTTACCAGTGTTGCAGTGCGTGATGACTTTTCAGCCTTGTTTGCGTCCGATGCTTTGAATGAACAGGTTGTTACATCATTGACCGATGGGCAGAGTATTAGTGAACTTCAGTATATGTCACGCTTTAAAGTATTTCGTAAAGCGCTCTTTATTAAAGGGAGTGAGTTGCTCGCAACGTCCTCATCAAAGTCGCATTTGAGCATCTGGAATGCGAAAAATGGCGAGGAGCTAGGTACCTGGCAAATTAGCTTTGTTCACGATGGGGCGACTATCGTAGATATGTATGCGGCGGATAGACATACCCTCCTGACATTAAGCAGTGACGGTATTTTAGAGGCCTGGACGCTTAACGCATTAGCTCAACGCTAAAAGAAGGTGGCGGCATGGTTAGATGGATTTTGGTTTGCTTGTTTATCGTCAGCACTCGTGTGATTGGCGCAGAGCCAACCTCTGGCAATGAGCCAGATAAAGGCGATGGTGTACAGATAACGAATGCCGAGTCGCACCAGACCCATGATCTGGCTACGACACAACCGGATGTGCAATCTCAGTCTCAGTTCACTGCGCTTAACCTGATTGCGTTGTGCTTTTTGGTTTATCTTTTATGGACTGTTGCGCGTTACCTTTATATGCGCAAACGTGAAGCCGATAAAGCACAGGCTGAAAAGTTGAAATGGCAGGTTTATCGTAGCCTTACGACATCGCTTGACGCAAAACACTATACCATCTTAACACGTCACCTGTATCCGGAGCAGTTAGAGGCTTTATCTTTAGATTGCGTCGTGTTGTCACCATTTGGTGTTTTTGTGGTGGTGGTGGTTGAGCAAAGTGGGTTGATTGCTGTCGAAACGGACAGCCAGGTTTGGCCCTGCCGCTACAAGAACAAGACCCATTACCTGGCAAATCCGCTTACGGCAGCGGCACAACGCGCCGCTACACTGGCTGGAGTGTTAAATACGCCATTCGGTGTACGCTGGTTGGCGGTGTTTCCCGATGATGCGGAGTTTAGCCCAACCCGGCCAACAGATTGCTGTAAGGTCAGCGAAGTTTCGCTGGATATACTCAGGTATACTCGGTGTCAGTTTAGTCACGAGCAAGTCAGGTTATTTGAGCAGGCTGTGTTAAGCTATGGAGAGCGCCATAAGCAATTGAGTGCTTGAGTAAAATTCCGTGTCAGCCACACTGAAGTATGTTTATCTGGGCTAATAAACAGGCCGTTCATTGCCGTTAATACACTTCATGTAGATTATATATCGTACACTAAGTCGAACTTTCTTAATTTAGGTTCTGTTTTTACCGAGGTTTGCAAGCCCAGGTTACACCAATTTATTATTCAGATTGATATTACTAATGACATTTTTGATGCGCGGGCGTTGAAATCAGGGTACAATTGCGACTCTTTATCATTTCCCCTGCTGTATTTTATAAGGCATTAAACTGCTCGAATGACCGATCTGACTACACACCAAGCGTCTCGTAATCGACTCCTTATCGCACTTGCACTCACATGTACCTTTATGATTATCCAGGTTGTCGGTGCGTATTATGCCAATTCGTTGGCTGTGCTAGCCGATGCCGGGCATTTATTCGTACACAATAGCTCTTTGCTCATTGCGCTAATCGCCTCGTCCGTCGCAATCAAGTTGGCGAAAACCTATAATGATGGATATAAAAAGGCGGAGTACACCGGTGGTCTGTTTAATGGGCTACTGTATTTATCCATCGCTGCCATTATTTTGCTTGAAGGCGGCGAGCGGCTTGGCCATCATGCGCAAGGGCATGACCTAAATGTGAACGCCTTTGCGATGTCGAGCATTGCCGCTGTTGGGTTCTTGTTTCATGGTGCCTCGGCCTGGGTGTTATATAAGGGCCGTAAAGACAGTATCAATGTTTATGCGGTATTTCTGCACTCCTTTTTTGATTTACTCTCAACGGTTTCTACCTTTGTTGCAGGCGTACTGATCCATCTGACCAACTGGCAGGTTATTGATATTGTCTCGAGTATGTTGATATCTGTGTTCGTGTTGTTCACTGGCGTTAAGGTGATCTATGCCTGTATTCAGGGTCTGACGGAAAAAGCGCAAATGCTTCCGGCTGTCGAGAAACTGGAACAGCTGCTCCTGTCGACTGAACACGTGGAAAGTGTTCACAACATTACCGTTACCATGCTGGACAATCAGTTAACCGTTGGGGCGCATATTGTACTTAAACACCATTGCACGATTGAAATGCACGATGAAGCGTGTCGCCTGGAAGTAGAACGTGCTTTGATGAATACCTATGCGGTTAAACAATGCGTTTTACAAATAGAAAGCCACGATTGTCCAGATCACTAAACTTGGCAAAAGTCAGTTTTTCCTTTACTTTTTAACAGTATCAGTAAAAAAATCGCAAGCTTTAAAGTGAGCAACACAGGCTTGCGTGTTGCGGGTGATAACTTGCATAGCTGACCGAAGCTCAGGAATTGCGTAGTACTCATAAGATGAGGTGCAGGATCCTGTAGGTGTTAAGTTCAAGAGGAGCCTGAGTATTGTTCGGGAAAATAACAGCATTACCTAAGATCGCGATTGCGGTTGTGCTCGGGCTGTTAGGTGGCTTTGCTAACCTTTTACCCCTATGGTTCCTGGATAGTTCCGAGTTTCTGCTTGGTCAGCTGTTTGTTATTCTTGCATTGATGTCGCTGGGTTGGCGCTATGCTTTATTGTGCGTGGCGATTGGTGCGGCCTTTATATTTTATCGCTGGGGCCATTGCTGGCCATCTACGGTGTTTTTGTTAGAGATAGCCTGGTTACAGATCTTCTGTGTCAGACCTAACAAGCCTTTATTCATGCGGGGCCTGGCATTTTGGGTGTTGTTTGGGATCCCCTTGCTCTTCCTGTTCGGTAAGTTTGCCCTTGACCTCAACTTACTGGTTATTATAACGGCGCTGGCCAAATACTTTATTAATGCTGCTATTTGTCTGGTTATCGTCGACTTGCTGTCGTTATTTTTATTTAAACAATTGTGGCAGGCCAAACCACTGTATCGTATTTTGAATTATATGATCAGTCACCTTATTATTTTGGTGGTACTGGTAACCACCATCATGCTGACCAATAGCCACTATGAACGCATAGAATATGAGGTGAGAGCACAGCTGAGTGATGTCGCGAGCACAACGGCACAGCGAATAGATAGCTTTCTTGGTAATCATCGCCGAGCTTTGGCAAATGCTGCGCACAATATTGAAGCCGGATTAGACCAGCAGCATACGATCACCCGATTGGTCGAGTTTTACCCGAATATTCGCACTGCTATTACCGCGGATGAATCCGGGCTGGTTACACACTTCTACCCCGATACGCTCAGAACCAGTCTGGCTGGCGAAGTGCCTGCGGTATCCGACCGTCAGTATTTTATTCAGGCACCGTATTATCCGAATGGGTTTGTGTCGGGTATATTCCGGGGTAGGGGGTTTGGTGATGATTCAATAGTGGCTATTTCTGCACCTATATACGATAGGGGGAATTTTGCCGGGGTTGTGGAAGGGTCTGTATTTTTTGATACATTTGAACAATTTATTCCCCGTATTTTATCGCACCTTGGGCACCTGATGATCCTCGATAGCGAAAACAAAGTGGTATTTAGCTCCTTGAAGTCCGACTTTAATACACTCGATGAGCTGGATGAAGCGACGTTAAATTCGCTGACCAATGACGATTTAAATCTGTATGTTGGTAAGACGGAAGAAGTGTTTTATCGTCGCAGTGTGCGTTCAGAGGAGTTTAGCTGGCAAGTCATCAGTCTGGTGGAGCGCAAGTATGTCAATATAGCGGTCGCATCGGCATGGGGACAGTCTTTTTTCCTCGCCCTGTTTATTATTGCACTGAGCAGCGTTTTGGTCAGCAAACTAACCCGTATGCTGATCAACCCAATGCATGACCTTAGTACTCGTCTGAACGGTTTTGACCCAGCCAGTCGTAATGAGGAGCTATCTCCTCGGGCAGAAGCTACCTTTCTTGAAGTGATTACGTTACAGCAACAGTTTACCCAGCTGGCGTTTAAGCTGTCTATGAGCTTCAAAAAGTTGCAGAAAGCCAATCAGGAAAATCAGTCACTTAATGCTCAGCTCACCAATTTCAATGCCCAATTAGAGAGTCAGGTGCAGGAGAAAACAGAAGAGCTAATTGATGCGCTCGACAGGGCAAACAAAGCGAGTTCTGCAAAAAGTCTGTTTTTGGCCAATATGAGTCATGAAATACGCACACCGCTCAATGGGATAATTGGCATGACCGCGGATATGCAGCGCCACACCCATGATACAGACGTTGCTGAGTCTTTGCAGATCATTTACCAGTCTGCGCATAACCTGCTACTGATCCTGAACGACATTCTTGATTACTCCAAAATAGAGGCTGGCGCTCTGGAGCTAGACAGGCACGATGTTGCCTTTCGTAAGATGTTACATTCACTGACTACGTCCTTTTGCAAAACTGGCGTGAAGGCCGGGGTGACATTTAGCTACGAGGTTAACGACACTATTCCCGAGTATCTCAAACTGGATGAATTGAGGGTGACCCAAATCATTAACAACTTGCTTAGTAATGCTGGCAAGTTCACTGAGCAGGGGAGTATTAAGCTCAGCGCCTGTTACATCGACGAAGCCTTACGTATTGATATTTCGGACACCGGAGTAGGGATTGCGAAAGAGAAACAGAAGCAGCTATTTGGAGAGTTTATTCAGGCAGATGTCTCTACAACACGTAAATATGGAGGAACAGGGCTTGGCCTGACAATATGTAAACGTCTGGCAGAGGCAATGGGTGGGACAATTAGTTTAGAGAGTGAGGCCGGCAAGGGCAGCACGTTTACGGTGATTTTGCCTGCTACTCCGGGCGAGGAACAACAAGAAGAAAAGCAGCATGTTAGTGCACCAGACCTGAGCGGCGTGGATGTTTTGCTGGTTGAAGACAATCCAATTAACCAGATCGTAGCGGCGAAATTAATGGAACATACAGGCTGCAGTCTGACTAAATCAAACGATGGCCTGGATGCGCTGTCTGTTTTAGAGGGTAACCATATTCCCGTTATCCTGATGGATTGTCAGATGCCAAATATGGATGGGTTTGATTGTACACGTCGTATTCGTCAAAACCCTGAGCTATACGGTACGCCCTACATCATTGCTATAACAGCAAATGCCTTCAACGAGGACAAAGTGAAATGTTTGCAGGTGGGAATGGATGACTTTGTCTCCAAACCCATCGAGCCTGACGCACTATACCAATGTCTGGCTCGATGGCGTAGCGAATAAATACGTTAGCCCACGTTAGCCACATCAGCCGGGTATTGCTCAAACAAACCCGCTGCGCTTAAAGGTTTTGAAAAATAATACCCTTGCATGTATTCGCAGCCCAGATCCCTAAGAAAACTAAGCTGCTGGGCGGTTTCCACCCCCTCGGCGATACATGCCATATTGAGGTTTTGTGCGAGCAGATAGATGGTTTTTACGATGGAACGATTATGGGGGTGAGTTTCCAGTGTACGGACAAAACTCTGATCAATTTTGATAATGTCGATAGGGAATTGACTTAGGTATGTGAGCGAAGAGTAGCCCGTGCCAAAATCATCCAGCAGCAGTGTAAAACCAAACTTCTTAAGTTGGGCCAGCGTTTTACTCGCTTTATGCCGATCTGCCAGGAAGCTGGTTTCTGTGATTTCCAGTTTAAGTTGATGATTGCTCAAACCAAATTCCGCCACAATGCTGTCTAGAGAGGCCGCGAGGTTATCACGCATAATATGTTGAGGTGAGAGATTCAGTGACAAATAAAATGAGGACTGCTGGTGGAAAAATGGCATAAGTTCCCCCAGGGCATTGCGTAAAGCTTGCGTTGTCATTTGCTCAATTAGGCCGACTTCTTCAGCAATTGGAATAAACTCTGCCGGTGATACAGGTTTTGCCCCCAACTGCCAGCGCATTAACAGCTCTACACCAATCAAGGTGTGTTTGGTGGTGTTCACAATAGGCTGATAATGGTTGTAAAGCTGATTGTCTGCTACTGCTTCTTTGAGCGCCGCTTCTAAGCTGAGTTTTCTGCTCAGGTGCGCATTCATTTCGCTGGTAAAAAACTTAAAGTTGTTTCTGCCACTTTGTTTGGCATGTAGCATCGCGATATCTGCATTTCGCAATAAGCCTTCCGCTGTCTGTTCGTCAAATGGAAAAATAGCGACACCTACGCTGGCAGAGATGCTCATAGAGATACCATCTACTTCGTATTTATTGCACAACGACGTGATCATCTGTTGAACCAGCTCTGTGACCTGGGCGACATCTTCGAAAGTTTTTATCAGAACAATGAACTCATCGCCACTCTGGCGGCCCAAGATGCAGTGCGCGTTTAAGGAGCTGTTGATCCGTTTCGTAACTGCAATCAGGAGTTGGTCTCCTGCAGAGTGGCCATAGGCGTCATTGATGGGCTTGAATTTGTCCAGATCGATAAACAATAATGCGCACCCGGAATTACTTTTAGCTGCATTATATATTGCAAATTCAATGTGTTGCAGCATTAGGTTGCGATTAGGTAAATCCGTCAGGGCATCAAAGTTTGCGAGATAACGTAACTCACTTTGTGCTTGCTTCTGCTGAGATAAGTCGGAACCAACGATGACTAAAAATTCTATTTCACCCTGGTCATCTGAAATTGCATTGATACTGAGCTGAACTGTACTTTGGCGTTGATCATCAAATGTCACTTCAATTTCTAGTTTTATGTTCTCTTTAGGTTGGATGTTACGCAGTGCGTTAAGTAATTTTATTAGTTGTTGTCGGCCAAGTCGTTGTTTGAGTACGCTAAGTGTCAGTTGTTTTTGAGGCTCGTATGGGTCCAATCCCAAAGATGAAGACAAACTTTGGTTGACGGATAAAAGCTGCAAGTTGCTGTCGAGGATCAATAACCAGTCCTGGATCTGAGACAGGGCCTGGGCAAACATAGCTGCATTCAGTTGGTTCGCTTTTTGCTCCGTGATATTACTGTAGATACCTGATGCCTTTAGCGGCACACCTTTGGCATCCCATTCGCTGACCTTAGCAATATCGTGATACCAGAGCCAGCCTTGTTGCTTTGAAAAAATCCGATAGGTGATTGAGAGCTGACTGTCCGGTGAGGCAATAAAGCGCGCCCATTGACGTTGTACCATTTCTTGATCTTGTGGGTGCACTTTGTCAAAAAAACCGGTCAGACTGAGTTGCTTACTTTGGCTGGTGTCCTGAGTATTGCTGAGCAAGGCAAATTGCTGAGTCTGCATGTCCATGCTCCACAGTCCACTTTGCGTTTTCGTCAGTGCCAAGTCGGTCTGGGCCTTTGCATGTACTAGCTGGTCATAGGTTTGTTGCAGAGCAAGTTGCTTGCGATGGTGTCTGCGATAAAGCATGGCCAGTAAAACAGCAATCAGCAACAGATAACTGGTGATAGCTAACGGTGTATTCCACCAGGCATGCTTGATTTCAAAATGCAGCTGGCTTTGGGTGCGTTTTGCTGTGTCGCTAGGTCGGAACTCAGACAGGGTCAGGGTATATTTTCCTGGCTTTAAGGCATTAAAAAACAGATAGTTATTCTTAACATCTTTGATCTCAAGGGAAGTCGGGCCCGACAGTTGAGCCGTGACAAAATTACGGCGCACATTAAAAATATTGAACTGACTAAACTCAAAGCGAAACCCCATGTCGTCATATTCAAACTGCAAAGTCTGCGTGTCGAGTTGTGCGGGCGAGACAAGTATGGGTCTGGACATTAATTGCACACCGGAGAAGGAGAGTTGCTCTGTTTCTGCTGGCAGAGTAAAGGCACTCGGGTCGAATTTTATGGCACCGTTGGGCGTACCGAACAGCATTTCTCCTGAATGCAAAGACAGGCTGGCTCCGACATTAAACTCGTTGGTAACCAGCCCATTTCGGTGATCATAGTGGTCGAGCTGTAGTGTTTCTAAATTGAGTTTATAAAGACCATTTTGACTACTTATCCAAAGTTGGTTGTGCAGGTCACGTTCCAGTGCGTACAAGGTATTGGTGCCAAGCCCCTGCTCCTTTGTGATATGTATTATGCGCTGGAAACTGTGTGTTTCGAGTGCAATGAGCCCCATTGTGTTGGTTGCCAGCCAAAGTCGGCCCTGGCCATCCTTAATCCAGTCATTCACGATAGGGTAGGCTTTATCAGAGGCGGCTTCTGCTTGCCACAAAGTATCGACCTGGTGGCTCAGGCGATCGTAACTCACAAGCGCGTTGGCGGTGCTGAATAATAACTCATTGGGTTTTTCTGGTCTGGCTGGCAGAAATAACAGAGCTTGCAGGTCATCTATCTGTGCTTCCAGCTCACTTAATGTGGTAACCGTTTGTAAGGCAATGTCATAAAGGAAAATATTATGGTGCGTATGGAACAAGAGGGTACGCTGATCTACCAGCATAGAGCCGACTAAATGGTCTTCGCCCGTCATGGCAACAGTTGCGTTGGTGACTTTGAGCTCAGAGGCTTGTCCGGTTGATATGTCAAACTGTTTTAGCCCAGCTTTGGTATCAAGCAGGAGCATATTGTCAGTCTGATAGGGAGAGCTATAGATGTTGTAGACCGCTTGGCTGCCATACTCAGGTTTGTGGCTTTGATTACGAAAATAACTTTGTTGCAGGGTTGCTTGTTGCCCATCAGAAAATAGGTGTAATCCATCATCGCTGCCAAGCCAAAGTGTACCATCGTTTTTTTGATGCACAGCCCAGATATTGTTATTAAAGTTATTGTTATGAGAGGCGAGTAGTTTAAATCGGTACGCTGAAGTTGGCCAAATAAATGTCCCACTATTATTGGACCCCATCCACAGGTTTTCATGCTTGTCTAACAACATGACAGGGATGGTATTTTGCGGTGTCAAATAGCGGCTTTCGCTGAACGAGAACAGCTTACTGGCGCTATGGTTACGGCGGTCGAGCAAATATAGGCCCGAATCTGTGGCCAGGTACTCTCCATATGGTCCGATTGCATGTGCCCAAATATTGAGGTGTGAAACTAGTTCATAAGCTTGCTGGTCCAATAGCTGGCTGGTATCACCCGGAATGACAAACAAGCCTTCCACAGTACCCACCAGCAGTCCCAGCGCCGGGTCATGCTTGAGCAGTTTTACATTGTTATTGAGCGCAGACTTGTCTACTGAGCCCAGGTGGTTCAGTGAGCTGAGTTGCTCATTTTTGAATTGAAACAGTCCAGATTCTGAGCCAATGAGCAAAGCATCGTGCCATGCCAGCATGGTGCGAACATAGGCATTACGTGGCAGGGTGAGCAAACGTTCTGCCGCAAGTGTTTGTGCGTCGACGCTGTATAGTACGTTTTCAATTGCAATCACGTATTGCTCTTGATACTGCACAATGGCATTCACCGCAGCATCTGGCGCTATGCCCTGACGTCCGCCTTGGTCAAACAACTTCACCAGAGATAGAGTACGGGTGTTTAGCAAAAATGCGCCTGATTGTGCCGTTGCTATAAATAATTGATCATTGTCTAACAGTTGGAGCAGCAAAATGTCACTGCCTGAGAACAGTGCCTGACCCTTGAAGGGACTAAATTGGTTGCCGTCATGTCGGTTTAGGCCTTGCTGGGTGGCAATCCAGATATATCCCTGCCTGTCTTGTACTAGCGCGGTGACACTCGACTGAGAAAGCCCTTCCTGCGTCGACAAACGGCTGATCTGATTTGCATAATAAGGATCTGCAATCACCAAGTGGTGATATATCATTAAAAAAGACAATAAAGCTGCTTGTAGCCAGTTGTTCATTCACTCGTTCCCGGGCGCACAACAGTGAATAGTCCTTTTACGCTTTTGTGCTGTCATATTCGCTGAGGCATACATTGCTCAGATTATGCTAATTGTACCAAGTTATAGACTGAGCTGAACGAGAATTCGTAAATTTGCCTCATCTGACCATTTATTGGGTAAAAAAAGGCTGGTTTAGGTAAAACCTAAGCTATTGAACTAAAAGGTGGATCAAAAACACAAGCAATGCAACTACGAATTATTCTCATTATTTCTGCTTTTGTTGTTGATAACCATTTTTGTTTAGATTAAACTTGTCTGCAGTTAAGGTTATTGAGAATGGTTTTCAGTTATGTATATCTGCATTTGCCACGGTGTGACGGACAAAAAAATCGCCGAATCTATTGATGATGGCGCAAGGTCTATGCGCGATTTGAGCAAAGAGTTAGGTGTGGGCTCTCAGTGTGGTAAGTGTTGTAACTGCGCTAAAAAAATACTGAATGAAAAGCTAATCGACATCGTGGATGTGACAGAGCAAGTTGCTTAATTAATTTCTCGTTCAAACCATTTTCTCAAAAAAAGGGCTTTAAAGCCCTTTTTTAGTATTACATTTGCGTCTGCAGGTAGTTTTCGATACCGGTCACTTTGATAAGGTGTTGCTGGGTCTCCAGCCAGTCGATTTGCTCTTCCTGTTCATTGAGAATATTGTCGAGTGCTTCACGACTAATGTAGTCCTGCTTTTCTTCACACAATGCAATCGCATCAACCAGATCCCCCAAGGATGCTTGCTCAAATGCCATATTGGCCGCAATCATTTCCTCGCTGTTTTCACCAATTTTAAGTCGACCCAGATCCTGAAGGTTAGGCAAGCCTTCCAAGAACAGAATACGCTCAATCAGGCGATCTGCATTCTTCATTTTTTGGATGGACGTTTTATAATCTGCTTTATCCAGTTGCGTAAAACCAAAATCCTTAAACATACGGGCATGCAGGAAATACTGGTTAATACCTACCAGCTCGTTTGCAAGTACGGTGTTTAGTGCCGTTATTACCGCTTTATCGCCTTTCATAATGACTCCTTACGCCAGCTGAGATTGCAGATAGTTTTGAATACCGATTTTGTCGATAAGACCGATTTGTTGCTCTAACCAGTAAACATGATCTTCTTCGGTATCAAACAGCAGCTTTTCGAGGACAGCACGTGATTGATAGTCTTGCTCCTGTTCGCAGATCTTGATGGCCTGTTTAACGCTTTCTACCACTTCCAGTTCCAGCTTAAGATCGTTTTCCATCATAGATTTTACGTCGCTACCTATGAGCAGATCGCGGCGTTTAGTCATGTTAGGGACACCTTCAAGGAACAAGATACGCTTGATTAACCAGTCTGCGTGAGTGGTTTCTTCTTCCATTTCGTGATTAAGACGCTCATAAAGTTTGTTCAAACCCCAGTCGTCATACATGCGGGAATGAATAAAGTACTGATCAATGGCTGCGAGTTCATTAGCCAGTAGTGCGTTAAATGCATCAATTACCTGTTGCTTGCCTTGCATAAGTGTCACCTCAATTCGTTCTAAATTGACGCCAGTGTACGTGTATATAATTTCATGTCAATAAAAAATCTATATAAATCAATATATTAACAACTGATTATTATTCTCATTTCAGTTCAGTTTTTGGACTTTAAATAGCAATCAGATGCAATAGGACAGTGGGTTTATCAAGCCATAGTGAGTTTCTGGTAGAGGTCAAGGGGATTTAGTACCCGGTCATCTCTACTCATATGACGCTAATACGCGCATAATAGGGGTATAACCCGTGGGTATTTTTTATTGGGTTCCGAATATGGCCAGTACCGTTGCATGACTGGTTTTACACTGAGTCTGAGTCACATAGAAGAGTTGATGTATGTTTTCTTCAGAAGTTTGTGCCAGGGCACGACAGAGCCGGGATGCACGGTTTGATGGTTTATTTTATGTTGCGGTCAAGAGTACGGGTATATATTGTCGCCCGATATGTCCGGCCCCGGCAGCAAAAGAGCACAATGTGCAGTATTACCAACATGCACATTGTGCGGCACAGGCAGGGTTTAGACCTTGCATTCGTTGTCGACCAGACAGTGCGCCTGGTAGTTATGCCTGGCTAGGCACTCAAACTACAGCTGTCAGAGCGAAAAGATTGATTGACGGTGGTTTTTTGGGCAGTGCAAGTGTGACTCAATTGGCCGACAAATTGGGAATTACGACACGATACCTGACTAAACTGTTTCAACAGTATTATGGTATAGCGCCCAAAAAATATGCGCTGTTTAAACAGTGTGACTTAGCAAAGCAGTTGTTGCAGCAAACAGCCTTACCGATTACCCAGGTTGCGTATGCCTGTGGGTTTAACTCGCAGCGTCGTTTTAACGACGCATTCAGTCGGCTTTATCAGATTACGCCATCCAGCTTACGTCACGGTGCTGAAGTGAGTCAGCAGGTTGAATTAATGATGGCCTTTCGTCCCCCTTACAATTGGCAGGCGATGTGCGAGTTTTTAGCGCATCGTTTGGTGACGCCTCTGGAGTGGTTAGATGACACATCTTACGGGCGTAATTATAGATTGGGCGATTATCAAGGTTGCTTTACGGCGCATTATGAGGAGTCTCAGAACCGCTTCAGAGTAACGATTGAGATCAGCGATCTTAAAGGATTACCTTTGGTGGTCAATAATATCCGCCGGGTATTGGATTTAGATGCGGACGCCGCGTTTATCAACACGCATTTACAGCAACATTGTAGTGACATTAGGCTTCAGGACGGGCTGAGATTACCTGGGATCTGGACTCCTTTTGAAGCGGGAATACGCGCTGTTTTAGGGCAGCAAATCAGTGTTACGGCTGCCAGGAACCTAATGATCCAGCTAGTTGAACAGCTGGGAGAAAAGCAGAAAAATGGCAGGTATCAATTTCCCTCAGCAGACGTTATTGCGTCATCTGACCTGTCGTTTTTTAAAATGCCTGAACGCCGTAAGCAGGCAATAATAGCCCTAGCGCAGCATCATGTGGACAATCCAGATTGCACACCAGAATCCTGGCTGGCAATTAAAGGAATAGGTCCCTGGACTGTGGACTATGCAAGCATGCGGGGACTGAGTGCGCCGGATATTTATTTGGGCGGGGATCTCGGAGTGCAAAAAGCCATTGATAAGGTCGGGCAGATAGATGAGCCTGGCTGTGCGCCATTTAGAAGCTATCTGACTTTTCAGCTATGGCAGCAAATAAAATAACGAGACGTTTATTCAGGGAGTAATTTATGACTATTCAAACCTATCTGGCCAGTCCGGTTGGCGATATTACATTACAGGCAACTGATAAGGGGTTGAGTTATGTTGGCTTCGCGCCTAAATCTGTGTACTCAGAGGGGACCAATGAGCATCTTAAGCGCACCTGCACTCAGTTAACCGAGTATTTTGCCGGGCAACGGAGTGAGTTTGATGTTGCTCTGGATACGCAGGGCACGCCTTTTCAACAAGCTGTGTGGCAACTGCTGCGAGAAATCCCTTATGGCGAAATAAATACTTATGGTTGGATGGCAGCCAGACTTGGTAATCCGAAAGCTGTCCGGGCTGTCGGGGCTGCCAATGGCAAAAACCCAATCAGCATTATCGTACCATGTCATCGCATTATTGGCGCAAACGGAAAGTTGACGGGATATGCCGGCGGATTGGAACGTAAATCCTGGCTTTTAGCCCATGAAGGGATAAAAATTCCCCAGTAATGTAGGCTGTTCATAGCCAAGCTCTACGGTGAGTTATATACTAAGAGAAAGCCCGACCTAAAGTCCTGTTTTAATGCGATTGACTGTAATGTCGTTGATATTTTTGTTTGTTTGTTGCCAAGCTGCTGCGAAAGTATCCATCAGACTGTGTTACGAAGATAAACATATTCCGCCATTTTTCCTGGGTAACGGGTTTGACGTGCCACAGGAAAACCCAGGCGCAACCATTGAGATACTCAGACACCTTGAAACCCAGGTAGAGGGCGTACAGTTTAAGTTTGTACGCAAACCCTGGCAACGTTGCTTGTACGAAATAAAACGCAATCGTGTTGATGCTGTGATTGCCAGTTACCGCCAAGCACGGCAGGCCTTTTTGTCTTATCCGCTGAATGAAGATGGTTCCCCCGACACGCTGAGTTCTATTAGCCGATTCGGTACTTGTCTGGTCGGCATGACACAACTAAAAACCGCGATTCACGAACGCAGTTATCCTATCAATCTGGCTGTGCCAAGAGGGTATTCAGTTGCCGACTCAGTAGGTAGCGATAAGTACACTATCCTGAACACTGATTCACAAAGTGATGCGTTTGAGTTAGTACTCAAGGGCAAGGTACATGGCACATTTGGCTTGTGCCAGGTAGATGGTAAGGCGGTCGAAGCCTTTCCTTATCGACGACAACTTGCTGCGGTTTATCCGCCGTTGGACATCAGCTTTGGTTACCTGACGTTTTCGAAGCAATTTAAAGCGCTGCATGCGCCAACAGCAAAAGCCTTATGGTCTATGTTAAGTACCTCTGAACTGCACCATATCTACATTGCGTACATTAATCGCCAAAGCTATCCAGGTGATTCGCAAGGCAGTAGTCGAACCCCAACAAAAGTGCCATGGCAGGTATTTGACTAGGCTGGCTTAATTGTCTGAGTTTGGGTAGACTATCGCGAATTTTTTAGCGGCAGATACGAGCATATGGCGCAACTTTATTTTTATTATTCGGCGATGAACGCCGGAAAATCCACCACATTATTGCAATCTGCATTTAATTATCGTGAGCGGGGTATGAATCCGTTTATCCTGACCGCTGCACTCGATGACCGTGCCGGCGTTGGTAAGGTCGCATCTCGTATCGGGCTTGAAGCAGATGCACATACGTACGAGCCAGCAACGGATCTGTTGCACCTAATCAACCAGTCGCATGATAAGCAAGCGCTGGATTGTATTTTGGTCGACGAGAGTCAGTTTTTGAATAAACAGCAAGTCTCTCAGCTAACCGATGTGGTTGATTTGTTAGGGATCCCGGTATTGTGCTACGGGCTCAGAACCGATTTCCGTGGAGAGCTGTTCGAAGGTGCCCAGTATCTGCTGGCCTGGGCGGACAAGCTGATCGAATTGAAAACGGTCTGCCATTGTGGTCGCAAGGCGAACCATGTTCTGCGACTGGATGCGGCCGGAAATGCAATTGCTGATGGTGCCCAGGTTGAGATTGGCGGAAATGACCGTTACGTGTCGGTCTGCAGAAAGCACTATAAGGCTGAGCTCAATAGACTTTGAGCTCATACTTAACTAAAAACACCAGGCGATAAAGCGGCTGACTTTTTGACCCTGGTGCATATCAATGACTTTTACTTCGCTTGCTTTGACCGCTTGCAGGGCTTTTTTCAAGGCCGGCAGATTGTCTTTTTTCGATACGAGTGAAGTGAACCAGCCAACCTGACCTGCAAAATCCTGGCTTTCGTGGATCATCGACTTAATGAACGCCAGTTCACCGCCCGGACACCATAGTTCAGGTGCATGACCGCCAAAATTTAACTGTCCGGTTTTTTGGGATTTGCCCAGATTACGCCACTTTCGTGCTGTTCCTGCTTGGGCTGCCTGCTCACTCTCATGAAAAGGCGGATTACACATCGTCAGATGGTAGGTATCTTTTACGTTAATGATCCCATGAAAAATGGCCTGCTGATCTTTTTGCTGTTTTATTTTAATCCCCAGCCCATTCGCTTTCGCGATGGTTTGTGCCACCGAAACGGCCATCGGGTTGATGTCAGAGCCGGTAAACTGCCAGCCATATTCAGCTTGCCCAATCAGCGGGTAAATCAGGTTCGCACCAGTACCAATGTCGAGGCAACGGATCTGCTTCCCGGTTGGGATTTCGCCCTGATTTTCATCGGCCAGTAAATCTGCTAGCGCATGAATATAATCAGCCCGGCCAGGGACGGGCGGGCACAAAAATG
Organism: Pseudoalteromonas rubra; assembly: GCF_001482385.1. Classification (NCBI taxonomy): domain Bacteria; kingdom Pseudomonadati; phylum Pseudomonadota; class Gammaproteobacteria; order Alteromonadales; family Pseudoalteromonadaceae; genus Pseudoalteromonas; species Pseudoalteromonas rubra. Next base: position 498,969 of record NZ_CP013612.1, read on the forward strand.
GTTCTGGTAATTGCCAGAGTTTGACCCCATAGTCGCTGGCAAGCAGTGCCTGATTCAATGCAACTACTGCAACGCGATCGCTAAAGTCTATGGTGTCGTCACCATGCGGGTTGTTGCGCAGGTGTTGCGTGAGTGCCGGATTTACCTGGCAAAGACGGGCGAAGTCATAGCCCTGTTGGTGTTTATTTCTGGGGTGCATTGAATGATTGTTATCTTACTTCATTGATACGCCATTATATCGAAATTATGCGTTTTGCGCTGCTTCTTTCCCTGCAAAGATCGAATGAGCCAGCTTGCGACGGTTGAATGCTGCTGGTACGATGAGTTTAAAAAATCACGTAACAATCAGATATGATCATACAAAACTCGCTTTATGTGCCTGTTGGGGAAGGGTATCAGCTGCATCTTCGCCATATTTATCAGCAACAGAAAATGGGCCCTACTGTGTTGCTTATCCATGGTGCTGTTGAAAATGGCAAGATCTTTTACACCCAAAGTAATAAAGGCCTTGCCCCTTTTCTGGCCGAACAGGGCTATCAGTGTTTTGTGGCGGATTTGCGAGGCAGAGGGGGAAGTAAACCTGCCATCAGCAAAGGGGATAAGCACGGTCAGACAGAATCGATTGTTGAAGATATTCCCGCTATTCTTGCGCACATCACGGCAATGACCGGTAAGCGGCCTCAGTTCTGGGTTGCGCACTCCTGGGGTGGGGTGTTGTTGAACAGTGTTCTAGCAAGGTTTCCTGAAGAGATAGAACATATCAGTGCCTGTGTTTACTTTGGCACTAAAAGGAGCCTCTATAATCGGCACCCAGAAAAGCTGCTCAAGGCTAATGTGATCTGGTATACGCTGGCATTCTGGCAGGTCAGAAAGCATGGTTACCTGCCTGCTCGCCAGCTAAAGTGGGGCTCTGATAATGAAACACGTAAATCTCATGCTCAGAGTGTGCAGTGGGCGAAACGCCGACCCTGGGTAGATAGCGATGACGGCTTTGATTACGCTGCGGCATTAAAAGACAAGGCACTGCCTCCGACATTACATATTGCGGGCGTCAAAGACAAAGCACTGGCACAGCCAGTAGACATCAGGCAGTTTATGGCTGAGTCGGGAACGGGCACTCAGGAGATTACTGTGTATGGCAGGCGCTATGGTCACCAGTATGATTACGATCATATCAATATGCTTACGCACAGCGCCGCGCATCACGACCAGTTTTCCGATCTACTGGCCTGGTTCGAACGGTACGGACATATCTGATTAATGCGGGTCGGGCTGGGCCAGCTCTTTTTTCATCTGTGCTTCGAACTTTTTCCAGTTTACCAGGGGCGCCGTATTCAGTGGCTTGCGCACCTGAGCTTTACTCAGTGTTGACACAACCTTGTGGCTTTTATAGAACTCCATACATTCAGGCTCGTACTTTTGATACATAAAGTTAAGTGCCTTGCGGATCTCCCGCTCCGGTTCCTCAAGCAATTTTTCGTAGCTCATAGTGTGGATGTTGCGTGGGAGCATCGTCTTAAAGTGCGTCATCACGTCATCGGTCAAATCGCTATATAACTGATACTCTTGTAAAGAGCAGAAGTAGGGCTCATCTTCAGCAAAGTGATTGCTATACACGGACCAGGCATTTGGCATAAAGTCCCGGGTCATATGGATAAAGCGGGCGTCCGGGAACATTTTGTAGATCAGGCCAATATTCTGGAAATTGGCAGGCAACTTGTTGATCACGGCTTCTTCTGCAACTCGATGGCGTTTTATTTCATCGACGTATAAATTACGGCAATGGTCGAGCATCGAGGTACTCAGTGTTTTGGTGCAATCCGGAAATGGCGCTTCGTTGCGCATGCTCAGATAAGGCACAATATCGTCACTAATGACCGTACTTTCGCCCATAGAGCCTACTTGAGAGTGCTGGATCAACATTTGTTCCAGCAAAGTGGAGCCAGTCCGAGGCAGGCCAACGATAAAGACGGGGGTAAACGTTGCCCTGACTTTATCTGGCGGTCTTGAAAAAAATGCCTCATCAAAACTGCTTTTCAAATACTCAAAAAAGGGCTGCATGGCAGAGGTATGAAAGTCACAGAGCGCATGCTGAGCCGCATTGGCTTGCTGGTAATGTGCGAAAGCTGCATCAATATCTGTGAGCTTTTCATAGGCATGTGCTTTAGCGTAATGAACCACAATGTGTATTCTGGGGTTATCCAGGTCTGCATTAAGTGTATCGAGCAGTGCCAAATACTCGGTTAGCTTTTCGCCCTCTGTGAGCTTGATTAATTCGTGGAGCATGAAAACCGTAATGGCGGAATGAGGGCAAGATAAGCCAGCATGAAACACATTCCGTGCGTTGTCGATAAATCCATAGTCGAGATAAAACTGCCCTAAATGATAGTGAGCCTGGGCGTTATGCCTGGCAACACTCAGGGTGTATTCAAGTACTGTTTTTGCATCAACGGGTGAGCCAACCGCGACAAACGCATCAGCCAGCGCATAGAGCGGATCGAGCATTTTAGGTAAGTGTTCACAGGCGCGTTTCAGATAATAGATGGCGTTATCGTATTGTTCGAGCCGCATACAGATCCTGCCAAGGCCAAACAGGGCCTTGCCGTTTTTTGGATTCTGTTTAAGCACTTGTTTGAACATAAACTCGGCTTCGCGAAGCCGGTTTTCTTCGAGTAATTCGGAGGCTCTTTCTAGCAGTAACATGTGGTTATAAATAGTTTTTTATACATGATAGAAATAAAAAGGGGAAATAGCTATAGCTACTTCCCCCTTTGTTTCTGGGTTACAGTAAGTCGTTAGAAGGTGTATGTTGCTTTTACGTAGTAGAAGCCACCGTTAATGCCAAATGGAGAGGTTTCGTAGTAGATACCGCCCCAAGTGTTTGAAGGCGTAAGCTCTGTGTTGCCATCTTCCAGGAAGTCGACCACTTTCTCAGCATCCTGGTCGAAGATGTTGTTAGCACCGACCGTCAGGCTAATATTTTCAGTTGCAAAGTATGTCAACTCGGCATCGAATGTGAATGTTGGGTCAGCCATGATAGCAGTTGCATCATAGTCGACGTGTACACCCTGGTATTCGCCATAGTAGTTGTAACGCAGGAAGCCTGAGAATTCTTCCCATTGTTGCGTCCAGGTATAGGTCGCTCGGTGCTGTGGCAAGTCTTTCTCAAGACGGGCTACCTTGAAATCACCTGTGATGACAGAGAACTCGTCAACTTCAGTTTCATTCCAGTTATACGCAGCACTGAAAGTGGCAAAGCCGCCTAGCAGGTCCATAGAGTAGTTAGCAACAACGTCAACACCCTGAGTTGTGGTATCGAAGTCATTGGTAAAGAAGGACACTTGCGCGATGCTGTCGACGTTAGGTACGCCATCTGCTTTCAAAGCTTCTTTTTGTGCCAGGGTCAAATCAATCTTATTCGACTGACTCAGACGGTCTTCTACCTTAATGTTGTAGTAGTCAATCGTCAGGAACCAGTCACCTGATTGATAAACACCACCGAATGTGTAACTCTGTGACTCTTCAGGCTGAAGTTCGGTACCGCCCAGAATTTGGGAAACTGGGTTAGTAGGTGGCAGCAGTGCCGAGTCAACCAATACACCACTACTCAGGTTGGTTTGTACGTTACTCACGTTTGCCTGGCCGACTGTTGGAGCACGGAAGCCCGAGCTAACAGAGCCACGTAATGCAATGTCTTCAGTAACATGATATTGCCAGGTCACTTTGTAATTGGTAGTAGAGCCGAATGAGTCATAATCTTCGAAGCGCAGTGCCCAACCCATTAAAAATTCTTCGGTGAATGGCGTTTCAATATCGACGTAAGCTGCGTAGTTACGACGCGAAAATTCCCCACCAGCTGAAGGCTGGAAGCCAGGGAAACCATTTGAACCGATACCAAACCCTTGGGTCGTTAATGGCCCTGCGATGAATGAGGCTTCATCACCAGGAATCACTTCAAAGGTTTCTTCGTGCCATTCAAAACCAACCGCGACGTTAACATCGTAGGCCAGGTCAAAGTCATACCCTTTAGAGAAGTCGGCGTTAAAGTTCTTCTCAAGCTGAATGTACTTACCCGGGCTAAACTCCATTGGCGTGTCTGGACCCAACGACGCGTTGACCGTGTTAGTTATAAAGTAGCGTGATTCATTACGGCCAACCGAGCCACTGAAATCGTAGTAGGCGCCTTTGAGGAAGCCATCAGTGAATTCCCCTTTGGTACCAATGGTCAAAGAAGTATCTGTAATGTTGCCGCCAAAGAAAGGCGTAAAACCTGCTGGCAGGATATTGTTAAATGCAAAACAGTTGGCAGCTGCAAGTGAATCTAATGCCGCTTGATCCGGCAGACCATTGGCCTGGATTTCAACCACTGGGCAGTTCAGCTGTTGGTCATAGCCATCCAATGAACCGACTAGTACCGTTGGGTTTGCTGCATCCCAGGCTGCTTGTTGCGCTTCGTCTGTCAGGTGACGTCGTGCAGGAGCACCGTCGACATTACGGATCACACCGCCGTATACACCCGGACGCGTTGTTGGATTACGATAATAGAACCCGCCCTTCACATCGCGCTCAGAGTAGTTACCAAACATGTAAAACTGAGAGTCATTGGTCAGTTCAAGACCAACATTACCAAACAGTGTGATGTCGTCTTTAATTTCTGGTGCCCCCCAAACCTGAGCCGGGTCTCTAACACCTTGTAAGCCCGCATCTATAAATGCTTGCGCATCAGGGCGTTGAACACTACGGCTGGTTGGATCGGCTTCTTTGTATTGGAAGCTTAAGTTAGCAAAACCTTGGTCAGTAAAGGGCAGACCTATGTTACCTTCGATGGTTGTTGTGTCGCCGTCGCCTTCATAATATTGGCCTTGTTTGACGGAAACGCTGCCGCCTTCTGAAGCATCCTTAAGTACAAAGTTCAGTACCCCGGCAATGGCGTCTGAACCATATTGTGCCGCAGCACCATCACGCAGTACTTCCACTTGTTTGAGCGCAATGCTGGGGATTACGGAAATATCCGGGCCCTGAGCACCATCGTTGATACCACCGCCTAGGAAGGCGATCACGGAAGAGCGGTGACGGCGCTTACCGTTGAGTAAGATTAGAGTAGAGTCTGCTGGCAGGCCTCGCAGGTTTGCGGGACGGACCAAGCTGGCTGCGTCACTGATTGGGTTGGCGTGAACGTTGAGAGAAGGAACGGACCCTTTCAATAATTCCAGCATGTCGTCGCCACCGGCCTTGCTTATCTCATCGCCACCAATGATATCGATGGGAACGGGAGAGTCACCAACCGAGCGTGGTGCAGCACGTGAGCCCACCACAGCGATTTTTTCAATTTTTTTGTTTTCGGCTCCAGCATCGGCCTCTTCTGCCTGTACGCTGGTTACCGCCAACCCCATTGTTGCTGTTGACGCTAATGCAAAATTAATCGCACGACTTAACGCGTTTTTCTGTAGTTTCATCCTGTTTCCCCAGTTATTATATGTTGTCATTTCTTACAATATACACAAATTGCGCACTTTATATTAACCTAATGTGTACTGGTTATTAAAGATAATTGCAAATATGTTCACTGCACCTTTAAAGGTAGCAGTGAATTTTACTAGGTCAAATTTTTCAATAACTTTTTGTTTGTGGTACAAAAAATAGTGTTTTTTTGGGGGTTTTTAAGGTACATGTCAGCATGAGATATGTTCACCAAAATGTCATTATTGTGCACTCCAGCGCGATTGTTTGTTGAAATGTTTAAAATGTGAACTGTTGTATTCTTCATCTAACTCGCTCATTTGTTATCGTCAAGCGGGTATTCGACTAATCGGTGAGGGGCTGTTGGTCAGACGTATGTAGGCTAACGTCTCGTTTTTATTTCTGCTAGTATTGGCAATACTAAGATTTCCCAAGTATGTTAATGCGATTAATTAAAGTAGTGCACAAAGCGCCCATTCGAGTTGCAAGGATCAGCAAGAAGCGTCAGCAAATCAGGCTCAGGCGCGCCTTGGTTGGGTTGAAAATAGCGTTGGCTCAGGAAAAGCAAGAAACCCGAGAGATGCTGGATATTTATAAGCGATACCCTCAGGGTGGTGTGTCTAAGCAAGAGCTGGCGGCGGCAAATCAGCAGTTTTTTGATATTTTAAAAGGGCTGGGTCTTGGGGTGTTTGCTTTATTGCCTTTTGCGCCCATTACCATTCCGCTGATTGTGAAGCTCGGCCAGTGGTTAGGGGTTGACGTGTTACCCAGCTCGTTTTCTTTGGGAAAAAAGCCTAAAAACTCCGACAAATCAGCTGACTAAGAATCGACAGATAGCTGTTCCCACTTTATTACTGTGCTTTGTGCATCCAGTGAGTGAAATATTTTTCCCACCTTGGTATTCTCTTGTCAGGTTTATGTAATTCAAGAGGCACGTATGAGTAATTTACTTGTTCACTCATCACAAGGAATACCGGTACATTTTATTAAGGAAAACCAGCTTAGCGAATGGCTAGAGGAAAATGCGCCACAAGCCAAAAGCATCACGCTGGCGACCAGACAGAAAACGCAAAAAACTTTACTGATCCCAGACGTTCAAAACGGCGAAATTCAGGCTGTACTGAGCCTAGTCGATTCACTGGATGATATGTGGCTGGCTGGCGATTTACCTGCTCAGTTACCGCAAGGCACATATCAACTGCAAGGTGATGAGGCATTTGTTGAACAGGCTGCGCTTGGTTACCTGTTAGGTGCATATACGTTTGATGCGTACAAGAAAGCGTCTGCGCCAAGTGCAAAGCTGGCGATTGAGTCAGAAACCATGTTGAAGAAATTGCAGGATCAAGCTGATGCCATTTATCTGGTCAGAGATTTGGTCAACACGCCTGCGGCGGACATGATGCCGCAACATATGGCAGAGATCTGTGCAGAGATGGCAGCGCAATTTGGTGCACAGTTTACTCAAGTCGTCGGTGATGAATTACTGGAACACAACTATCCAACGATTCATATGGTTGGCAGAGCAAGTGAAAACAAGCCACGCCTGCTGGATTTGAGCTGGGGTGATGAACATGCACCCAAGCTAACTTTGGTCGGTAAAGGTGTCTGCTTTGACTCGGGTGGTCTGGATCTTAAACCGGCCTCCGGCATGCGTAACATGAAAAAAGACATGGGTGGGGCTGCTCATGTGCTGGGCCTGGCGCATATGATTATGGCGGCTGGTTTACCGGTGCGTCTGCGGGTATTGATCCCAGCGGTTGAGAATGCCGTGTCGCGCAATGCATTTCGTCCGGGCGATGTGGTCCAGACGCGCAAAGGCCTGACAGTTGAAATTGACAACACGGATGCCGAGGGTCGCCTGGTACTGTGTGATGCACTGGCAGAAGCACAAGCGGATGAGCCGGATCTGTTGATTGATTTCGCCACTTTGACAGGTGCATGCCGGATTGCGCTGGGAACTGAGTTGCCGGGCTTTTATAGCACAGATCAGGAAGTGGCCAATGGTATGATTGCTCAAGGTAATGCGCTTCAGGATCCAATCTGGCAGCTACCTTTGTTCGAGCAATACAAGGCCCTGTTTAAGAGCGACGTTGCAGATATGGCAAATTGTGGTTCTACGCCATTTGGCGGTTCAATCACCGCTGCATTGTATTTGAAAGAGTTTGTCGAGCCTGAACAGACTCCTTGGGTGCACTTTGATGTGATGGCGTGGAACATACGCGCCTTACCTGGCAGACCTGTGGGCGGCGAAGGGCTTGGCCTCAGAGCGACCTTTGCGTATCTAGAGCAGCGGTACGCGTCGTAATTTATTCTGACTAATGTCAAAGTGATAAAAGGGCCGTAGTGGCCCTTTTTAGTGTTTCCAAACGGGGAAAACAGTCAGGCTCAGTTGCTATAATTTTAAAAAGTCTTAGAGTATCGAAGGTTATGCCCTTATTCTGAGTACCATTTTGTCCGTGTTTTCACCTCAAAAATCTGAACTGGCACCGCTTGAACCTGAATCATCAGCGCTACCACATTTATCGAAACAGTTTTGGAGTTTGCAAATTGCTGGATGGCTCGGCTATGCCGCTGTGGTGTTTCTGGCAATCATTCAGCCTCAGTTTGATGCGTCCGGTTTTAATCTGGCCGGACAGATCATAAACCTGGGGGTCGAAAGTCTTAGCGGCTTCATGCTCTCCTTGGTGCAGTGGCTTTTTATTCGCAAAATCATTCATCAGCCCTTGCAGCGTACCCTGGTTATCAGTTTTCTCTCTGCTGCCTTGCTGGGACTTATCTATAACGTTATTAAACTCGCCAGCTATAAAGTTATCGTACACGACCAGCGCTGGAACGAGGCCTGGACCATGCTGGAGTTTGGTGGCTGGTTGCTGTTCTCTTTGACTACTATGTTTGTCTGGACTTCGATATTTTTTATCATGCTGTATAACAGTCGATTACAAAAAGAGCATGAACGCTTGCTAAGAGCGCAGACTCAGGCCAAGGATGCACAGTTACAAATGCTGCGTTATCAGCTTAATCCGCACTTTATGTTTAATACGATGAATGCCATCTCAACGCTGATCCTGAAACAGGATAACGACGCGGCATCAGAAATGCTTGATAAGCTGTGTGACTTTTTCCGTCACTCACTCGAGGCCACGCAAGGCAGCAGGATCCCGTTAAAAGAGGAAATTCAGTTGATTGAGTTGTATCTGGCGATCGAGAAAGTCCGTTTTGGACACCGGCTGTCGGTGCGCTATGAGATTGAACCGCAAGCGCAGAAGGCATTGGTGCCGAATATGTTATGCCAGCCTGTTGTTGAGAATGCCATTAAGTATGCTATCGAGCCAAGTAAACAGGGTGGAGAGATTACGATATCGGCAAAGCGGCATACACAGCATCTTATTATAATGATTTCAGACTGCGGCACAGGCTCAGATGAGGCGGCTGTAAAAGGGTTTGGCATAGGACTAAACAATGCTAAAACCAGACTGGATGTGATGTATAACGGTAATTTCACCGTGTCTTTGAATAAAAATACAGCCGGGGGGAATACCGTGACCTTAGTGCTGCCATACGAGGTTGAATGACCATGACAAAACCACTGAGCGCCATCATAGTGGACGATGAACCCCTTGCGCTGGAGGGGCTGAGTCTCAGGCTGGCTAAAATCCCCGAAATAGAAGTGATTGGTCAGGCCGAAAATGGTGATGATGCGATCCGCTTGTGCCATGAATTGAGTCCGGACGTGCTGTTTTTGGACTTACAGTTGCCCGGGCTTAATGGCATTGAAGTGGTTCAGGCGATACAGGCCGATGTCTTGCCTATGGTGGTTTTTGTCAGTGCTTATAGTGACTACGCCCTCGAAGCCTTTGAGCTTAATGCCATTGACTATGTTTTGAAGCCCGCGAACCTGGGTCGGTTGCAAAAAACGGTGACCCGGATCCTAGAACGTCGAAAGCCTCGTCAGGCTGAGCAGGAAAAATATCGCTTGCTACAGGCACTGACCAAAACTTCTGGGTTGGATGTGGCTGAGTTAGAATCCTGGCTGGAAACGGACAGCCCGTTGCCTGCAATGCAGGATAGAGAGCTGGTTATTAAAAACAGTGATAATGAACAGGTCTTTGTACCGATGGACACGATCCGCTGGATTGACGCAGCCGGTGATTACATGTGCGTGCATACTGAGTCAGAAACCCATGTCCTGCGCATTACCATGAAAAAGTTGCAGACTTTGCTGGATGAAACCCAGTTTGCCCGGATCCACAAGTCGACCATAGTTAACTTAAGTTATGTCACCGCGATTAAACCTATGCGAAATAACGAGAGTCTGGTGACGCTTAAAGGGCAGGTAGAACTCAAAGTCAGTCGTAACTATAGTCAGGCATTACATCAGTTTGTTGCTAAAAAGAAAACGTTGAGCTAATTAGTTCGCGTAAGTACATAGAAGAAATATCAGTCGGGAGCAAGAAGCATTACCTCTTCTGGTGCAACGGCTACAAGGTTTGGTGCAATATATATGTACCCGTTCCCCTCCAAAAGCCAAGGAAAACAAAAGGCTAACCTTTCATCTTATTTTTGTATCGCTTTGTCGTGCACTATTGTGGCCCACGTTCTTGTGTCGCAACAGCTGCCCGTGATGGCGCGTTTCCATTGTAACATTCAGGTTAATTTAACAGGATAGCCTCAGGAGCAGACCGAATTGGTCTCCGGTTCGCTGCTCATTCTTGGTAGTACGGACATTGCAACTGACTGCACCTGAGTGTGATTGATTGCAAATAACAAGTACAGCGGCTCTGTGCCAGACTGTAAAAAGAACACGTCCGCGCTACACAACAATCGGTTCGATTAGTTGGAACATACATTATGATAAAAGTTGCAAAATCCTTCACCAGTCTTGGTGTCTTGCTTGCGATAGCTGGTTTAACTGGCTGTGGCGGCGACGCTGAAACCAACACTGATCTGAGCAAAACGGATCCTCAGACACCGGTCTCTGACTGGCAACTCGTCTGGCAAGATGAGTTTGATGAGACACAAATCAATACTCAAAACTGGACGCACGAAGTGAACTGCCTGGGTGGCGGAAATGAAGAACGTCAATGCTACACAGATGATTCGGTCAATTCGTATGTCAGCGATGGGACATTGAAAATAGTCGCGCTTCGCGCTACGGAAGGTGCTGAAAAGCCTTATACATCTGCGCGCCTTATTACAAAACATAAAGCGGATTTTAAATATGGCCGCTTTGAAATGCGGGCAAAGTTTCCCAGCGGGCAGGGCAGCTGGCCGGCATTTTGGATGCTGCCAACTGATGAAGTCTATGGTGGCTGGCCCAAATCTGGCGAGATTGACATAGTTGAAGCGGTGAACCTCAAAGCACAAGATGCGGATGGCATGCCTGAGGCTCATGTCTACGGGACCTTACATTATGGTAAGGATTGGCCTGACAACGTTCACTCTGGTAAAGCGCATAGCTTACCGGATGGTGTTAACCCGGCCGACGACTTTCATACCTATGCGGTGGAATGGCAAGAAGGAGAGATACGCTGGTATGTTGATGATTACCTTTATGCTACACAGCGACAGTCAGAGCCCCTGTATGACAGTAGTGGCAACGTATTTAGTCTGAAACACCGGGGGTGGTTCGCCGAGTACCATGATCAGGGTAGTGGTGAGCTGGTAACACACTGGGACAGTGCACCGTTTGATCAAAATTTTTATCTTATTCTGAACCTGGCTGTTGGCGGCAATTGGCCTGAAGCGGTTAATGAAACGGGCGTCGATGCTGGTGCTTTTGCAAATGGGCAAACCTTCGAAGTGGATTATGTCCGGGTCTATCAATGTCAGCAAAACCCGCAAACAGGCAAAGGCTGCGAAACGATCCGCGCTGGATGGGATTCACTGGATGATGCACTGGTTGAAGGTAAAGCGCCCAGCCCACCGCCGCCTGCGACTTCAGGGGATAGTCTGCAAATCTTTGACGGTGAGCTTAATAAAGACTGGCCAGCGTGGGATTGCTGTGGCGGCAGCGTGCCCGCTTTAGTCGAGGATGACACAGCTGGCATGGCGGTAGAGTTTAGCGTGGGCAGTGAGCCTACGGTCAATGGGTTTATCTCTCGAGATCCGATGGCGTCTGATGCTGGCGGTAGTCCCAGCCCGTTCGATGCCTCTTCGTTGATTGAGTCCGGCGTCGTGCGTTTCGATTTGAAAGTGACTGCTGCGCCTGCGAATTCAGAGGCGTCCTGGATGCTAAAAATTGAAAGCGCAAACGGAGAAAAAGCGGTTGAGCTGGCTTTGTCTGAAAGCGTAGAAGGGGTACTGCCGGCGGTTGAACAATGGCAAACTTTTACTTTCCCCCTACAGATGTTGGCAGAGCAGGGGTTGGACATCAGCAGTATTGATGCATTGCTTATTTTTCCGGCATGGGGCAGTGGCGAAGGCGCAGTTTATCGCGTCACAGATGTTGCGATTGTGACACCAGACACAACCACCGCATTGGTGGTGTTTGAAGAGACCGAAAATCCTGCCTGGCCAATGTGGGATTGTTGTGGCGGTTCTTTACCTACGGTTGAGCTAGACGATGATGCGCACGGCAATGTTGCAGAGTTTGTGATCGGTGATACAGCAACGGTGATGGGGTTTATTTCCCGACAAGAGTTTATTTCAGCCGAAGGGATGAGCGCGGCACCATTTGATGCCTCCTCTATCCTGTCTAACGGCGTAATCGAGTTTGATATGAAGGTGGTGAGTGCGCCACAAGACGCCACTGCAGCCTGGTTCTTCAAAGCTGAATCAGTGGACGCAGAAAGTGCTGCTGAACTGACCCTGGATAAGAGTATTCAGCAAACAGCTCCCGAGGTTGGCCAGTGGCAAACTTATACATTTACTTTAACGGATCTGGTGGCAGCTGGCCTGGACATCAGTGCGGTTGACGTATTAATGGTTTTTCCCAGCTGGGGCCAGGGGGCTGGCGCGATATACCGCATAGATAACGTGAAAATTTACGATCCGAATCAGGCGGATGACTTTGTCGGTGAAGTGTTATTTGCCGATGACGTTAAAGCCAAATGGTCGCTGTGGGATTGTTGTGGCGGCTCCACCCCCACGCTTGAAAATGACGATATGACTCAGGGCATGGTAGCGGAATTTAAAGTTGGCGGTGAGCCTACTGTTATGGGGCTGTTTGCTGAAGACGACCACTATCTTGATGCATCCCCCTATCTGGAGAATGGCTCGGTTCAGTTTGATCTCAAAGTAGTGACAGCACCCAATGATAGCAGCGCACCCTGGAAGTTTAAGATAGAAGCGCTGGATGCCAGTTTTGCACTGGAGCTTAATCTGACCGACAGTCTGGAGGCTGCGGCACCTCAGGTTGGCCAGTGGCAGACCTATACCTTCCCACTTCAGACACTGCAGGATGGTGGGGTGAACATCAGCGGCATTGACATCATCATGATTTACCCGGCCTGGGGGCAGGGCGAAGGAGCTGTATACCGGCTCGATAATGTGATGATCACAGCGCAATAAAACCAAACCGATGGCGTGGGATTGCCACGTCCAGACAGCGAAAATTATTCAAGCAGGTCATTATGAATACAGTAAATTATAAACTATCACATGTCGCGATTCTGATCGGTGCGGTACTTGGTACTTCTATAGTACAGGCTGAGGAAGCCGCGTCGCATGCTGCTGAGAAAACGCCCGAGGTCATTGAAATTCGCGGCATCAAGGGGAGTTTGATCCGCTCTATGAACGTCAAACGAGATATGTCAGGCGTGGTGGATGCGATTTCAGCAGAAGAAATGGGCAAATTCCCAGACACCAATCTTGCGGAGTCTCTAAAGCGCATTACCGGTGTGGCAGTGAGTCGCAGCAATGGTGAAGGCAGTCAGATCACCGTACGTGGCTTCGGCCCGGACTTTAATCTGGTAACGCTCAATGGCAGACAAATGCCGGGAACGGGTAACAGCCGCTCTTATAATTTTGAAAACCTGTCATCCGATGGGGTTTCGGCACTCGAAGTCTATAAAACAGCACGTGCTGACAATCCGACAGGCGGATTAGGTGCGACGGTGAATATTGTCACTGCTCGTCCTCTGGATAGTGGTGCTGAGAATATGTCGTTTTCAGCGAAAGCAATCCACGATTCTTCAAATGTCGCAGGCGATGACGTTACGCCAGAGATCTCAGCTTTGTACTCCAATGCATTTTTGGATGGCACAGTCGGGTTTGGCTTTACCGTCAACCACCACCGCCGTGATTTTCAGCAGCAAAGTGCCAATATCCAGGGCTGGCAGGCGAATGTCGATTTACCAGCTAACCTTGAAGCAGACAGCGTCACTGACAATCGCCCTTTAAATGATCAAGGGGTGCCCGCAGGTGACTATTTTTTCCCTCGGGATATGAATTATCAGATAAGTGATTTACAGCGTGAGCGAACCAACGGTCAGGTTGTTTTCCAGTATGCGCCCAACGATGACATAGTGATGACGCTGGATTATACCGGAACTAAGTCTGTTACCGGTAAGAATGCGATTTCCTGGGGGATGTGGAACGACTACGGCGGTAATATCAGCGGCTATGAACTGGATGAGAACGGCACCGTTGTGTATGCCGATATCAGTGGTAACGACGGGTCTTTTAGCGCCTCACGTTCAACCACCGAAGTGAAAGAGCGCTCAGTTGGTTTTAATATTCAATGGCAAGCCAGTGATGCTCTGAGTCTGAGCCTGGACTATCACGATTCTCAAAGTGAAACCGATAATGGCGCAGACGCCGGCCTGGGTAGTGAAGGCACGCTGGTACTGGGCTCTGATCAGCTAACGACCAAGCGCTACGATTTTCGTAGCGGAGAGATCCCGCACGCTGAAATTCTGTGGCGAAATGGCACCAATGAGCTGGCAGCCAGTGAAATCGATTCTCACTTTAGCCAGTTTGTACACTCACCGGGCAAAGCAACCGTCGAGCAGTTACAATTAGATGGTGTCTGGGAAAATCTGAGTGACCGTTGGGCTCTGGTGAACATAAAATTTGGTGTGGCACGCACAGAGCAGGAAATGAGCGGATCGAATGCCTGGAGTGGCCTGATAGGTGGGTTCCTGTTTAATCCTGCCTGGCCGGAATTATTCCCCGATGGCATGTTTACCCAACATGACACGAGTGACTTTTTAAATGCATTCGATGGTGGTGGCAGTGCGTTACAGCCACACTATTACTATACCTTTGACTTCGATGAAGTTGCCGCTCGCTCCGAAGCCTTCTTGACCAATGAATTACTCGGTGGAAATGATTATTTTGCGACTACGGCATATCACGACATGGGAACGGTATCGCGTGAGAGCGTGACCGAAGAAACCAGCAGTATTTACGTGTCAGGTTTCTGGGAATTTGAGGTTGCTAGCTATCCGGTGCAGATAAACGCTGGTGTTCGTTACGAGCAAACCGATGTGACCAGCAACACCTTCCAGCCTACGCCGACTGCTGTCTGGTGGAAAGGCGGCAGTGAGTGGCATACCCAGTACGTGCCTGATGGCGATGCCTTCTTTACCGTGGAGGGCGAACATGATGTGGTTCTGCCAATGGTGGACTTACGCGTGGATGTGACTGATGAGCTGGTTGCCCGAATGTCCTGGGGCAAAACCATTTCGCGGGCACCTCTGGGGGATCTGGTTGGCGGGCGGAGTCTGTCAAACAGCCCTAAAATTGGCTCTCGTAATGCCAGCGAAGGCAATACCAATTTACAACCATTTGAGTCCACGAACTTTGACCTTAGCCTCGAGTATTATTATGCCGAAGGCAGTTACGCAGCCATTGGTTACTTTGATAAGTCGGTGAAAAACTTCATTGGCAGTCAGATAAACTCAACGACTGTTGAAGGCTTTAACGACATCTATCAGGGGCCCAGGTGGTTGCAAGCTGTTGCGGATATTGAAAGCCGGGGTGAGCAGGCCACGAACGATGCCATTTTTGCTCAGATGCAGGCCAATGGCGCAACCCTCAATGAGCAGGGCTATATTACACCAAACGCCGATGATCCTTTGATAGTGTGGGATTTTACACGGCCATTCAATGCGCCCGATACCAAGTCAGTTGATGGCTTTGAAGTGGCTGTGCAGCACCTGTTCGGCGAAACCGGATTTGGCGTCGGGGTGAACGCGACATTTGTAAATGGTGATGTGGAGTTCGATGTTGCCAGTCTGGAGCAACAAACCCCGCTTACCGGGCTAAGTGATTCTGCAAACTTTCAGGTGTTTTATGAGCTTGACGGACTGTCTGTGAAGCTGACATATGCCTGGCGTGATGAGTACCTGATCGGAGTCGGCCAGGATCAGGGGTCTTCTGATAACCCGCCGCAATTTGCCAAGGCCTTTGGTCAATGGGATATGAGCGTCAACTACGATATGACAGAGCAGCTGACGGTGTTCTTCGAGGGCGTGAACCTCAATGATGAAACCGAGCAGGGCTTTGGTCGTTATGAACGTCAATTCCTGTTCGCCCGCCAATACGGCCCCAGGTATGCACTGGGCTTCCGATATAAGTTTAATTAATTCTGAATCCGCTCTGGTTTTTGCGTTAAGCAGGACCAGAGCCTGCTGGAAATATTTTTTGGAAATTCATTATGGCTAGTTCATCCGTGATACTGGATACCAAGCATGAGTCGCAATCCGCTCAGGGGCACAGATTTGCGCTGTTTACGCTGACGACTCTGTTTTTTATGTGGGGCTTTATTACCTGCTTAAATGACATTTTAATCCCTTATCTCAAAGGGGCTTTCGATTTAACTTATACACAGGCTATGTTGGTGCAGTTTTGTTTCTTCGGTGCCTATTTTATCGTCTCTGTGCCGGCCGGCATGCTGGTTGGCAGGATTGGCTTCAAAAAAGGCATCATCACAGGCCTGAGTGTCGCAAGCATTGGGTGTTTGTTGTTTTATCCGGCCGCTGAGCTCGGTGTTTATGGGTTATTTTTAGGCGCGTTGTTTGTATTGGCTTCTGGCATTACTGTGTTACAGGTTTCCGCTAACCCTTATGTGAGCGCGCTCGGGCCTGCTAGGACGGCTTCGTCGCGCCTGACTATGACGCAGGCATTTAATTCGCTTGGCACTACGGTTGCGCCATTTTTTGGTGCCTGGCTGATTTTCTCAGGCAGCAGCGAGCCGGCACATGCTGATGCTTCTGCGGTACAATTTCCTTATCTGATGATAGCGGCCACCCTTGCGATACTGGCCATTGTGTTTGCCTTTATTAAGTTGCCGTCATTGGGTGTACAGTCCCAGGGCGCGCCGTCGTTGAAAAAAGCACTGCAATATAAACACCTTAAGCTCGGGGCCGTGGCGATTTTTCTCTATGTCGGGGCAGAAGTGGCCATTGGCAGTTTTTTGGTGAATTTTTTACATGACCCTCGTATTGCCGGCCTTAATGAAGCACAGGCGGCACAGCTTATCGCCTATTACTGGGGCGGGGCTATGGTTGGACGTTTCATTGGTGCACTGGTGATGCAAAAAATTGCAGCAGGTAAAGTACTGGCATTTAACGCAGTCATGGTCATTGTGCTGTTGTGCGTCGCTGTCGTGACCGAAGGACGTATGGCGATGTGGTCCGTATTGGCCGTCGGCCTGTTCAATTCAATTATGTTTCCAACCATTTTCAGTCTGGCAATCGACAAGCTGGGAGAAAGCGCCAGCCATGGTGCTGGCGTGTTATGTCTGGCGATTGTGGGCGGTGCCATTATTCCTTTGCTACAAGGGATGTTGGCTGACACATCAGGGGTACAATTGTCGTTCCTGCTACCGGCATTGTGTTATGTATTTATCGGTTATTTTGGGCTCAAAGGACACCGACCTGTTTTGCTGTCTACGGAGAAGTAAAGTGAAGAAAACAACAACCAAGATTTCACTCAGCGTACTAGCTGTCGGTATTTTAACTGCATGTGGTGCCGGGCAACCTTCGCCGGAGGTGAAGAGAGGGCTTGATATCTGGCCCAAAATTTACTCAGAGGTAGCCCAGGACCCTGAAATTGAGCGCCAGGTGTTGGCCCTACTGAGCAAGATGACGTTAGAACAGAAAGTAGCGCAGATGATCCAGCCGGAGATCCGTGACATTACGGTAGAAGATATGCGGCGCTACGGGTTTGGCTCTTATCTCAATGGGGGCGGAGCATTTCCCGGGAACAACAAGCATGCCAGTGTTAAAGACTGGGTTGTTCTGGCAGACGCTATGTATCAGGCATCCGTAGATGACTCATTGGATGGCATTAATATTCCTACTATGTGGGGGACCGATGCGGTCCATGGTCATAACAACGTCATCGGGGCAACTTTGTTTCCTCATAATATTGGGCTGGGTGCGGCCAATAATCCCAAACTGATTGAACAAATTGCTCAGGCAACTGCAAAAGAAGTGATGGCGACGGGCATTGACTGGGTCTTCGCGCCCACAGTGGCAACAGTACGTGATGATCGCTGGGGTCGCACTTACGAAGGCTATTCGGAAGATCCTGAGATTGTGAAAGCATACGCCGCAGCCATTGTGCATGGCTTGCAGGGACATGCCAGAGAGGACTTTTTGGGCGATGACCGGGTCATTAGTACGGTGAAACACTTCTTAGGTGATGGCGGTACAGTGAAAGGAGACGATCAAGGTAACAATATCGACTCGGAGCAGGCGTTGTTTGATATTCATGCTCAGGGTTATGTGGGTGGCCTCACGGCAGGAGCACAATCGGTGATGGCCTCATTTAACAGCTGGCAGGCTGAGAAGATACACGGACATCAATATCTGCTGACCGACGTGCTGAAAAACAAAATGGGGTTTGATGGTTTTGTGGTAGGTGACTGGAATGGCCATGGGCAAATACCCGGTTGTAGCAATGACAATTGCCCTCAGGCTGTGAATGCGGGTCTGGATGTATACATGGTGCCTACCGACGCCTGGAAACCCCTGCTTGAGAACACCATTGCACAGGTCAGAGCGGGCATCATTCCAATGTCTCGCATTGATGATGCTGTCCGTCGTATTTTGCGGGTGAAGTTCCGCGCAGGCTTGTTTGATAAGCCCAGCCCGGCACAGCGTCCCCATGCTAACAATACGCAATTGATAGGCCACGAAGCCCACCGGGAAATTGCGCGCCAGGCGGTGCGGGAGTCATTGGTGTTACTTAAAAACAATCAACAGCTATTACCGCTTGCACCCAATCAGCGCATTCTGATAGCCGGTGATGCTGCCAACAACATTGGTAAGCAATCAGGGGGCTGGACTATCACCTGGCAGGGTACCAATAATCAGAATTCTGATTTTCCTGGTGGTCAGTCAATATACGACGGACTTGCCCGGCAGGTAACCCAAGCGGGTGGTCAGGTTGAGCTCAGCGAAAATGGCCAGTTCGACACTAAACCTGATGTGGCCATTGTGGTATTTGGTGAAGAGCCATATGCCGAAGGGCACGGTGATCGGGAAACTTTGATTTATCAGCATGGCAATAAACGCGACCTGGCTTTATTAAAGTCACTTAAGGCGCAAGGTATTCCAGTGGCCTCTGTGTTTATCAGTGGCAGGCCTATGTGGGTTAACCCTGAGCTGAATGCCAGTGATGCCTTTGTGGCCGCCTGGCTACCGGGCTCACAGGGCGAAGCCGTTGCCGATGTTTTGCTAAAAAACAGCGAGGGCAAGATACAGCACGATTTCACTGGTCGTCTGTCCTTCTCCTGGCCTGCCCATCCAAGTAAGCCGGTTAACCGTTTCGACCAGGATTATGCGCCTTTGCTTCCTTACGGTTTTGGTTTGAGTTATGGCATGTCCTCAACGCTGAGCAACAGTTTACCTGAGGAAACGGACGCTGCGCTGAATACGTCAGATGTGTATGAGGTTTTCAATGGTAAAACTCAGCAACCCTGGCAGTTGAGGCTGTTTTCAGGTAAGCAAAATCTTGCCGTCACCGCAAGCAGTATGACGCTGGCTAATCTGAGTTACAGAACCATAGATAAAGAAATCCAGGAAGATGCCTTTCGGCTTGACTGGCAGGGCACAAAAGCAGGTGTTCAGTTTGTCAGTGGCAATGGCTTCAGAGAAGATCTGGCCCGTTACCAGGCTGGGGGTGGTGTGCTCAGTATGACCGTAAAACGTGGTAACACGGTTGCAGACCAAGCATTTGTTGGTATGCACTGTGAAAGTGAAGGGGATATGCCGGGAAGCTGCCGGGCTCAGGTTGATATTGGCGCTGAGCTGAACAAGCTGGAAGCACAGCAGTGGCAAGTGCTGAGTATAGATTTGCAATGCTTTGCCAGCCAGGGCGTGATGTTTGATCAGATGGTGATGCCATTTGAACTGTCTGCTACTGGCAGTATGAGCTTGTCGTTTAGTGACATCAGTATAAAGCCGGCAGGTGATAAGCAGGCTACAATCCATTGTCAGGATTAAAACCTGGCTTAACATGGTTCAGGCACCGTAAGGTGCCTGAATCAATTATTGAGCGATATTAGTCGCGCTCTGGAATATTCTGCAGTAATGCCTGCATCTGTTGCCAGTACAAGCCAACCGATGCAATATGCACTTTTTCGTCAGGCGAGTGCGGGAACTTGATGGTTGGACCAAATGAAATCATATCCATGTCAGGGTAGGGTTCTTTGAACAAGCCACATTCCAGTCCTGCGTGGATCACCATGATATCTGGTTTGTTACCATAAATCCCTTCGTACATATCACGGAAAATGTGCACCAAATCTGAGTCCGGGTCGGGTTTCCAGCCAGGATATGCGCCTGAAAACTCAATCTCTGCACCTGCCAGGCTTGCCAGTGAGCTTAGCGTGCCTTCGACATCTGTGCGACCTGAATCAATCAAAGAGCGGATCAGGCAAAGCACTTCTACTTTGTCGGCCTGAGTGGTGATCACACCCAGGTTCAGAGACGTTTCAACCACGCCCTGAATATCATCACTCATGCGTACAACGCCATTCGGGCAGGCATTGAGTAGCGCAAGCAGGCTGTCTTTAGAGTGTTCAGACATTGCATCAAGCGTATTGTCCGTATCGTTGACTGAAAAGCTCAGGCTGGTTTCAATGGCACCCAGCTCATTGCTCAGTACCGCTTCGAACTCACTCAGACGCTGTTCCAGCACACTGCGTTGCGCAGGTGAGATGGCGATAGTTGCATACGCTTCTCGCGGAATAGCATTACGCAGTGAACCACCTTTAAAGGCCACCAGGCTAAAGTCTACCCCACTCAGGTGATGCTTTAATGCACGCGCCAGAAGCTTATTTGCGTTACCGCGTCCGGTATGAATATCAACGCCAGAGTGGCCGCCTTTCAGGCCTTTTAAACTGATCTCTACAAGTTGACTGCCTGCCGCTACAGCTTGACGCTCAATACTTACAGTCATGCTGGCATCTACGCCACCAGCACAACCCATGTAAATCTCACCTTCCTGCTCAGAATCGGTATTGAGCAGAATGTCGCCTTCCAGCCAACCGGCTTGCAGACCAAATGCACCAGACATTCCGGCTTCTTCATCTACCGTCAGTAACACTTCCAGTGGACCATGCGGGATGTCAGAAGATGCCAATACGGCAAGGCAAGACGCCATACCCATGCCGTTGTCAGCACCCAGGGTGGTACCTTGGGCTGTAACCCACTCACCATCTATGTAAGGACGAATTGGGTCTTTGGTAAAGTCATGAGCTGTATCGTCATTTTTTTGCGGCACCATGTCTATATGTGCCTGAAGTACGACAGGTTTACGATTTTCCATACCGGGCGTGGCAGGTTTTTTGATAAACACGTTGCCCGTTTCATCGCGACGAACGGCCAGGTCTTGTGACTCTGCCCAGTCAACAATAAAGGTCGCTAATGCTTCTTCGTGTTTTGATGGGTGTGGGATTGAGCAGATCTGATCAAAGAATTGCCATACGATCTGAGGCGCCAAATTGGCGATGTCGGAATGAGGTTTAAACACCGGGTTCCCCTTATTTGAGCTATTGTCTTCCAGCCTGAACGTTTGGCGGTTCAGTATTGCTGGTAAGTGGGTAAAAAGTAGGGGGAGTTTACCACTCGTGCGTGTTCAGGGTCGAGTAGATAAGGCCAATTCAGTGTGAATGCTAAATTGGCCCTGTAAAGGAATTAGCCCTTTACTGTTGGCATGCCTTGACGGCATCCGTTATTAATTCCACACCTGATTTTTCACAGGCTGGCAGTGTCTCTTCGCAGTGTGCCAGAGGCGTGACACGCTCACCCCATTTTATGTAGCTGGCAGCCCAGGTCAGGCCCGCCCCGAAGGCGGCTGACATGATATTTGCGTGCGGTTTAATTAACCCTTGTTCAACTGCTTCACACAAGGCAATGGCAATGGTCGCTGCGGAGGTATTACCGTATTTGTTGATATTGACCATTACTTTATCGTCAGCAATGTCGAGTTTTTTCTGGATTGCCTGAATGATCCGCAGGTTTGCCTGGTGTGGAACCAGCACATCTATATCAGACAGAGACAAACTTGCTTGAGCCAGGACATCATCGCACGCAACGCTCATACCGGTGACCGCTCGTTTAAAAATCTCTCGCCCTTCAAAAGCTAAGTCTGAAGGGCCTGCAGGTTCATAGCGGCTCAGATCTGTGCCGTAATTCGGAATATGCAAAATGCCGCGATCTTCACTGTCACATCCGGTTTTCGTGCCCAGCAGTCCACAGGGTTCATCGCAGGCTTCCAGAATAACCGCGCCGGCGCCGTCACCAAATAGCACAGCACTGTCGCGTTTTGCCCAGTTGACGTACCAGGTCATACGCTCAGCTGCCACAACCACTGCACGCTTGATCATACCCGCCTGGATCTGAGCCGTAGCATTTTGCAATGCGTACAGGAAGCCTGAGCAGGCCGCGTTGGTATCGCAGGCAGCTGCACCAACAGCACCGATGTTTTTTTGCACCAGGGATGCGGTATTGGCCACCATAGTGGAGGGGGTACAGGTTGCCAGCAGAACGAGATCAATGTCCTCACCTTTGAGGCCGGCGCAGGCTAGCGCCTGTTTACTGGCAAAGGTGGCTAACTCTGCAGTACTCACATGGCTGACACGGCGAGATTTAATGCCCGTTCGGGTGCTGATCCATTCGTCATTGGTGTCAACAATGTTGCTTAGTTCGTCATTACTGATAGAGGCGGGGGGGATTGCTTTTCCCCATCCTGTTATTTTTGCGTACTTCATTTTATCTCTTATTCAAATCCGACCAGTAGGCTAAGGCACAGTATATCGTAAACCGCCTTAGGTTACATCCAATTATCCCTTGTCGAAATCGGCTTATTGACTAGACTGATAGAAGGTGGTGGCGTTAATTGCTTGGTTTATAATGCAAAAACTTAAATTTGAAACGCTGGATATGCTCATAAACCTGGAGCGTGAGCTACTGGACCCGGCCGTGCGAGAAAATCCGCAGAGACTGGCCCAGTTGTTAGATGAGGATTTCTATGAAATTTCAGCTAACGGACTGATGTTTAATAAATCTCACGTATTGGCCAGGTTGCCCAGGGAGAAAGTGCCACAGTTTTATAACCAGGACTTTCAGGGCCAGATGCTCGCCGACAACTTGGCTCAGATCACCTATCATGCTGCTTATCGTCGAAATGCCTATTCTAATTTAAATTATTCCGTCAGAATGTCGATCTGGCGCAATAAGGGAGCGAGTTGGCAATTAATGTTCCACCAGGGAACGCCTTGCCCGGAATTTAAGCTCAAATTTGAATAAGCGCCACCATATATCTTAATCCACTCAGCTCGTCGGCGTTACGTAGTCCGAGCACTCACAGAGGTATATAGTGAATTACCTGGATAAACTGAGCGAATGGTTGAACTTTTCACTATTCACTTACGCAGAGCATTCTTTCACAGTCGGGAAGCTGTTACTTGTTCCGCTGCTGTTGATATTGGGGGTTTGGCTCACCCGTTCTTTGGTTGGTAAATTAACCAACAGCCTCAGAGCTAACAATACCGACCCAAATATGGTGCATCTGGTGCAAAGAGTGTGCTACGTCCTGGCAATTGCCATTACGGTGATCACTATATTAGATGTGATTAATGTACCCATTACGGCTTTTGCTTTTTTGTCAGGCGCGATCGCCATAGGGTTTGGGTTTGGGGCCCAGAATATCATCAACAACTTTATCAGTGGGTGGATCCTGATGTGGGAAAAGCCTATCCGTATTGGGGATTTTCTTGAAGTGGAGGGCACCAAAGGGATCGTTGAAAAAATTAATACGCGGTCAACTCGGTTGCGCCGGGTAGATGGGGTACATATGCTTATCCCCAACAGTAAATTGCTGGAAAACACGGTTATCAACTGGACTTTGGTTGATAAACTTATGCGTACATCGGTGCGTGTAGGAGTGGCGTATGGCTCGCCCGCAAAACAGGTTGCAGCTTTGATCCAGCAGGCAACCGAAGAGCAGCCTGAAGTTCTGAACGATCCTAAACCCCAGGTTACGTTTGAAGACTTTGGTGACAACGCGCTGATATTTGAAGTCAATTTTTGGCTCAATTCTACCGTCGAAGGCGGGCTCAGGCAGGCGAGAAGTAAAATCCGCTTTCGCCTTGATGAGTTATTTGCCGAGCATGATATTGTGGTGGCCTTTCCACAGCGTGATGTGCATATCGACGGTCAATTGGCCATTGTCAGGCAACCTAAGCGTTAAGTAATCCAGGTGTAACTGTTAGGCACACCTGGAGTCTGCGTATTTATTGAGTGTAAAACGTAAAATATTATGTTAATTAATTTTTCTCCTAACTCGGCGCTTGGTCAGTTATTATTGCTGCGCTCCATCGCCATTGTATTGCAGTTGGTTCTGGTGCTCATTTCGCTGTGGTTTTTAGATAAAAACTTACCTGAACAACCTATTTTTACAGTCATAGCGCTGGAGTCTGTGTTTCAACTGGCGAGTATTTATGCTTATCGCAAAGTGAGTGATGTTTCACCCGGGGCTATGGTGATGCAGCTGGTGGCTGATATTTTATTTTTGACCGTTCTTTTATCCTTTCTGGGTGGGGCGAGCAACGCGTTTGTCTCTTTGCTGCTGTTACCCTGCATCATTGCAGCGGTTACGGTGCCACCTAAGTTTGTGGTATTTATCTGCGGTGCATCCTTAGCTGCTTATGGGTACTTGTATACGGTGGTCCCTATGCATCACCATGGCATGCATATGGGGCAGCACTTGCTTGGCATGCTGGTGAATTTTGTGTTTATGGTCATTGTGATTGTGACGATAGTGACTTTTCTGGCCAGCCGCATCCAGCAGCGAGAACTGGCGTTGGCTAAAAGCAGAGAAAAGCAGTTGCAACAGGAGCAGGTGCTCGCATTAGGCAGTGCCGCTGCTCAAGTAACCCATCAACTGGCGACACCCATCGCGCATTTGAGTTTGTTGTATGAAGAGTTAAGTGAGGATTTTCCGCAGCACCCGGCCGTGCAGGATATGCAGGCTCCTCTGGCTCAATGTAAGACACAGTTAGATGGTTTCAGGGCCCAGACCGAGCTACTTAAGCCGCATGCCCAGGTTAACAGCCAGTCATTTACAGCGCTCTGGCAGCAGCTTCACGAACTGCTGACGCTGCAGTTTCCTGAGCAGGTCATTACCTGTCAGTTACCCGATCAGTCATTTTCAGTCAGTGGCGATCCTATGCTGATCCCGGCTTTGTTTAACCTGTTTGTGAATGCGGCGAAGGCCAATGAGAAGTGTTCTGCGCTCAGCCTGGAAGTGAGCGTGAGCTTGTCAGAACAGACCTCAGCTGGCGGTGACCGCACATGGTCTTTGTCTATCCGAGATCACGGTCCGGGCATTGCAATGGACAAACTGGCTTTGATAGGTAAGTCAGTGGTCGACAGTTCATCTGGTTTGGGCATGGCGCTGCTGCTTTCTCATGCTACAATCGAGCGACTTGAAGGGACCTTACACCTGTCTAACCATCAGACTCAGGGTGCCGTATCTGTGGTGACTTTACCTGTAGTATAAATTATGAAGTTATTGATTATTGAGGATGATGTACCATTTGCCACAACGCTGTCGCGCAGAATGACGAAACTGAACTTTGTATGTCAGTGTGTGCATGATGAACTGGATATTGCGGCGCAGTGTCAGACATTTTTGCCGCAATATGTGTTGTTGGATATGAAATTGACAGCAAGCTCTGGTTTGCAGCACATCGCATTGATCCGGGGCATCGTCCCGGACGCAAAAATTGTACTCCTGACCGGGTTTGCCAGCATCGCGACAGCCGTTGAGGCAATTAAGCTGGGAGCCGATGAATACCTGACCAAGCCTGCGGACACTCAGTTGATAGCCAAAACGCTGTTAGGCACACAGGCTGTAGTGACTGAAACTGCAGAGACGACCATGTCACCAGAACGGCTTGAATGGGAACACATACAGCAAACCCTGAAATCTAATGATGGCAATATTTCTGAAACTGCCAGACAGCTAAATATGCACCGACGAACATTGCAAAGAAAACTTCAGAAACGCCCGGTACTTAAATAATCCATGCACAGCCTGGTTTGCTCTTCCAAAGGTTATTAACTAAATTGAAATTAGTGAAATAATCGAGGTAAGTGCTGTGACTGTGTTTGATGTAGATGTGGTTGCCGTTGTGATTGCGGCAATCTCCTCCTTTGCTTTAGGGGGAATATGGTACTCACCGTTACTATTTCATAAACCTTGGTTGGAAGAAGCGGGTCTTACTGAGTTGGATATCCAAAATGCCGACCATAAATTGGTCTTTAGCGGCGCGATGTTTTTGTCCATACTGGCGGCATTGTTAATGGCTGCGCTGTTGGGGAAAAGCCCCGCAATTGTAGATGGAGTGTTGTTGGGCTTAGCCGTTGGGGTGTGCTTTGTTGCTAGTACTCTGGGCACCAGCTATTTGTTTGAACAACGCCCTCTGAAGCTATTTCTTATCAATGCGGGTTATCATACCGCTCAATTTTGTTTGATAGGGTTTATGCTTGCCATACTGAGCTAGTCTTGAATTATCTTACTTGGGTGCCATCATACTGTTACAGATAAAGGCCAACCTGAATGGTGCGGTGGTCCGACAGAGGCGGACAAATATCCTGTTATACGCAGGCCTGGCAACATATGATAAAAAGGTTTGTGCTGTTTCAAAGACTGAAAATCACCCTACCCATGGATCCGGGCCAGCGTGTTTGGGTGAGCCTATTTTATATGGACAAAAACATGATAGACATATTGTTTGACATCATTGGTATGACGGGTACTTTCCTGGTGGTTGGTGCGTTTTTTTTACTCCAGTTGGACAAAGTAAGCCCTGACGGTATTAAGTACAATATGATGAACCTCAGTGGTGCCATTTTGCTGCTTATCAGTCTTTGCTATAACTTTAATCTGGCGAGTTTTGTCATCGAGTTATTCTGGATAGTGGCTTCATTGATTGGCCTGTACAAGTACTTCAAAAAACGCAGACTTGCGACAGCCTAATTGATTGACAGGGCGGCGCATCCAGGATGTGCTGCTCCACAAAGCGCATAAAACCAATTACTCTATTTTTTGTTATTTATGCAACATATATTCATATTCAACTATCTTTCCTCGCGCTTTATTACTAACATTTCTCATTAACTTACTAAAATGTCACAAAAAACTTGCGAACTGTCCCTGTCTGCGTAATATTAAAATTGAAATAAAAATCGCTGTTTGATTTTTGTGTTACATGACAACTGTTTAGCCGTAATTGTGTCGTTGAGCGAATGAGTATGATAAAAAGTCTGCTACCTGTAAGTTTAATCTTGCTCAGTTTACCTTTAAGTGCCCGTCAGGAAGCGCTGTTCGAACTGTCGTTTGAAGAGCTGATGGACGTCACGGTAGAGCTTGCGAGCAAAACTGCCGAAACAGCCCAGTCCGTCCCTTCCAGCGTCACCTCATTTTCTCAACAACAAATCACTTTACTTGGTATTCGTAACGTTTATGAATTAATGAACTTTGTTCCCGGGTTTCAGTCAACCCGTGGAGATTGGGTGGGCAGCGTGCCCAAAGAACATGCCAGAGGTGTCTATCTCGACAATGGTAATATTCTGGTGATGTTAAATGGTCAAAGGCTCAATGACTCATCGTTCGGTAAAGCGTCTGTTTATGCCCCTTTTATTCCTGTGGATGTGGTTGAAAAAGTTGAGTTTATTCGCGGCCCTGGTTCAGCCCTTTACGGCAGTAATGCGTTTTTGGGGGTGATGAATATCGTGACGCGCCAGTCGGCACGTCAGATACAGTTTGGTGCAGGCCTGAACCAAAGCAGACATGCCTCATTGAATTACAGCCACAGCCCTGATAGCGAACGTCACTTTCATGCCAATGTCAGTGCCTTTGCAACGGATGGAGAAACCTATCGTGCCCAGCAAGCCCGGGACCCACAGTCGAATCTTTTTGTCGAGTTTGGTGGCAAGTGGGGGGCATTCAGTGGGTCACTTCACGTGGTCAGAACGACGTTAGACGAATTTATGAATTTGTCCAGTTACAGTGAGGACAACTTTCATACCAGTCGTAACATTGGGGCAAAATTGAATCATCAGGCCCGACTATCAGACAAATTGGACAGCGATTTAACGTTGAGTTTTATCCGTCATGATATAAGCAGTGCCGGACTGATAGCGACAGCAGAGGAGCTGGGTCTGCAGCAGGATTTTTTTAATGGGCCAAAATGGCGTTCAGAAGACCTGACGCTTAACTGGGACCTGGCCTATCAGTATAGCGCGGGATTGGCGCTAAATTGGGGAATGGAGTATTCGCTGGAGGAGCAGTCCAGAGCTGGCACTTATACGTCACATTTTGACCCTGTTAGCGGGCAAATAATTCTTGAAGATCAATACTATTTGGGCGGTATTAAGCCGCTTAATGAGTTTGCAGCGTTCGATAGCCTGAAGCAGGATTTTGATTCTTACGCCACTTATCTGCAGCTGAAATATGTATTGACTGAGCAATTGACACTGTTTACGGGGCTGCGTTTTGACGAGTTTATCGACATAGACAGCAAATTGTCCCCGCGTGTTGCAACCATTTATCAGTTCAATCCGCAGCATGCATTTAAGCTACAATATGGGGAGTCATTTCGGATCCCGGTGAGTAATGAACTCAACTCCAATGACGATATCACCCAGGGCAATGCGCAGCTCAAATCAGAAAATATTAAAACGACGGAGCTCGTCTGGCATATAGCTTACCCAAGCTGGCAGTTAGACCTGGTGTTATTTGAAAACCAGCTGGATGATTTTATCACTCTAGAGCCGGTTGATATGGCACAAAGCCGTTTTACGTTTAATAATGCTTACTCAACGAACATGCAGGGGCTTGAGGTCAGTGCTTCATTCGAGTTGAGTGATGCTAGTTGGTTCAAATTCAACTACACCCAGCATTTTGACGATCCGTTTAGTGCCAGCTATAAACGTTTTGGTTCGTGGCAATTGCACCATAAGTTTGATCGCTGGCAGGTTGGCCTTAACGGCGTGTGGCGTTCTCAGGTTAAAGTTTTCCCTGTGTTCTTACTGGATGGTCTGGGCTTTCAACATTATGAGCAGGAAGCACATTGGCTAATTGGAGGCACAGTTACCTGGCACCTTGCTACAAATAAGCTAATCAGGATTAAGGCGCAAAACTTGTTTGATAAGCAAACCAGTGCGTTCGACCCCAGAGTGTCTGATGGCCGTGTACCACAAGCAGGGCAGCAACTATCCGTGGAATATTCATACTCATTTTAATTTGTTGACGCGCCCTCACACCAGTTTGTTACTCGACGGGTCTGATTCACTCGTCTTTTACTTAATTACAGCGGCTGCTTAAGCTTTATTTATAAAGGCTTGATTATACTATGCATAATTGCATAACCCTCATATAATATAGGTACCGATTCTCTTTTTGTATTTACTACTAAAATGAAACTATTTATCTGTTTATTGCTATTTGCCCTGCTGAGTGCCTGTTCATCTGTGCCGCCTAAACCTGTTGTAAAGTCTGAGATGCCAAGTGTCTCTTATCAGGGAAGGGGCGCTGCTGCTGGTCCCATGTTGATGGGTGCGTTGGGTCCTGCCGGCATTGCGGTTGGATTCGCCATTGACGTTGGAATAGGTAAGGACATAGCTGCGGCGCTGGAAGAATCAAAAGATCAGGGGTTCCAGCTGGTAACAACCCAAATTGCACAGCAATACCCTGATGTCTCTTCAGCCACTTTATTGAAGGTGGATTTTCAAGCTCAGCGTGGAGACGATGAACTGGCTTTTGCGACCGTTGAGCTATTGTTGGTAAGCGCTGAGGGAGAGCAATTGTTATGCTTGCAAACAGAACCCGGTAATTTGCCCCAATTGAAGGAAACGTCACTCGGCTGGTCACTGATTACTAAAGCAATTACGGCTCGCCAAGCGTGCCCAAATGACTAGCTGCGGATCTAGACAATACGCTTGGAAAAGTGTTTTGTTATAGTATAACAAGTTTGATTTGGCAACCCTAAGGTACATTTATCAAGTGCTAACATTAGCTTGTGTGTAACAACATGTTTACACTTGGTGTTTGGTAAATTCAATTTCACGCTGGCAGGTTGCCTTCAAGCAAATGTAAATAAAGCTAATTTTAAATTTTAAAGAGGTGTAAACTGCGGAATAATTAAAAGTTAACAAAAGTTTATTTTTTTAACTTTGTCACTAGTCTCTATGTTGCGCACTCGTTAAATGTGCGTTTGCGCTGTGGGTAGCAATATCCCGGCTGCACATAAAACAACAAGTAATTATGGAGCAAATCAAGTGAAACTATCAAAAATAGCTTTGGCAACAGCGGCCGGTTTGGTACTGGTGTCAGGCGCTGCGAATGCAGCTCAAAAGCGCTTCCTCAACACACATAATACCATTTCCGCGATGCTGGAATCTGCGGCTCCGGCTGTTTTGTCGGCACAACCAGAGCAGCTTATCGGGCTCGATACAGGTAGCACATTGGTTGAGCTAAAGTCATACCCTCACGCGAATGGTGCGGTTACGACACGCTATCAACAAATGTACAAAGGCTTGCCAGTCATCGGCGACACAGTCAGCCTGACTTATAACAATGCTGGTGCACTAAAGCGGGCTCATGGTGCTGCTGTCTATGAGATTGCGGCAGATCTGAATACAGTTACGCCGAAATTGTCTATGCAGGCTATGCAAAGCCAACTAGAGGCTCAATTTTCTGCACAACAAAATGGCGAAGAAATCGCGTTGGCTAAGCATAATGAAAGTAGTCGACTAGGTATCTGGCTTGATGACCAGTCTCAGGCCAGACTGGTTTACGAGGTGACGTATGTTACCTACGGTAAGTTGCCTTCACGCCCTTACAAAATTATTGATGCCAACAGCGGTGAGTTGTTGATGGAGTTTGACAACATCCAGCATGCTAACGCAACGGGACCGGGTGGCAACCAAAAAACAGGTCGTTACCAGTATGGCACTGACTATGGACATTTGGATGTGTCTCAGTCGGGCAACACCTGTACGATGAATAATGCTAACGTCAAGACTATTAACCTCAATCATGGCAGCAGCGGGTCTACGGCACACAGTTTTACCTGTCCGGAGAACACGGTTAAGGAAATTAATGGAGCCTATTCCCCGTTAAATGATGCACACTATTTTGGCAATGTCGTTTTCAATATGTACAACGACTGGTTGGGTACAGCGCCGTTAACTTTCCAGCTTAAAATGCGTGTTCATTATGGCAATAACTATGAAAATGCGTTTTGGGATGGCAGTGCGATGACATTTGGTGATGGCCAGAATCGTTTCTATCCTTTGGTTAGCCTGGACGTGTCGGCACACGAGGTCAGTCACGGTTTTACCGAGCAAAACTCCGGTCTGGTTTATCGTTATAAATCAGGTGGCCTGAATGAAGCTTTTTCTGACATGGCAGGTGAGGCCGCTGAGTTTTACATGAAAGGCAGCAATGACTGGATGGTCGGTGAAGAGATCTTTAAATCCACCGGTGCACTGCGCTATATGGATGACCCGACTAAAGATGGAAACTCTATTGGCCACCAGTCAGATTATACCTCCAGCATGGATGTGCACCACAGCTCTGGTGTGTTCAACAAAGCATTCTACACTCTGGCGAATAAAACAGGCTGGGATACTAAGAAAGCTTTCATCATTATGGCGAAAGCAAACCAATTATACTGGACGGCCAGCACTGACTGGGATACGGCGGGTAACGGTGTTATGGACGCAGCTTGTGACCTGGGGTACAACCATGAAGACGTTAAAGATGCGCTGGCAGTTGTGGGTGTTACTTCTCAGCTAAGTCCGGGTAGTTCATGTGGCACTACTGAGCCCCCACAGGATGAACTGTTGACCAATGGTGTCGCCCGCACAGGGATCAGCGGTGCGTCTAAAGCACAAAGCTTCTTCCGCTTGGAAGTTCCGGCTGATGCGACTAATCTGTCATTTGTGACTTCAGGCGGTACTGGTGACGCAGATCTTTATGTTAAGTTTGGCAGTCGTCCTTCCTTGCAAACTTATGACTGCAATAGTACGACCTCCAGTAGTAACGAAACGTGTAACATCAGCAATGTTCAGGCTGGCACCTATTATGTGATGGTCGAGGCGTGGAATGCCATTTCTGGCGTGTCGCTAACTGGCTCATATACCTCGGGTGGCACAGGTACGCCCCCAATTGACCGAACTGAAAGCAATGTCAGTGTAGGATCAGGTCAATGGCAACGCTTTACGCAAGACTTGAGTGCAGGTTATTCTAATCTAACAGTAACTATCTCCGGTGGCACAGGCGACGCTGATCTCTATGTCAACTTTGGTAGCCAATCAACCACATCCACTTATCAATGCCGTCCTTACCGCAACGGCAATAGTGAGACTTGTACCTTTACCAACCCTCAAGAGGGTACGTGGCACATCGACTTACGTGGCTACTCAGCTGCCAGCGGTGTCACAGTAAATATTCAGGCTAATTAATCATCGACTAAGGGAGCATATCGCTCCCTTTTTTGTTCAATCACATTTATTGAGGGGTGTTGCGATGACTGCTCAACGACCCGTTCGTGTGCTGAGCTTTTTAGTGGCCGCGAACTTTACACTTTTCTCCGGCGGTGCAGCGTTTGCTGGTGTACCATCGGAGCCCGAAAAAACCTGGATCACGATTGATACCATGGCGGGACAACATTATCAGTTACAAAACCTGCTGACAGGTAAACATGTTAGCGCGCAGGTGAGCACGATCCCTGGTGTCAGCATAGCGCAGCTCGATGAAATCGAGCATGGTGAACTCAGTCATTTTATGCATGAAAACTACCACCGTTGTGGTGGGTTTGTTGCTCATGCATCGAAAGCTGATGCTGAGGTGTATCTGTCACAACTGAGTCTGGCGCATACCAGCCAACCATTACAGACGTACACCATAGATAATCCTGCTATGGTCAACGCTATGATAGGGGAGGTGAGTACGACGAGCCTGGATAGCACGGTGGCAGAACTGACTGCGTTCCATAACCGTTATTACACACAGCAAAGTGGCGTGGATGCGGCTCAGTGGATTAAACAAAACTGGCAATTAATCACACAGTCTCGCAGTGATATCAGCGTAGACTTTTATAACCATAGCTGGTCTCAATCATCGGTTGTTGTGACGATCAACGGAGCTGAGAATGCCAGTGAAATCGTCGTCATTGGTGGACACCTTGACTCCATCAACCAGTCTAGCCCTGCTGCTGGCAGAGCGCCAGGTGCAGACGATAATGCATCCGGAATTGCTGTGTTAACTGAAGCGCTAAAAGCCCTGGTTGCGGCGGATTATAAACCTCAACGGACGATTCAGATAATGGGCTTCGCGGCTGAAGAAGTCGGCCTGAGAGGCTCTAAAGCCATTGCGCAAGATTACAAGTCTCAGGGCAAAAATGTGGTCGGCATGGTGCAATTTGACATGACCGGAAATAATGGTAGCACGCAGGACATCACTATGATTACGGACTACACCAACAGTGGTCAGAATCAATTTTTGTCGCAGCTGCTTGACGCCTATTTACCCAACTTAAGTTATGGCTATGATCAGTGTGGTTATGGTTGTTCAGATCATGCTTCCTGGTATCAACAGGGGTTTGCAGCATCTATGCCGTTCGAATCTCGGATGTCTGAGATAAACAGAAAGATACACACCAGCAATGACACCTCGTTTGACGCTACGCATGCCAGTAAATTTGCCAAACTGGCGGTCGCGTATCTGGCTGAATTGGGTAAAAATGCCGGCTCTATTCCACCGCCTGATCCTGGTAAATTACAAAATGGTGTGCCAAAAACGGGGATAAGCGGTATAGCCAAGTCTCAGCATGATTTTTCTCTGGTTGTACCTGCGGGTAGCAGCAACCTAACCTTTAAAACCTCAGGTGGCACCGGAGATGCGGATTTGTATGTTAAGTATGGTTCTAAGCCAACACTGCAAAGCTATGACTGTAAAAGCACTACGTCGAGCAGCAATGAAACTTGCACTATAGGTAACGTTAGCGAAGGGACCTATTATGTCATGGTGGAGGCCTGGAATGAGATTCAGAATGTCTCTTTGGTAGGCGAGTACCAACCAGGTGGGACCACGCCAGTGCCCATCAATCGTACCGAATCTAACCTGTCTGTAGCGCAAGGCGGCTGGGTTAACTTTTCTCAATCTCTGGGGAGCGGATATCAGTCTTTGGCCGTGACACTGTCGGGTGGCGTGGGGGATGGTGACCTGTATGTTAAATATGGTTCTGCGGTTGGGGACAACAGCTATGATTGCCGTCCATATAAAAGCGGCAACGCAGAAACCTGTACTTTCAATGCTCCGGACGCAGGTAACTGGTTTATTGGTATAAAAGGTTACCAAAGTGCCAGTGGGATGACGTTGTCCATATCGGCACAATAGACAGATTTTCCATACTCTGTACTTATTTTACTGGCATAATACCCTAAGAGTGTTAAATCCAGGTAAAAATATAAGTAATGGATAATTTGAAAAAGTCAAAACTCTGGACCGACAGGCTGTGCCTGCTGCTCGGTCCAGCATTTATGCTACTAACGTGTTTGACAGCGGCCCCGGAAGGGATGAGTGTTGAAGCATGGCGTACTGCCGGACTTGCGTTATGGCTGGGGATCTGGTGGGTGAGTGAGGTTGTGCCCATACCTGCAACTTCCCTTGTGCCTTTGCTTGTGGTGCCTCTGGCGGGGATAAACGATATTAAATCTGCTTCGAGTTTATATGCACATCCGTTGATCTTTTTGTTTTTGGGCGGTTTTTTGATCTCTATTGCCATGGAAAGGTGGCAGCTACACAAACGTATCGCCTTGCATACCATGCTACGCAGCGGTAACAACCCTAAGACACAGATCCTGGCAATGATGCTGGTCAGTGGGTTTTTATCTATGTGGATCAACAATACTGCGACCACTTTAATGATGCTGCCAATTGCTTTGTCAGTGATCCATGTACTCAAGGATAATCAATCTCAGGATAATAATTATGGTATTGCCCTGTTGCTGGCGATTGCTTATAGCGCGAGCTTGGGGGGCGTCGGGACTATTATTGGCACTGCCCCTAACGCGTTAATGGTCGCATACCTGTGGGAAAACTATCAGATCAAAATTGGTTTTGCGCAATGGATGGTGATGGCTGTCCCATTCACATTTGGCATGATTTTGCTGTGCTGGGTGTGGTTGACGCGCTTCGCATTTAAAGTGCAAAAAACCAACAATGACACAGATTTGACGCAAATTTTTACTAAGCAATTGGGTGAATTGGGTCGCATGAGTCTGGCCGAAAAAAATGTGCTGCTTGTTTTTGTTTTTGCTGCAGTTAGCTGGATCAGCCGTCCATACCTTGCGAGCTGGACAGGTCTGGATATCACAGACACGGGAATTGCGATGGCGGCTGCACTGCTGTTGTTTGTACTGCCAGCAAAAGGTGGCAGTGATACACGCTTAATGGATTGGCAAGCTGCGCAGCAAGTGCCCTGGGGGATCTTGTTGCTGTTTGGTGGGGGGTTAACGCTGGCGTCTCAAATTAAAGGGTCAGGGCTGGCTGAGTATATTGCCAACATGCTGGCTGGCGCCAGTGCGATACCTTTGGTACTGGGTGTATTGGCTGTTGCTGCGCTCATAACCTTTTTAACGGAGCTGACCAGTAACACGGCAACTGCTGCGGGTTTTTTACCTTTGCTTGGTCCCGTTGCTGAGCAAATTGCCGGTACACCCCTCATTTGGGTCATACCTGCTGCTATGGCAGCAAGTTGCGCCTTTATGATGCCAGTGGCAACACCGCCCAACGCCATTGTGTTTGGTTCTGGAGAGATTAAAATCCGAGATATGATCAAGGCGGGCTTTGTGATGAACCTGTTTGCTATTGTGGTGATAACGACGCTGACTATGACAGTCGGTAGTTACATGTTTGGTTATTAGTGTGGCTAAATAAGAAGAAATCAAAAGTCAGGCCCTGCACTGAGAAACTCAGGCAGGGCCATATATCATATTAATCGATATAGAGTGTTTTAACCCCGGTTGAGATTTCAGTATCAGAACCCGGTAAACGATAAGTGATGTTGACATCTACGCTGTTTGTTGCGCTATCGGTATGGTCCATGAAATGAGCATTTCCTGCCCAGCTTCCATCTTGTTCATACTGGTCTATGTAGCTAAAACACATAGAACGGTAGTAACCATTTGGTTGAGCTGAGCGTTTATCTAGAGTGTAATTGTATATGTTGGTTTCTAGTTGCTCATTGTCAGCTAGCGCGTATAAATAAACGTCAGAGTAGCCATGATAGCGCTGGTCGACTGTGTATCTAACACCATTGGTTGTGACCGCACTGAGCTGCGCTTCAACCAATCTCACGTCTTTTGGTGCAACAATACAAAGTTCGTAAGAGGTTGCACTACTGTTGTCCCCACTTTGCTCGCCAGCTGTGTTCTTGGGTGTGATTAGTGCACCGCTGCTGCGATAGTTCATGTTGTCAGCTTTGAACTGAGACTCATCGAATTCAAATGGTGTGTCGATTGAAAATGAAACTGACCGATTGAGGTAACCCTGAGAGTCCGCTTCTTTTCGAGTGACGTTATCCAGCTCATAACGGTACGTATAACCCGCTTCAAGTGGGGCAGCCGGGGCAATAGAGAGCTTGGTATCGTTGAATGACAGCGCGCTGTTTAACTCAACAGATTGGTTAGTACGCTTTATAGAGGTTGTTCCCGCAGCGACATCGTCACTGGCAGAGTCATTGCCTTTTACAACGGTGATTACATTCTGCTGGTATAATCGGACAGAGTCTTGCTGTAGTGAAACAGGGGCATTAAAGTAGTAAGTCAAGCCGTGTGTCTCTGCAACTTTGTCTTCAGTAGACTCAATTATCTCAAGTCCCAGATAAGGTGCTGAAACCTGTTCTACAAGTGGTATGGTGATCGCTAACGTGTTGTTGCTTAATTCTGAACTATACAGGCCTTCCTGGTGGTGGTGATTGTGGCGTCGGCTTATTTGAAAGGTATCATTGTGGTCACGGTAAATGCCAATGTTGTCGGCCTTATACGTGCGGCCATTTACTGTGAATTCATGGGTGATGAATTGCAGCTCGCCGTAGTATTTAGCTGATAAGTTATAATGGCCTTGTGCTTCATCAAATGTAAAGTTGCTGTCACCTTCATCATTGTTGATTGCAAATACAGTATCAGGATACAGTTGCTCACCTGATTCGCTGATAAAGTTAACCATTAAATCGTACTCATTGATGCTTTCAACAGTCGCATATAGCGTTGTCTGTTGTTCAGCATTAAAGTTGTGCAGGTTCGCCATGCCATTACTGGAGTAAATTACGTGGTCTGATTTATAGATTGTGTATTCGTCATTGCCATCGTTGTCGACATCTACATCAATCGCCAGATTGAAATCAATACCTTGAGGCACGATAAGCTCATACTGGTTTGTTTCAGTGCTATAGGTTGCAACAACCTTGTTTTGTTCCAGCATATGTTCCAAGTCATATCGCGCACTGGTAAAAGTGTTAAGTTCCCGCTCAGCCGTAATTTGCAAATCGGAAATGGCTTCAAAAGTGTTCCGATTGAGAATGCTAAAAGTAACGGTATGCGGTTTGGATACAGTCATTGTTTGCACAGCACTGACTACTTCAGTACGGCCACCGGCACTGCGTGTTGCATGGTCGAACAGCTGAGTAACAATCGCGTTGCTCGGGCTGCTTACTTTGAGCAAAATATTGCTGTACTGAGGGACTTTAGGAATTGAGTAGCTGCCATCTTCGGCAACGTCGACAGGCTCGTGCCACGTGCCGTCATAGTATGCAGTCACTTGCACATCAGATAAGTCAACACCGTCAACAGCGGCGACAATACCGCCCTTCAGAATAAATGGTGTTTCAAGCGCTTTGTCTTTTGCGGCCTGAGCTTCACTTTGTTTTTTGTTTTCATCAAGCTGGCTTTGCAAGATTTGATTTTGTTGCTCAAGTTTATTGACCAGTTCATCATTGTTATTGTTATCTTCTACTTCAAGACATCCGCTTAGAGCAAAACACGTCGCTAAGCCAATAGCAATTTTTGAATATTTAAACATCCATATGACCTTCATTTTAATTACAAAATGTTCCCGTTTTGGGATGGCGGGATTAAATCATATCTGAAAGTAGAAATCTTCACAGGGTTACAAAAAGAGACAGTAAAATTCTTTTCTTTACAGGCTGTTATCGTTTATTTCAATTTTAGCATCACTAAATTTTCACTGTTAATCGGGCATGGGTTAAACCGTAAGGTGAGTATTTTTCAGATGTTGGTTACACAGAGAGTAGAAAAAAGAGTGTAAAAAATAATGGGTAAAATTATTCCTGAAACCCGCACAATGAAGCCGTATTTGTGCGGGTTGTGCAAACTCCAGGCTAGTCTTCAGTAATTTGCGACCCTGCAATATAGGTCCCGGCCTGGATTTTGTGATAAATGGTATCAGCTATCTCCTGTGCATCTTCTCGCTGCGAGCGGGACATGCTTTTCTCATCCAGTCTGCGGCTGGTTGAAGCAGGGCGATAGCCATTATACTCTGCCAGCGTGTTCCAGATGTAGGAGCGCTGAATGTTCTTCTCTCCACCGAGTCCCTGATAGTACAGAAGCGCAAGATTGAACATGGCCAGTGTATAGTTATTTGCAGCAGCACGTTCATACCAGAACTTCGCCTGGTTGTAATCTTGTGTTACACCATCTCCATTGGCGTGCATAACTCCTAAGTTAAACTGGGCTGCCGGCATGTTTTTTCTGGCAGCGGCCATAAACAGGTCGACGGCTTTTTGCTTGTCTACTTTTACACCTTTGCCTTGCTCATACATCACCGCTAGTGAAAACATGGCGTCGGCACTGCCAAGCTTAACCGCCTGCTGCATAAGCTCTGCTGCTTTATGTGGATTTCTCGGTACACCGTATCCACCTTCATGCATTTTGGCTAGCTCGTAGATACCCGGTGCGTATCCCATATCCGCAAGATATCTGAATTCTTTGAGCGCAACATCAAATTGTCCGGCATTGGCTGCTGCGATACCTTCTTCGAGCCCGGCTTGTGCAGCGGGTGTGTTGGCGAGCAGGCCGACAAAGGCCAGTGCGTAAGTAAGTTTTTGCCACATGAGCGTTCTCCTTCATAACCGATGTTGTAAGTCACCAGACCTAAGTGCAGAGTATAGCAGTCTGGGGTTGAGCCGGTTTTAGCTAGTAGTAATGCCAAGTGAATAGTATAAGCGATTGAAGCAGAATAAAAAAAGCCCTTTCGGGCTTTTCTGATACATATCAACCGTCACTGATATGAACAATGTAGCAAGTAAATGAGTACGTCTGCCAACTCCCCCTGTGAAAAGTTGTTGGCATATCAACGTTAATGAAGCCGGAAACGGAGAATTGAGCAACGAGGTGTTCAGGTCTTCATTGAGAATGATTATCACTTGTGAATGCTTGTATGTCAAATACTAAATGATAATTAATTGCATTTATGGCTTTTATAACTTTTTACCACTGTCTGTCATCAAAGTATCTTTTCTTTTTCTCTGTATAGTCAGTATATTGGAGTGAGTGAAAATTGTTCAGGGAGCATGTTATGCAACAGCAATACACAGAATTGAAAAGAAACGTGAGTCTGCTTGGCGAGCTACTAGGCACCACAATCGCCCATTCCCAGGGTGCGGAGGTACTCGAAAAAGTTGAGTTGATCCGGCACCTGGCTAAATCATCACGCGGTGGTGATGCCCAGGCGAGAGAAACGTTAATTGAAACCCTGCAGTCCTTGCCTGACGAAGAGCTACTGCCAGTATGTCGGGCGTTTAGTCATTTTCTTAATCTGGCAAACGTTGCAGAGCAGCAACACACTATTTCTGATTCAGGATGCCCACAAGGTCCATTTGAGACGCTGCAAACCACCTTGTCTGAGATTACCAGAAAAGTAAATCAGGGTGAGACAGAGCAGCACAGAGTTGCCGAGGTAATTGAAAACCTATCTATTGAACTGGTACTAACGGCACACCCAACGGAAGTAACTCGTCGTACTTTGATCAGCAAGCATGTTGAGCTGAGCGATTGTTTGTCTGAGCTGGCTGCGTGCCAGGATAGCAGTTTGTGTCGAAATGAGGTCATCGCGCGGATCGAACAGCTGATCTGCCAGGCATGGCATACCAATGAAATCAGAAACAAGCGCCCAACCCCTCTTGAAGAAGCCAAGTGGGGCTTTGCGGTCATTGAAAACAGTCTGTGGGATGCAGTGCCAAAATTTACCCGCACGCTCACGCAGCTTGCTGAAGGTCAACTTGGTATTACGCTCCCGGAAGACTATGCACCGATTAGTCTGGCTTCCTGGATGGGAGGAGACAGAGATGGTAATCCTAATGTGACTGCGCAAGTTACTCAGAGCGTGCTTGACCACGGGCGCTGGATGGCGCTGGATTTGTATTATCGTGATTTGGATGTGCTGAGCTCTGAGCTGTCAATGGCACCGGCGAATGAGGAATTGAAAAGCCTGACAGGGGATCACCCGGAGCCCTATCGCGCGCTGCTCAAACAGCTCAAAGCTGATATTAATGAGACGATATTGTCTCTGGAGCACAAGATCAAACAGAAACCCAGCTCGTATCAGGACAAGATCCGCTGCACAGAACAACTGATGACACCGCTAAATATCTGTTATCGCTCACTGACCGAGTGCGGAATGGAAGTGGTGGCAAATGGTATGCTGCTAGATGTCGTGCACAGACTAAGATGTTTTGGCGTACAGCTGTGTAAACTGGATGTTCGTCAGGATTCAGGCAGACATTGTGATGTGCTGTCAGAGGTCACGCGCTATTTGGGAGTAGGTGATTACGGGCAATGGTCAGAGCAGGACAAACAGGCATTTTTGTTGTCTGAATTATCGTCTCGGCGCCCTTTATTGCCTAAGCACTGGCAACCCAGTGAGGAAGTACAAGAGGTCCTTGATACTTTTGCTGTTATAGCAAACCAGGATAGAGCAGCTCTGGGGATCTATATTATCTCAATGGCCAAGGAGGCATCAGATGTATTGGCTGTTGAACTGTTACTTAAGGAAAGTGG
Organism: Pseudoalteromonas rubra; assembly: GCF_001482385.1. Classification (NCBI taxonomy): domain Bacteria; kingdom Pseudomonadati; phylum Pseudomonadota; class Gammaproteobacteria; order Alteromonadales; family Pseudoalteromonadaceae; genus Pseudoalteromonas; species Pseudoalteromonas rubra. Next base: position 539,978 of record NZ_CP013612.1, read on the forward strand.
TTGTCAGTTTAAGTTACCTGTAGCACCACTATTTGAAACATTGGATGATTTGAATAATGCGCAGAAGGTGATGCAGCAGTTATTCGACTCCAGCTGGTATAAAGGACACGTGGGTCAGCAGCAGTATGTCATGATTGGATATTCCGATTCTGCCAAAGACGCAGGCATGATGGCAGCAGGCTGGGCACAGTATCTTGCAATGGAGCAGCTTATTGAAGTAGGTGAGCAATACCAGGTTGAAATGCATCTGTTCCATGGTCGAGGTGGTACTATAGGTAGGGGTGGGGCACCAGCTGCACAGGCATTGCGTTCTCAGCCCCCCGGGTCACTGAGTCATGGTTTACGTGTGACAGAGCAAGGAGAGATGATCCGCTTTAAATTTGGTCTGACACCGGTCGCCATTCAAAGCTTGTCTCTGTACGCCAGTGCTATTATCGAAAATAACCTTTATCCGCCACCACAACCTAAGTCTGACTGGCGAGATGCCATGGCACTGCTGAGTGAGCAGTCTTGTAATCAGTATCGGGATTTTGTTCGCGGTAATGCAGACTTTGTGTCTTATTTTAGAGCCGCGACGCCTGAAATTGAGTTGGCGAAGCTACCTTTGGGTTCTCGTCCGGCTAAACGCAAACCTCAAGGTGGGATAGAAAGTCTTCGTGCCATTCCCTGGATCTTTGCCTGGAGTCAGAATCGCTTAATGTTACCAGCCTGGCTTGGTGCTTTGGCAGGTATACAAAGTGTTGTGAAGGCGCATAGTGAGGCGTTGCTGGGCGAGATGAGTGAGCAGTGGCCATTTTTCAGAACACGTCTTGAAATGCTGGAAATGGTATTTTGTAAAACAGATCTCTGGCTAAGCGAATACTATGATGAACGCCTGGTGCCAGCACAATTGCGCCCACTTGGAGAGTCTTTGCGAAAAGAACTCAAAGAGGCTACGCTCTTCATCGAAAAATATGCGCCAAAAGGTTCACTGCTGTCAGCACAACCTTGGATCCGTGAATCAATCGAATTACGAAATCCGTATACTGATCCACTTAATGTACTTCAGGTCGAATTACTTAAACGGACCAGAGATAAAGATAATCAGGACTTAGACAGTGCACTGATGATTACTATGATGGGTATTGCGGCTGGACTAAGAAATACGGGTTAATTTCACTTGCTGCAATAGCTGTTTTATTCCCTTATAACAAAAACCAATCCTATAGGGTTGGTTTTTTCATTTTGTCTAGTTTTTTATGGTTGTTTTGTTGACATCAATTCTTAATTAACTAGAATCCCCTGCTACCTTGTAAACGCGCTTAACACTGATTAAGGCAATAGTCAGAGGCTGAAATGTCAACGCTTTCAACCAGTATCACATATGATGAAACCACAACCCTGATCATGATGACCCTCAGAGGCAAAGCAGGGGTAGATGATGTTGTTAATGCTTATAAGGTAGCGAACAATTACGCTTCTAAACACCGCAGTAGTAAGTTACTGGTGGATGTTTCTGAGTTGGAGCACCAATTTGCAGCAATAGATGTGGTTAATATCATGCCCAAAGTCGCACATCAGGTTAAAAACATGCAGATTGCGCGGGTGGTTGGTATTGAAGGGTTTATGCATGATTTGTTTTTGCAAAAGGTACAGCGATTTGGCATCAATGCGGAGAATTTCGAGTGCTTCAAAAGTGCTAAGGAATGGTTGAGTAAAAGCTGATTCAGGCGTAAACTGGTCTGCCATGAAACAAGCGCAAAACAGCGCTGTACAGGCACGAGCCTGTGCGAATAATAACGATATATGGCAGATACTGACAACAAGCTAATTCCTTCCGTACTGGAAGCGTGTAAAACCGCCAACGGCGTACTAAATTCCGAACTCCAAACTCATATTCAGGCCTTATTGGGTTGTAATAAAACTCAGCTAGGGCAGGCGTTGTTGCCCTACGCAGCAAGCTTTGCTCAGGCCCCCATCTCTTCTTTTCTGGTCGGTGCCGTGGCATACGACAAACACAGCGATCATTATTTCCTGGGTGCTAACCTGGAGTTTTCACACCGGGCGCTGTCTTTAGTGGTACATGCTGAGCAAGCTGCTATCAACAATGCGTGGCTAAATGGTGCTAGGGAAATTACCAGCCTGGATATCACAGCAGCCCCTTGTGGCTACTGCCGTCAGTTTATGAATGAACTAAGTAATGCAAAAGAGCTGAAAATCACCTTGCCGACGGGGGAGACGACGCTATCGCAACTGCTGCCGGGAGACTTTGGGCCCACAGATTTAGGCAATCTGGAATCACTATTTGACAGTGCTCCGATTGCTATCGATAAGGTGGATGAGCTATCTGATAAGCTGGTTAGCCACCTTAGCCAAGTTTATGCACCATACACTAAAAACATAGCTGCGGCTGAGTTAGTGATGAAAAACGGTAAGCGTTTTTATGGTCGTTATGTCGAAAATGCAGCATACAGCCCAAGTTTATCACCGATGCAAAGTGCACTGAGCCAGTTGGCTATGAGCGGTGAAATACTAGCTGAGGCTAAGCTGGAGCGGGCGACTTTGGTAGAAACAAATGGAAGAGAAAACCAGCGTGCGGTGACAGAAGCTGTTATAAGTAGCTTTAACGAGACGCTAAAGCTACATTATTATCTGATAGAGTCCAAGCAGGCTTAAGCCTGCTTTGCTTTTTCCAGTACCAGTTCAGCGGCTTTGATGACGACGGAGACCGCATTTTTTTCGACCATCTGATGATCCACGTTCGGGATCTCCTGACGGGTACGGTTAACCAATACACCTGCGACACAGGCCGCTTTTAATCCCAGCGCAGCACACATAGTAAACAGGGTTGCGGATTCCATTTCATAGTTCATAACATTGAGCTTTTGCCATTCTTCGCACGAGCCCTGAAATGCTTTTGGTACATATCCCGAGAAGGTGTCATATCGTTCCTGACCCGGATAGAAAGTGTCACTCGAAGCGGTAATGCCCGTGTGATAGGTGACGCCTATGTGTTCACACGCTTCGACCATGGCTGCGGTACAGTGGAAGTCAGAAACAGCCGGGTAGGCAAGAGGTGCGAAGTGCTGGCTGGCACCATCAAGGCGGACAGAAGCTGTGCTTACCAGAATATCACCTTCGTTAATATGTGGCTGGATAGCGCCAGTGGTGCCAATACGAAGGAAGGTATTTACACCCAGTTGAGCCAGCTCTTCAATAGCAATCGAAGTTGAGGGGCCACCAATACCAGTTGAGCAAATCACGATGGATTGGCCTTTGATATCGCCAAGATACACATGAAATTCTCGGGTTTGAGCCAGACATTTAGGGTTGTCGAGTTGCGAAGCAATACGCTCTGAACGTTTAGGGTCGCCAGGTACGATAGCCAGTGTTGCACCGTTGAGATCTGCTTTCGAAAGACCCAGGTGAAATACCTTTTCCATATATAAACCTTGTATAGTTCTAAACCCCAATGGTCAATTTTACCTGCTTTTAAGTACAGGACGAATGTCCTTATCTTGACCTTTGAGCATGACAAATGTGTTTTTTAATTTAAATCCTATAATTGCTCTGGATAAATTACCAATTTGAGGTGTAATGGCATCTTAAACAATAGGTTGTTCACTAATACTATACAAAGATACTAGCGCGAAACAGGGTCGTTTGTAACCTTAGTTATCATTCAAATTAACCAATTGCTTGCAACATTGTCGACTGTCTTCTAAACCTTAATAAGGAGAAGCAAATGGGGAATACCTACAATGCCTGCAACACAATCGATAGACAAGCACACCGAGTTTGCCCGCTGTTTTGAAAGCAACAAGTTAAGCCCTTTTGTGGCTTTTCATTGGCTCGCATTGGCGTTTAAAGACATCGCCAGAGCACCTTTACTCAGTCTGATATATGGACTGGTTTTCACAACAATACCTGCTGCAATTATGTGGCTGGCATTTGAAGTTGATTCACACCTTGTAATCTTACCTGCTGCCGTCGCATTTGCATTGATTGGACCCGCATTTGCCGCTGGCCTTTACGATGTAGCCTGGGAGCTGGAAAAAGGCCACAAGCCTACGCTTGGTCACAGCCTCAAATCTATGTTCAGAAATCCTGCAGGAGAATGGGGGTTCGCCATTTTACTGATGGTAATAATGATTGTCTGGATGCGTCTTGCTGCGCTCATTCATGCGCTCTATCCCAATGTGCCAAACCCCAACTTTGAGCAATTATCAGCATTCCTTGGGTTAGGGACCCTGGTAGGGGGCATTCTGGTTGTGGCTGTGTTTGCGATATCTGCGTTCACGCCACAGATAATGATGGAGCGTCGTGTCGACATTATGACTGCGGTGGTTTCGTCAATTCACGCAGTGAGATCCAATGCTGCGGCGATGGTTGTATGGGGCGCGACAATTGGTGTTTTGGTTATCGTAGGCTTCTTAACAGGAACGGCTGGGTTTATCGTGATAATGCCGCTGCTTGCTTACGCAAGTTGGCATGGTTACATTGCTACGATTAAAACTAAAAAACCCAGAAAATACGAATAAGCAAACACTTAGCCTGCATATTCAACCGCTTTGGCAAACTTTGGTGATGTCAGAGCGGTTGACTTATCTCCCAGCCATGTTATACCGACACCAGCACAGTATATTTTAGCGTTTTAAAGTCCACTTTATATTCGTAACTCTTTGAAAGCTAGGGTTTTTGATTTTTTTGTTGTGAAAGGTTTTTGAAAATTACGGGAAATTTCCCTTATCTATTCAGTGAACCTGACAATAAATCCGTGAGTAACGGTGTGGCATGTTTATGCAGTTGACTGAGGAGGTCTCAATGAGTGATAGCAAAGCAAAGTTTCATCAGAAAATAGAAAACTGTCTGTGTCCGCCCGGGGATGGCGTGTTTACCGTTAACACGGCGAAAGAAAGAAAGGCGGCGTTGCGAGAAAAACTCTACGGGCAGACAGAAAACATTGAACCTCTATGGAAAGCGTCATTAAATGCACTGGGTGAAAGTGAGCACAAAGCCGCCATTTTGGGGATCAGCTCCGACTGTGGTGGTGGTATTTTGAGAGGGGCGAACTGGGGTCCATTGTTCCTTCGTTCGACATTGCTAACACAGCAGCCACAAGTGAGTGCGTTTGATTTAGGTGACGTGCGTGTAATCCCTCATCTTCTGCATGACAAGTATCTGAATGAAGGGACAATCAGCAACTGTCAAAAGGCACTCTATCAGGACGAAAATAGCGATTACCATGTATCTCCTTTGTCTATTACAGAGGACGTTTGTGATGGTTTTTACGCGAATTATCCAGATAAAGGCATTTTTGGTATCGGCGGCGACCACTCAATCAGCTATCCTCTTACCAAAGCCTACCTTAAGGCGAAACGTGATCAGGGTAAACGTACTGCAATAATCCACTTCGATGCACACACCGACCTTCTGGTGGAGCGATTGGGTATCGATCTTTGCTTTGGCTCATGGTGTACTCATATATTGGAGTTTTTGCCAGCTCCGCACCATTTGATCCAGTTCGGGATCCGCTCAAGCGGCAAGAGCAAGCAACATTGGGAGTCAACATTCGGTGTTAAACAGCACTGGGCAAACGAGATCCGCGAGCAAGGCGCTGAGGCCATTGTAGAGCAGGTGATTAATCAGCTGAAGGAAGACAAGGTTGACGAGCTGTACGTGAGTTTTGACATTGATGCTTTGGATGAGCAGTTTGCTGCGGCAACGGGTACACCAGAATCAGGCGGTATGACGCCAGATGAAGCAATGACAATACTGACGGCTCTAAGCAAAGAGTTTCCTATCACGGGTGCTGATATGATGGAGATTGCCCCATTTACTGATAGCTCGCTGGCAGGTTTATCTAGCTCAGAAACGACGCTGCGTGAAGGCGCTAAGTTATCAGCATTCCTGATTGACGCAATCAATAAAGGCTAATCAGACGCACATAGAGGGTTCAGGCCCTCTATGTGGCCGCATATTATGCGCGTTTATGCTATCTCATCAAAAATTTACCTACTTTTATATTCACAGCATCCGAATATTTTCCTATATTAAAAATTGCATTCTGAATCGATCATAAGGAGCGATGCTTGGTACGCTGGTTTGTTTTTTTGTGGCTGGCCTTAGGTAATGCAAGCGCATCCGCTTATACACTGACTCTGGTAACTGAGAACTTTGCACATTTTCAGTATGTGAACGGAGAGGGTGAGCTGACGGGTCCAGCAGCCGAGAAAGTGATTTCTGTGCTCAATGAAGCGCAAATAGACTATCTTATCTCTGTTGATAACTGGAGTAGTTCCTACAACAGTGCTAAACGTGATCCGAATACCTGCATTTTTTCCATTGCTAAAAGTGAGCAACGTAATGCCTTATTCAACTGGGTGTTTCCTATTGGTGCCTTTACGACCTCATTTTATGCCTTGAAGACCGCAAACATCAGCATCGACTCTCTCGAACAAGCCAGACAATATAAAATAGCGGTGATACGTGACAACTTTAGCCATCAGTATCTAAAGAGTCAGGGGTTTGTTGAAGGCCAACAATTGTTATTGATCCAATCTTTTGAACGCGTTTTTCAGCTTCTTGCGACACGCCGGAACATTGTCGACCTGGTTATTTTGAGTGACGCGCAATTTGAGCATAAGAGCAAAAGTGAACCTATGAGCAGTGAACTCGAACCGGTTATGACAATAGACAACATGTACACTCAGCTCTATTTCGCGTGTAATAAGAAAGTGCCTTCACGAGTAATCGACCGTATTCAGGCAGCATACGAGCGCTTATATTAGGGCTTTTTTATCTCAGGCCAGCTGAACCCGTGGAACGTATCCAAATACAGCGCCTCAACTTTATCTCTCGCCCATGGGGTTTTACGCAGAAACTTTAGGCTGGACTTCACTGAGGGGTCCTTTTTGAAACAATTGATATCCACTGCTTCCGCCATGGCTTCCCAACCAAGTTGCTCAACCAGGCGTTCTACGATGTCCTGAAGTTTGACCCCGTGTAAAGGGTTATTGGGTTGTGATCCGCTCATACTGCATCTATTCGCTTAATTAAAAACGCCTAGTGTACCCTGATTTTGCCTTTCATTTCTACTCTGATTGGTTCGCCTTTGTCGTCCAGTTTAAGCCATATCAAGGGACTTTGCGGCTGGTTTTTATAGCGATGAGTACAGACATACAACATCTCGGCTTGTTTAATTACCGCGCCCTCAGTATAACGAAGATCCTGATACCAACACACCGCCTGTAACTGCTCGAGGTAAAGATTCGTTTCGTTGCCATAGGCCACACCTTTGAGTGGAATCAATAAAATTGTAAATAAAAAGCAAATTAGCTTATTTTTCATGGCATAACTCCAAGTTCGAGCTAAATTTAAGGGGTAAAGCTAATGTACTATACACCTTAGCTATTGGTAATGTGCTGACACACCTTTTTTGGCCTGTCAGCCGTTGTAATACATGCAGAAGTCGGGCCTATTTTATGGTCTCAGGAGGGAATATGGCATTTGATGAAAAACTAATGGCTGAGCTGGAACTACTGGTGAAATTTCCACGTAGTAGCTTGCATCAGGGGATAAAAATACACAAAAATGCAGATCAGGATATTCTATCGGCAGCCGAGCGGTTATATGCCAAAGGGGTGATTGATCAGCCTGACGGGGGTTATCTTACAGATCTTGGGCACGATTTGTTGGTGCACTTAGACCAGGTGCACAGCGCACTTAAATAGTTGGACCGGCGGTATCAGGAGCGTATTATCAACGCTCCTGAAGCCGTTTTTACTTAGGTGCGTCGGCTTGGTTTTCCGGTGCCGCATCTTTAAATGCCGCCAGTGTATTACAGTGTTCGTAGATACGCGCAATTTTAGGGAAATCATTCATATCGACTTTGAAGCGCAACGCATTATAAACCTGAGGTACCAGGCAAACATCAGCAAGCGTTGGCTTATCACCGAAACAAAACAGGCTGTCGCTTAGCATCACTTCTAACTTTTTGAACCCTTCAATTACCCAATGGCGATACCAAGTGTTTTTTTGCTCATCTGACACGGATAGCTCGTTACTCAGGTATTTTAGTACTCTTAGGTTGTCGATCGGATGAATATCGCAAGCAATAGCGTAACAGAAGTTGCGCACTTGTGCTTTTTCCCAGCTATCAGCGGGCAGTAATGGAGCAGCTTCATAAGCTTCTTCCAGCCATTCCAGAATAGCCAATGATTGAGCCAGTACGCCCTGAGCTGTTTCCAGTGCAGGCAGTAGTCCCTGATTGTTTTTACTTAGATAGTCAGCCCCTTGTTGTTCTGACTTTAGCAGGTTAACCGGTACTAATTCATGATCCAGGTCTTTCAGGTTGAGTGCAATTCGCACACGATACGCGGCAGAAGAGCGAAAATAAGTATACAGTTTCATGTTTGGTCCTTTTGTTCACGACGTTGGCTCTGCTATAAAATAGCCTGCTCAGTATTAAGGTCGAATAAAATACGATGAAAAGCGGGCATTGAGCCCGCTTAATCTGTCATATGTTATTTACCAATTTATTTTATGCACCTTTGTAGTACTTTTTGATGCCTTTCCAGCAATCAAGGTAATTTGGCTGGCGCTCTTTACCTTCCAGTGCGTACTTGGTCGGAGAAATGACGTAACGCGATTCGAACATGAAGGCCAGCGTATTTTCATAACGTTGTGGCTCAAGCTCAGCATTCGATGCTTTTTCGAATACGTCTGCCTCTGGACCGTGCGGTGACATACAGTTATGCAGACTCATACCGCCGGGTACAAAACCATGCTCTTTTGCATCATAAACGCCTTCAATCAGGCCCATAAACTCACTCATGATATTGCGGTGATAGTAAGGTGGACGGAACGTATTTTCTGCTACCATCCAACGTGGTGGGAAGATGACAAAGTCAACGTTTGCTACGCCAGGTGTACCGGAAGGTGACGTGAGCACGGTAAAAATTGACGGATCCGGGTGGTCGAAACTGACGGTGTTCATCACGTTGAAACGGGCCAGATCATATTTGTAAGGCGCACTGTTACCAGTCCAGGCAACAACATCTAGCGGAGAATGTCCGATATCGCAACGGAATAGGTTACCGTTGAACTTAGCGACGAGCTCGAAATCACCTTCTAAGTCTTCGAAAGAAGCAACCGGATACAGGAAGTCACGTTCGTTAGTATAGCCATTGGCACCTACTGGCCCACGCTCAGGTAAAATGTAAGGGTTACCATAGTTTTCACAGATGTAACCACGGACCTGGTCGCTCAGTAGCTCAACGCGGAACTTAATACCGCGTGGGATCACGGCAATTTCGCCCGGCTTAATTGCCAGCTTGCCACATTCTGTGTGAAGTACCAGTTCACCAAGCTGAGGCACAAACAGTAGCTCGCCGTCAGCATTGTAAAAATAACGGCCTTCCATAGAAGCGTTGGCAACATAGACATGGATACCTATACCAGCCTGGCCGTTCGCACTGCCGTTAGCTGCCATAGTCACTAAGCCATCGATAAAGTCTGTTTTTTCAGCCGGAACTTCAACCGGATTCCAACGCAACATAGTTGGAGGTGTCGGGACTTCAGTGATCGGCGCTGTACGCAACAGACCATTGTCCATAGACTGGTAATCACCCTGCACAACTGAAGGGCGAATACGATAGAACCAGTTTCTGCGATTTTCCGCGCGTGGAGCTGTGAAAGCAGTGGTGTTGTACTGCTCCGCATATAAATCATATTTTACTTTTTGTGGTGAAAACTGACCGACTGGCAAGGCACCAGGCAGGGCTTCAGTCTCAAATTCATTACCAAAACCACTCATGTACTCGAATTCTGCACTCATTTTGCATAGACTCCGTTGATGTTTTTTGTAAAGATACTCTCATGTGAGAGTATTTTCAATCTTTGGCCAATATTGATGTGTAAATTTTTATGTACAGGAATTGGGCCGGTGTACCTGGAGCTTGATAGTGGCATTTGATATTAATGAATTTCTTCCTTATCGCATGGTGAGACTGGCGAATGCCATGAGTGAGGCCTTTTCCGAAGTGTATGAACAAGCAGGACTGACTGTGCCGCAGTGGCGGGTATTGGTTCATCTGGCTCAGCATCCGGGGGCGACAGCTAAACAGCTATGTGATCTGGCAAGCATGGACAAATCAACGGTGTCACGCGCTATTAAACAGTTGCAGCAACAGAGTATGCTCGTGGCGCAGCAAAGTGAGACAGATAAACGTGCAACAGAAATGCACCTGACCCCGCTGGGGCTAGCTTTGTACGAAACTTTAACGCCGGAAGCATTGGCGTGGGAAAGCAAATTGTTGAGTGAACTAAATCCCGAAGAAAAGCAGGCACTGTTAGTGATGATGCAAAAGCTGGAAGGGCACTTTCTCTCACGCTAGTTTGATCTCATCTACAGTCACACTGCCAAGTGTGCAACAAAAAAGGTCAACCGAAGTTGACCTTTGAGATTATCTAATTACGTGTTTTAGATATTAGAAAGTGTACTTAACGCCTACACGCATTTCCCAAAGAGATGCATCTTTTTGGATTGTAGGTGAGATAGCGCCATCGTTGAAGTTAGAGTAAACGTACTTACCGTTAACCAGCTTAGCGTCAACAACACGGTTACCTACGAAGCCGCCTTTGTACATGGTGCCCCAGTCATCGTTAAGCAGGTTTGTCAGGTTATCAATGACGAAGAATACTTCACCTTTGTGACCTTCCATGAAACCAGGTAGTTCTTGAGTTACTTTGAAGTCGACCTTAGTCATCCACTTAGCGTTCTGTGAGTTACGGCTAAGAATAGTGCCACGCTCCAGGCCTTCAGCAGCGATGAAGTCGTTGAACTCTTTCAGCTCATCAGCAGTCATGTCGTACTCAACATTTGGATCGTTTTCCAGCGGAACGTACAGCAGCTGTCGACCGTCAGATGAGTTGCTATCGCCCCAGATGCCATCACTTTCGTTGAATGTGAAGCTGTACGGTTGACCTTCACTGATTTGGCCGAATAAGTTGAACTTAGTCGCATAACCATCGAAGAACTCATGCTTGTAGCCTAACTGCAAAGTAAAGCGGTGTGGTACTTCATAATCAGAAGTCGCCAGCTCAGGGCTCCAAGGATTAGTAAGCGCGATGTTGCCGTAGTTAGACGACGCTGTTGAGCTAGTCATTGGTGTAATGTCTTTAGCGTCTGTGTAAGCATACGACAGGGTGAAGTTGATACCATTATCGTAGCGCTTTGCAACAGATAATGACATTACTTGTGACTCACCATCTGGACCTGAAACGTTAGTCAGTAAATAGTCACGTCCGCGAGGGTTGTTAGGGTCACGCTCAACCATGATAGGACGCCCATCAAAGGTTGTTTCATCAGAAAGTTTGTAACCAATGTGACGAATGATTGCTGAGTCTTTCTTCTCAGTGTACAACCAGTCAGCACTGATGACGTATTCGTTTTCTGTGGTATACGTTGCACCTAGAGAAATCTTCCACTCAGAAGGAATTTTGAAGTTAGGCGCTGTTGCGTCTACAGAACCTTTACCGTCTGCAACTTTTGTTGCAGCAACTTTGTCGAATAGCTCTTTAGGTACGTCAAAACCAGGTGTGCCGCCGTCAAAGTTAGTCATTTCGTTGGCAAATAAGTCGTAATAACCTATGCCTCTCTCATCATTCTTTCTGTGGCTGGTAAATACCTGTGTTGCACCATCACTAGAGTATGAGTTTGACAACCAAACATTCGGGTTACCACCTGAGTACAGACCGATACCACCACGTACTTCTAGGGCGTCATCAACATACCAGTTGAAACCTACACGCGGCTGTACAAGGTCAACACCATCCATGTTAGTGGTGTTAGAGAAGCCGTAAATGCTTTCGTAATGTGCATTTGGAGTTGGCGTGTCGTCACTTGTGTATTTGTCGTAACGAATACCATAAGTTAACGTCGCATCGATATCAGAGAAGCTATACTCGTCCTGAATGTAGAACGTGTGCTGCTGGTAAGAGAAGTTAGCTGCTACATCATTCGGATCATTGGTTTCTGCTGCGTTGTTATAGTAAACCTGCTGAGCCAAGCCTTTTTCGAAGTTTTCGATAGAGTCGAAACGGAACTCACCCTGTACATGCTGCATGAACAAGTTGAATACGTTCAGATCTTCATACTCATAACCCGCAGTAATAGTGTGTTGGTCAAGGTAGTATGTACCTGCCAGCTTTACCGTGAAGTTATCCCAGTCAAGGTCATTCGCCTGACGAGAGTCATCCGGACCGATGTAGACTTTACCGCCGTCAGCGGCAGTTACCTGGAATTCACCAAAACCACTTGCTGCATCCAGTGACTGTTGACGTGCGTCAAGGTCTGCTTTACCAACACGGATTTCAGTTGAGAACTCGTCATTCCAGTCTGAGTAGATTGAAGTTACGATTGAGGTAAACTCTGCACCACGCTCATAGAAGTGGTTGCTCAGAGACAGCTCACGGCTACCAGAGTCAGACTGAGAAAGTGCAAAACCGTCATTGTAGTTGTAAACAATGTTTGCACGGTGAGAATCATTGATGTTCCAGTCAAGTTTTACTAGCAGTTTTTCATCTTCAACTGGCATGCTCGGTACCATAGTACCTGGGTCGTAGTTATAGACATTTTTAGTGATGTCGATAATACGGCTCAAGTCAGCTTGGCTAACAGTTGAACCAAGTGGGTCATAGCTAAACTGTTGAACACCTTCAAGCTTTTCATAAGATGTGAAAAGGAAAAGCTGATCTTTTAGGATTGGCAAACCAACGTTGAAACCATAACGTTTCTCATCGTAATCACCATTGTCGTACTCTCTGTCTTTAGACTTATCACCTTTCATTGAGTCACTGGTGTAGTCGTAGAATACGCCGCCGTGGATTTCATTTGAACCAGTCTTAGTTACGGCATTGATGTTACAAGACGTGAAACCACCGTACTGAACGTCGAAAGGTGCAAGTTCAACAGCAACCTGTTCGATTGAGTCAAAAGAGAATGGTGCGCGAATTGTTGGGTAACCATTTGCGTTAAGACCGAAGTTGTCGTTCATGCGAACGCCGTCCAGAGTCAAAGCATTGAAACGTGGGTTACCACCACCACACTGAATTGCGCCGCGGCTTTCATCAACGTATACACGTGGATCTGCGCGAACAATGTCTTTTAGATCACGGTTGATAGCCGGCGCTTCTTGTAGATCTTCAAGTGTAAACGTTGCAGCAGGACCTGTACCACCAGCCATTTGACTGATTGGACGACCAGTAACAACGATTTGCTCCATGCTTGATTCAGGCTGAAGCTGAACATTTACAGGGTAGTCAGAGCCCAGAGAAAGGTAAACATTCTCAAGCAGCTGATCTTCATATTTGTTTGAATCAACGATAATTTGGTAAGGACCACCAACGCGCAGACCCTTGGCACTGAAGTAACCTGCATCGTTAACACTTGTGACTTTTGTAGAGCCAGTAGGTAAGTGCATGATCGTGATAGTTGTGCCTACGGCAGGGTTGCCGTTAGGGCCAACGATCTGACCTTTAACAGATGAAGAGGTTTCGTTAGCGAATGCAGCACCACTAGCGCCAATACCTGCAATGACTGCAAGCGATAGGGCCGTTTTGCGTAGTTGCGTTTTCATTATGTTGTTTCCCGTGTTATAGGTTTATTAAATAATAATCGTCAAGTTCACTTAACTGTTTTCAATGCAGTTTCGAGTGGTCTTGAATTTTTGTCAAAAATTTGGTTTAGCAATCCAGCTAGCCTAATCCCACCGTGAAGAAGCCGAGACTTTACAACGGGGGTGTACCTGTAAATATACCCCCAGCTGATGTCAGTTTCATTGCTGTCATAAATCTTTTCAGCTATTTGATTTGACTCCAAAAGCCAGTCGGCAGGGCGGCTGTCTAACATGTGGGCAATTTTCTGCTTGTCGCGCGTGACAATAAAGTCGCTTAGCTCGCGATATGACAGAGATTGATGCTCGATGAGTTTAGTATCGAATACGGAGTGTAGATTAGTTTCTTCTTTAAAAAAGGTCACTTTAATTAAGTTACCGCCTCGATCTTCGCTACGACCTGCGTGAAATGGTTGATGAGCATCACCGACAAGATGCACCAGGAACTTTAAGGCAAACTGCTTGTCTTCTTTTGAGGCTTTGGTGTTTTTTAGTGTGGTAATGGCGTAATTGATCCCATCGAGAATATGTTTAACCTGATGTTTGTGCTCAATCGCTTTGTTGTGTTGAGCCATCTTGTTGGGATCTTTAATATTGATGTAATGCCACTTGCCAGATTGTTTTTTCCAAAACGTATCTGGGTTAGCACGCATTTCGTCTGCCCAGGTAGATACCTCGGCCAAAGAATCTTCAGATAACAGGGCATTTACCGCTTTTTCTGTGGCCGGGGTGAGGTGCTGTTGGGCTAATTCGCCCACTACTCTGTGGCCATTCATGCCCCAGGACCAAGCACTAGTGCTGATAAGCAGCGCAGATAACGCTAAACCCTTAATAGAAGCTCGTAACATCAAAATCTCTCATTACCTAAAATGGGTATTGTTTACTCATTTGGAATGCGGCCAATTGTCCGGATTTTTCAGAAAAAGAAAAGGACTCAATGAGATTCATAATTTCTTGTTAATAAAGCATTTAAAACAAAGGTTTATATCTTTTTAGTAAGATTACCTATTGCAATGAGTAATAAAAATTGATCTAATATAGGGGCGCGCAATAAAAGAAATATGATGTTTTGAAATATAATCACCCTCTAAGCAATAAAACAACTATTGTTACAGTTTTGTTTCTCTCAGTCTGGTGCTGTTGGTTACTTGCCAGTAACCTCACGGCCAGGCCCATTGGTGAGTTACCAAAACTGGTTGAAAGTAGCGTCTCATGTAAGACGCGCTCCAGCAGTAACCAGGCCGTATTTAGGGTGCATGTACCCGTTGAACCATTGGCCCGCAGGCTAGCGCCTGCCTTGTGTCAGGATGAGGTTGTAGCCAAGCAGTATGGCCGCGTCGAAGTGCGCTATAGTGGTGAGCTGGCTGAGCAAATTGACTATATCGCGAAGGGGCTTGCTGATCTGACATTGTCAAAAGACAATGTCATGGCCGCGCTGAAGGCGCAATCGACCTACAATTATATGCCAGTTGTTGGTTACCCTACCTACACAGCCTTTTTTATCTCCAATCGGGAAAAGCCGAGATTAGACAAAGCTTATTTTTTAGGTAAAAAAATCGGCTTGCTCGATTATCCCACTAGTCGTTCCGGCCACATTATTCCTAAACAGATGTTTAAACGGCTTGAACTGGATATGCGTGTTCTGGATATTCAGTACGTCAGCTCTCATCAGGTGCTGAGAGAAAAACTGTCATCTGGTGAGCTGGACATTATCGCCACTTACTGGCAGGAAAGCGACGAAAGCCGCTTTTCTGCTAATTATATTACACCGATTGGAGAGAATATTAGTGGTAGCCGTTGGTACATGAAAATGGATGTCGACAACACAGATTTGGCTTGTGCGTTACAGAGTCTGTTGCAGGAAGTTGCTAAAAACAATGGCTCAAGTTACTTTGACGAGTTAGATTTGTACTGGCAATGCAATGAGTTACCTGTTTATTTTATAGGAGAAAAAAATGAGTCGTAAAACGGGCATGCTTGCGTTTGCTGTATATAGTGTCATTTTTACGGTGATTTTTGTTTTTGCACATGAACAAGCAATTAGACATGCTATCGAGCAGGATTTAGACAGTATCAAGTTGAGAGTGGCGCTGGATAAGAACAGGCTCCCTATTGCGGTACCGCATTTGAATTACGCCGGTGACGCGACCCGGGTGCAAGCCTACATTGACGCACTCAATCACAATTTACAAAAGAAAACCAGTCGGATCCGCATTGTAAGCATCGCCAGCAGTGATGGAGAGTTAAAAGAAGGCCAGCTGCTACTGTCAGGCGCTGACGGAGATACGGCGGTTGGCTATGAGGTTAATACCAGCCATAACTATTGGTTGTACATTATTCCAATTTTAATCGCATTGTTAAATCTTGCCTTTTATAAATCTGTTTCAAATAAAAGAGAGCAAGCAAAGCGGCAAACTGCGACAACGGTGGTGGCCAAGCCTCAACCTCAGCACCTGGTTGTAGATCTATACTCAAAAACCTTATGTCTTAGCGGAGATAAGACGTGTCAGGTTCAGCTGGCTAATAAACCATTGTGTTTTTATCTTGCTTTACTGGAGTTTTGTTTACATAACCCAAAAGTGTCATTGAACCAGAATAAGGAGCTACCAGATGAGCTGTTGGATATTGCTGACAAGTATTTTCATCGCTTAGTGGCGTTAGGGCATACCATCAGGAAACGCCCTAACTTTTCGAACAGCCTGGAGAAAACCCTCAGTGAAATACGTGCCGCACTGGATGAGTTATTGACACACCAGCCCGATTTAAGAGTAAAGCTTTACCCGCCAAAAGCACATGGTGAAGGTTCACGTTCTAAACTGCATAGTTATGGGCTAAAGGCACTGGGTGTGAATGACGTTGAAGTGATAGGAAAGTAGAAGGTTGGGGTAAATACTTGGTTTACTCCAACCTTTGCTTATGATTATAGAGAAGAGCGCTTGATAGGGCTATGACGCTCAATATAGTCTTTCAGAACCTGAGCATCGGTACTGTCTGTCGTTGTGAACCCTGGCAGGTCAGTTAAGACTGGGTAGCCATCACCTCCGGCAGCGTTATAGCTATTAATACTCATACGATAAGTTTTATCTGGCTCAACGTGCTTGCCCTGGACTTTTACGTTCGCGAGCTCACCATTGCGCAAATCGAACTCGATACCGTGATATTGCAAATAAGCACCAGAGTCAGGCGGAAAGCGGCTCACAACAGATAAGTAGTCAAGCAGCTGCTCACCACGCCAATCGATGTAAGCAATTCTGTTTCCGAATGGGTGCACGGTGAGAATATCTTTATAGCTGATTTCTCCAGCTTTAATACTGGCACGTATACCGCCACCACTGATAAAACCAAAATCCGCTCCGACAGCCGCCATTTGCGCTTTGATAACTAAATCGCCCAACGGACTTTGTTGAAAGCGAACGGTGTTTCTGCGTCCATCCAGAAAGGCATCAACCTCACCGACCGCACCCGATATTTTACTTTCACCTGCTTCCTGGTATGGAGCAAGGAACGCTTTTAATTCAGGGTCATGTTCGATGTAACTTGTCGCCCATTGTCCCTGGTCGTCTTTAAGGTTAACCGGTAATAATTCATAACTTTGCAGTGTTTTTTTGCCACCTGAAATTTTGAATACCGCTTTACCGACATATTTACCCCATTCATGAGCTTGCATTATCCAGATACCGTTTTGTTGATCTGGTTTGCACGCCTTTCCTGGTACGAAATTATTGTCTTCAGCACCATTGTCGTCGATACACACGGGTTCTTGTGAATGACCACCGATGATCATATCGAGCGCACCTTCAGGCACATTGCGGGCAAGTGTCACGTCACCTGGAGCGTTAATCCCAAAAGACGCGTCGTGGTAATGGCCCATGTGGGTTACTGCAATGGTTACATCAGGGTTGTATTGTGATTTGATCTGCTTAGATAGCTGGGCTGTGATAGGCGCAGGGTCTACAAAATCTAGATTCCCAACAAACTCTGGATTGGCGATTTTTACTGTATCAACGGTCGTTAACCCAATAATCGCGATCTTTAGTCCATGCTTGTCGATAATAGTATAAGGTTGATAGGCGTGCTCGCCATTGTGCTTATGTAAAATATTAGCGGACAGAAGCGGGAAATTGGCCCAGGCAATTTGTTTATCAAGCACATCCAGAGGATTGTCAAATTCGTGGTTGCCAATGGCCATGGCATCATAGCCTAGCAGGCTCATGCCTTTGAAGTCAGGTTCGGCATGCTGTAAATCTGACTCAGGCACGCCTGTATTTATATCACCGCCAGACAACAATACAACGCTGTGGCCTTGCGCATGGGCTTGGGTTCTGAGCTGGTCAAGCAGGGTTTTTCTGGCTGCCATGCCATACTCGCCATCTTCGTTGTGCCAAAAACGACCATGGTGGTCATTGGTATGTAACACAGTAAGATAGCGGACCGTATTGTCAGTAGATTGATTAGTTGACTGTGATGTCGAATAACATGCTGTCAGCGATAGTGCCAGCAGCGACG
Source organism: Pseudoalteromonas rubra (assembly GCF_001482385.1). Lineage (NCBI taxonomy): Bacteria > Pseudomonadati > Pseudomonadota > Gammaproteobacteria > Alteromonadales > Pseudoalteromonadaceae > Pseudoalteromonas > Pseudoalteromonas rubra. Next base: position 558,139 of record NZ_CP013612.1, read on the forward strand.
GAATGATAAAGCGCATAAATTTACTTCAGTGGGGACGAACTATGCGCTCTAGTTTAAACTAAAAGCTCTAAGTAAACATAGCTGATTATTGAACTTTTGACTTCATTCTTGAGTCACATACCGCATTGTGTCTGCGAGTAAGTTCATCTTTAGCTAACGCCTGTTTGGCATGGCCAGTTGCGACCATCCAATTTAGGAAGCTCGCGGGTAGTTTGCAGTATGGCTCACCGCTGTGCAGCCCAAAATCGCAGATCGGTTGATTTATTTCCATTATGTACCCCTGATGATCTGTAGTTGTCATTATAATTCGCGCTTAATGTTACCAAATGGATAAACTTATGTGATAAAAAATTCTTTTAAAATTGGTGATTATTATTACTAATAGGCATAAGGGGATCGGTAGGGCCAGTCTTGAGCTGTTGAGAGGTGGGCATATTTGGCCCGTAAGTGATTAAAATATCTAGCGGAGATTGAATTGTAACGGGGTTAGATGATAGCGTTTGAGTATCGATATTAGCCTTGGACTAAACGGGCTAAAATAATGTATTGAGATGGACTGTTAATGAAAAAAACGATGTTAGTGGCCAGTATCACGCTGGCTTTGTTATCCGGATGTGTGGCAACACAAAACGGAGCGGGGAATACGTCAGTTGCCCCTTTAGCTAATGAGCTGGTTGTCAGCCCTAATGATAATCGACAGTATAAGACACTTACTCTATCAAATGGGATAGAGGTGATTCTTGTTTCAGACCCTGAAGTTGAAAAGTCTGCAGCGGCTTTGAGTGTCGGTGTTGGTCTACTACATGATCCTATGTCACAGCAAGGAATGGCGCATTACCTGGAACATATGCTTTTTCTGGGAACTGACCGTTTTCCTGATACACAGGGTTACAAAGACTTTATGAGCCGCAATGGCGGGTCTCATAATGCTTATACCTGGTTAGACATTACTAACTATATGTTCAAAGTAAATAATCAGGCTTATGACGAGGCGCTCGACCGCTTTTCCGATTTCTTTAAAGCGCCAAAGCTTTACCCTGAATATACCGACAAAGAGAAGAATGCAGTTAATGCTGAATGGTCAATGCGCCGTGAGTTGGACTTCTTTGGTCAATATAAATTGTCACGCAGTATGATGGGCTCGCACCCGGCGAATCGCTTTTTGATAGGTAACCTTGAAACCTTGGGTGACAAACCAGGCAGTAACCTGCATCAGGAAACCGTTGCTTTTTACAATAAATATTATTCAGCAAACATTATGAAGCTGGCGATGATATCTAATTTACCTTTGTCTGATATGAGTGAAAAAGCGCAGCGATATTTTGCCACGATTGAAGATAAGCAAATAGAAAAACCGCAAGTAAAGAGTGAGTTGGATTTCTCGAAGCTGGGAAAGAAGCGCATTCATTATGTGCCCAATGAAGATGTCAAGACGCTGAAGCTGGACTTCACCATTGCCAATAACCGCGAAGAATTTGCGTTTAAACCGAATTACTTCGTGACGTATCTGCTTAGTAATGAAATGCAAGGTAGCCCGGCTCAGGTGCTTAAACAAAAAGGCTGGATCTCAGAGCTCACAGCCAATGCTACGCCAGATTTATACGGTAACTTTGGCGCTTTAAGCGTAGATATCCAGTTGACCGATCAGGGTATGCAACAACGTGAGCAAATCGTTGCGACTGTCATGCAATATATTGCATTGATCAAAGAGCAGGGGATTGATAGCAAGTACTTTAACGAAATTAATACTTCTCTTGCTAATCAGTTTCGTTTTCTGGAGCGGGGGGATGAATTTGGTTATGTTTCGGACTTAGCCGATAGTATGCAAAAATACCCGTTGAACCACGCAATTAATGCACCGTACCACTTTGCCGATTTTAACGAGCAAGCCGTTGAAAACGTGCTGGAGCAGCTAAACCCACAACAGCTTCGGATTTGGTATATCAGTAAGCAAGAGCCAAATGACCAAAAACTACATTTTTATGATGGTCGTTATCAAATTACTGATATTACAGAGCAAGAAGTTGCATCCTGGCAAGGTGAACCGGCTCCGGAGTTGTCGCTCCCAAGTATTAATCGTCTGCTTCCTGAACGATTCGATATCGTCACGCACTCAGAGAATTCGGATGCAGTCGACAAAATTTATGAGGACAGCAGGGTCGCAGTTTGGCATAAGACCAGCGAAAAATATAGCGAACAACCAAAGGGTCGCTTATTGGTTCATATTAACTCCCCACTGACTTTAGAGCGTGCCCAGATTCAGGTTGCCGCAGCGCTGTGGGCCGATCTATACGCAATAGAAAAAGCGAAGTTGCAAACAGAGGCATCGATTGCGGGTATGGGGATGCGAATGAGCGTGAACAACGGCTTATTGCTCACCTTATCCGGGTTTACGGATAAGCAAGGAGTGTTGTTGTCTCAATCTCTGGCAGGATTAAAGGTGGAACCAACGGCTAAACAGCTTGAGCAGGCTGTCGATCGATATGTCCGGAATATTCAAAATCAACGTCAGCAATTTCCGTTTTACCAGGCATTCGGACGTTATCAATCTCTTGTACGGACTGGTAACTTCGATGAAACGCTGTTGATAGATACGGCCACTAAAATGACTACAGATGCTTTCAGTAAAGCGCAAAATGATATCCTGAATCATCACACGGTGCGAATGTTTGGTTATGGCAACTACGACAAGCAATTCCTTGCTGAGGTTGTGAAACAAGTGAAGGGAACGCTCTCTAAGCCTGTTGAGCGTAATGACTACGTTCGTGCTGGTTACCTAAAACCTAAACCGGGAGATGCACTGGTTTGGCAACAAGATAGTGAGACGGCGGACGTCGCCATTGTTGACATGTTTGTTCACCCAGTACCTGGGTATGCACAAAAAGCAGCAGCTCAGGTCCTGAAATCGCACTTAAGCAGCCATTTATTTAATACTTTGCGAACTGAGGAGCAGTTGGCCTACGCTGTAGGGGCTGTGGCGCAAAGTATTGACGAACACTCGGCGTTTGGCTTTTATATTCAGACTCCCGTATTAGATGCACAGTCAATGCAGGCGCGGTTTGACCGTTACCGAAATGAATATGCCCAGGCATTGAAAGAGCTCGATGAAGAAACCTTTGCACAGCTTAAGCAGGCTGCACTCTTATCTTTGAAGCAAGTGCCAAAGAACCTGGCGGAGGAGTCTCAGCCAATCCTGGTTGACTGGTATCGTGATAATCTGGCATTTGACTCTAAAGCAAAGCTCATCGCGGCGACGGAGCAGGTGACATTGGCTGATATCCAGTCTTATTACCAGCAAAGTATGCTTAATACCGATGCATCGAGGATCAATGTGCAGATCCGCGGTAAGAAGTTCGCTGATAAACCTTTCGCGACTATACCAAATGAAGTGAAGCTCGGCTCTATGGCTGAGCTCTATAAGAAGGCGCGTTTTGAGTAAACGGCTACCACCTTTGCGGGGCAAATAGTCCCGCTTTTTTAGGACGTATTATTATGTCAGAGATTGTAACGCGCACAGAGCGGTTAATTATTCGCAGAGCTCAAATTGCAGACACGGAGTTGATCTTTGAACTGCTTAACCAACGTAGCTTTATCGATAACGTTGCGGATAAAGAGATCCGAACCTTGTCCGATGCACAAAAGTATATTGAAAGTGCTTTTTTTACACCATACGACCTGGCAGCACCAAGCCCCTACATTGTCACGCTAAATGACGGAACTGCGATTGGTATTTGTGGTCTCTATCAGCGGCCTTATCTGGAGTTTCCTGATCTGGGATACGCTTTTCTCGATCGGTATTGTGGGAAAGGATATGCTTTCGAAGCGGCTGAGGCATTACTGTCATTTGTTCGCAACTGTGGCAAGTATAAGGCACTTGGGGCTATCACAACCCCTGAAAATACAGCAAGTAACAAGCTATTAGCAAAGCTTAACTTTGTTCTGGTTGGTAAGTTTGAGCTTGTGCCAGGTATGGCGCAGACTAACCTATACGTTAATCTGCTGGAGAGATAATATCACTCGCCCCGATTTCTGAGTGCAATTGTGTCATTAAAAGCTGCCAGTTAGCCTGGTGAGCGCTTATCAGAGCTGTGAAGCCATCTTGCGAGAGCGCTGATTGGTAGTCAAAACGTTTAACACGGATCAGCCTGGTCCCCTTATTGGTTATTTGATATAGGTGCCAGGCACCCCTTAAAACTGCGCCTTGCTGGTAATGACCAGCCAGATCTGAGACTTCTATCAGCAATTTGAAATCGCCGGTATTGAAATCACTGGCATGGGTGGAGAGTACGGGTGACAAGCCCTTACCTTCGAGATGCTGAAGTGTTTCTTTGGTCAGTATAAGCTTCGGGTGCTCCGCCCAATAATGATAACTAGCAATGTGAACAGTATGCTCAGAGGTGTACTGGACAAGCGCTTGCTGATCAGCAACACCAACAATATTGACCTCATCGACGTAAACTCTGGGTGCATTGACACTTGGGCTTTGTGTTGTTTTAAGCGCTGAATCAAATCGATAATACTGATATTGCGCTGGGTCTGATCCCGCACAGCCAGTCAACATGATTGTGAGAAGCGCAATAACGGCTTTCATTAGCGCTGTTTCCTGGGTTCAGGATCTGCCAGAGTCTCTTTGTCGAACAGTAGCATATTCGGCTGTTCATTTAGGCCTTTTGACACAGGTTTGAGTGAGTTACTAAGGCTTTCTAGTTCTTGCAGGGTATCTGTGAGCTGCTCGACCATACCAGACCCTTTTTGATAGTTGTTTAGTGTTTGCTCAAATTGCTTGAGGCTGGCAGTGAGTTGTGCCAGCGTTCCCTGTAATTGTGTTAGATTTTTTTCCACTTTTTCAGATACTTTCGTTGTGTTGAAACTATTAACCAGTGCTTGCGTTTCTTTTGCCAGTGCTGTAAACGCCTGCATCGTTTGTTGTGCTTCATTGAGCGAGCTATCCAGTGGCAATTTGTTGAGCTTGTTCAACAAAGCCATGACTTGCTCTGATAAAGCTGTAAATCCACTCGGTACACTCGGTAACACCGGGTACGCGAAATTCATCCCTAAGCTGGTTGGAGGGGTTGAATTGTAAAAATCTAGCTCTATATATACCGCACCTGTTAAAATATTACCACTTTTTAGTGATGCTCTCAGGCCATTTTTAATCCATTGTTCTATATTTTCCTGCCAATATTGCTTGGCTTTGGCATCGACTTCATAAATCCGCCCATATTCAATTTTGATAAGTACAGGAATCGACGTGTTACCCTGCTGGAAGTAAAGTGGCTGCCCATTTCGTTCAAGCCTGGCTGGAACCTGCTCGACAGTACCTATGCGCATACCCCGATACTCAACCGGTGCACCGGGTTTTAATCCCCGAATTGATTGTTCAAATTCAACCAAATAGTGATCAAACAAATCAAAGCGACGCTCCAATGCAACGGCGAAATTTTGATGCAGCGTAAATGCTCTGCCTTCCTGAGCAACCTCTGTGCCGTCTTGTCCGGGTGGATAATCTACGGATATTCCGCCTTTAATCATTTTTGCGAGTGAACCTGTATTGAGGTTAATGCCCTCACTGGTCAGCGAAAGCTCTACCCCTGAATTGATCCAGAAAATCGCATTGTGAGTGATTAGGCGATCGTATGGGGAGTGAATGAACACCCCGTACTCCATTTGTAAAGAGTCGGTATTAAACACTGAGCTCTCAATCTGCCCCACATGATAATTACGGAAAAAGATCCCCGTGCCCACATCCAGCACTTCGCCACTGGTTGAGCTGAGCTGATAACGCACACCTTCAATGTCTGTTGAGATAAGAGCTGGCTGCTCCTGGAGCGTATATAGACTGGTGCGCTGCTTACTTTCTCCCGGTAGCAACTCTATATATACACCAGACAATAAGGTGTTAAGTCCGCTTATTCCGGATTGGTCAATACGTGGTTTTACTATCCAAAACTTAGCGTCTTCTGTCAGCAAATTATCATAATGTTTTTCTATGCGGACAGTGGCGACGACGGCTTTCTGTTCTACTTGCAAACGAAGTGCTTCAACAACGCCGACTTTAACGCTGCGGACCCGAATCTCTGTTTTGCCAGCGATAATACCGTCGGCACTCTTCATCTTAATGTATATTTGATGGCCTTTGTTCTGCTGATGCTGATAGAGCATCCAGCCTGTTATCAGAACAGCCAGTAAGGGGACGACCCAGATGATGGAAAGCCTGGGCTTGGGCTCGATATGCGCTTCTTTATTCATGTTTATTTAAAGAGTCCCAAAGTAAACGAGGGTCAAAATTGTTCACAGCAAAGATTTGGCAAATGACCATGGCGGTAAAAAAGACGATACCTGGCTGTGGCTCTACGCTCAGTACAGTACCAAGCTGTACGAGAGAAACCAAGAGAATCACGACGAAAACGTCGATCATTGACCATTTACCCACCGCTTCGAGGGCGCGATAGAATTTAGCCGCCACTTTTGGGTTCGTTGGATAGCTAACGCGATACAGTAAATAGAACAATGTACCTGCTTTTATTAGTGGGATGCAGATACTTGCGATGAAAATCACAATGGCGATTGGGTATGAGCCATTATTCCACAGGACTTCTACACCACCATAAATGGTTGCTGGTGTATGTAACCCGAGGTTAATAGTGTCCATAATTGGAAAAGACAGGGCAGGTACCATAAATATGAGGGAAGTGAGCATCCAGGCGGCGCTTCGCGCTACAGAGTTATCTTTACGGTAACGTAATTTCGCCAAACAACGCGGGCAGTGAACATCTCGGCTGATCTGCTGGCAGACATGGCATTGTTTGAGGCTTTGTGTACTTGCACGTTTGGCGCAATGCTCTATCGAAGGTGTGAAATGCGCTTGTTGTAGTTGCCAGAGTTGGTGTTGGCTTAGTAAAGACAAAGTCTCAATAAAACACAATACAAATAAAATATAGGCCCAAAAGCCAAGTCCTACTTCAATCTCAGCGAACGCGGTAAGCTTAAATGCACTGATTAATACCGCCACGAGAAAGATATCGGCTAAGTTGAGAGGTCTTAGTGCCATGATAAATTTTGCAACGACTCTGGCATTATGAGGATTCATTTTTTGCCACACAGGCGTATGCACGACAAGAATGAGGGCACTGGCAATGAATGGCAGGATAACGATACTGGCGCTCAGCAGCGCTGCAAGGAACACACTATAGTGCTCGGCAAGTTGCATAATCGCTGCCATCAAGCTAATGGTCTGCTTCAGGCCATGTTGCGCATAGGAGATAAAATGTGGTTGCAGGCTCAATAACAGAAAGATAATAGAGGAAAGACTAAACGCGGCTATCCATTGTTTGTAGTTGCGTTGGGTCGTTGCCAGTACATTACCGCAATGCGGACAAACAGCTCTTTGCTGTTCGCCCAAATCTTGAATGGACACTAAAAAATCACAATGCTGACAGGCGACTATCACTGTTTAACCAATACCTAAGCTCACTACTGCACATAGTGTGAGTGACTTAAAGGTTTTTATCAACTGTCAAATACGGCTACTGTCTGTCTGCTCAGTGCCAGTAATTTCCCATCTTGTGAGAATAACTTAGCGTCCTCTATGGCATAGCCATGTTCAGCCTGATGCGTGACAGCTTCCATGGCGAACCATTCAGTGCCTGCTAATTCTATGTCATCTAAGAACTCAACGTACCAGGACATGCTGCTTGCGGGTGTTGGGCCTTTGCATAGTTGTAGCAGAGTTGGGGGCCAGGCATCTGCCAGCGCTAGTAAATGAAGAACTGACAAATGCGGTTGTGCGGGTTCTTTGAATTTCATCCAACCGCCTATATGGCTAGAGCTGGCGTCACTAAATGGCATTGCACCTTGTTGCAGATTCAGGTCGATGTGTTGGATAAAGGCCGGCATAACCCCTTCTATATAAGGAAGCGTCTGCTTGTGATTAACCTCTGTCAGTGTACTTTCGTCTTTTGCAGAAACTTTGATAGCAGATGAACGTGGTTTACCAAAACAAGAGAGTGCAACAAGGCAAACCTGGTCATTTTGTGTAATGGTGGTTTGCATCTGAGTTGCATTTTTACCGGCACGTAATAGTTGAGTGCTGAGTTCAAATGGCGTTTCACTTAAAAGAGGGCCGACAAAATTGCAGCTAAAAGAAAGCAAACGCCTACTTTGGTCGCCCAGTTGATTTAACATGCTTTGTAACATCAGAGCAGCTGATAGGCCGCCAAAGACTGTTCTGCCTTGTCCCCAGCTTGCAGGTAATGAAAGTTGAGCCTGAGCGAGCTTCAGGTCAGGCAGGGAAATGAGTTGATCAAACGTCATAGTATTTACTTCTGGTTGGTCTAGAATATCTTTTATCTGGTCATACCAGGGGTTGAAAGTCAAATTTAGCTGATTTTTGATGAAAAAAACGGCATGGCGAAAAAAATTCAAAAAAAACCACTTTTTTTTTGTTGTGACGCTTGAATTACAAATTGCCGCCCCTATTTATCAAGTCATCTAACAGAACAACGAATTTTTGAAGTCGGAGAAGATTCACATGGGTAAAATTATTGGAATCGATTTAGGTACTACTAACTCTTGCGTAGCGGTACTTGATGGTGATAAGACACGCGTTATCGAAAACGCTGAAGGGGATCGTACAACGCCATCGGTTATTGCATTTACCGAAGAGGGCGAAACGTTAGTAGGTCAACCGGCAAAACGTCAGGCTGTGACTAACCCTCAAAACACACTTTATGCAATCAAGCGTTTGATTGGCCGTCGTTTTGAAGATGAAGAAGTTCAGCGTGACATCAGCATTATGCCATTTAAGATTGCTAAAGCAGATAATGGCGATGCCTGGGTTGAAGTACGCGGTGAGAAGCGCGCTGCACCTCAGATTTCTGCTGAAGTCTTGAAAAAGATGAAAAAGACAGCTGAGGATTTCCTTGGTGAAGAAGTAACTGAAGCGGTTATTACTGTTCCTGCTTACTTCAACGACTCACAGCGTCAGGCGACAAAAGATGCAGGTCGCATCGCTGGTCTTGATGTAAAACGTATTATCAACGAGCCAACAGCTGCGGCACTGGCCTATGGTATGGACAAAAAGCAGGGCGACAATGTTGTTGCTGTTTATGATCTGGGTGGTGGTACATTCGATATCTCGATCATCGAAATCGACGAAGTTGAAGGCGAGCATACGTTTGAAGTATTGGCGACCAATGGTGATACACACCTTGGTGGTGAAGACTTCGATAACCGTGTAATTAACTACCTGGTTGCTGAATTCAAGAAAGACCAGGGCATTGACCTGAAAACTGACCCGCTGGCAATGCAGCGTGTGAAAGAAGCAGCAGAAAAAGCAAAGATCGAGCTTTCATCTGCACAGCAGACAGAGGTGAATCTGCCTTACGTTACTGCTGATGCAACAGGTCCTAAGCACATGAACGTGAAGCTAACTCGTGCAAAACTTGAGTCACTGGTTGAAGACCTGGTTGCACAGTCAATCGAGCCGCTGAAGCGTGCACTGGCTGACGCAGACCTGTCTGTAAACGATGTAAATGACATCATTCTGGTAGGTGGTCAAACACGTATGCCACTGGTACAGAAGCAAGTAGCAGAGTTCTTCGGAAAAGAGCCTCGTAAGGACGTAAACCCTGATGAAGCGGTAGCAGTTGGTGCTGCGGTTCAAGGTGGTGTACTTGCAGGTGACGTGAAAGACGTCCTACTACTAGACGTTTGTCCTCTGTCTCTGGGTATTGAGACTATGGGTCAAGTCATGACTGCGCTTATTGAGAAAAACACGACTATTCCTACTAAGAAGTCGCAAACTTTCTCAACAGCTGAAGACAATCAGTCTGCGGTAACAATTCATGTACTGCAAGGTGAGCGTAAGCGTTCAAGTGACAACAAGTCACTTGGTCAGTTCAACCTGGAAGGTATTCGTCCTGCACAGCGCGGTGTACCACAGATTGAAGTAACCTTTGATGTTGATGCGGATGGTATCTTGCATGTGTCTGCGAAAGACAAAGACACAGGTAAAGAGCAGAAGATTACTATTCAGGCATCTTCAGGTCTGAGCGACGATGAAATTGAAAACATGGTTCGTGATGCCGAAGCGAATGCCGAGGAAGATAAGAAGTTCGAAGAACTAGTTGGCGCTCGTAACCAGGCTGATGCTTTGGTTCACGCTACTCGCAAGCAAGTTGAAGAAGCAGGTGATGATCTTCCAGCTGACGACAAAACAGCGATTGAAGCAGCACTGTCTGAGCTAGAAACAGCCATTAAAGGCGAAAGCAAAGAAGAAATCGATGCTAAGACCCAGGCACTTGCAGAAAAATCTCAGAAGCTAATGGAAATTGCTCAGGCGAAAGCTCAGGCGCAACAAGCTGGCGGCGACGCAGGTGCGCAGCAAGCAAACAAGGCTGACGACGATGTAGTAGATGCCGAGTTTGAAGAAGTGAAAGACGACAAGTAATTGTTGACTTATCAGTGCCCACAGGCTTAGCCTGCGGTGCTAAACAGGGCCTGTTTATCCTTCAAGTTCTAACGAATGGCAGAGGTAAGCAGGCTCTGACGTATTTAAATTTAGGCGATAAGTAGATTGCAGCGGAGCTGGCAAGTCTCGTAAGCAGCGCAATCAAACACGTATTCGCCAGGCGGTCATCACAATGGCTGATCGCTCAGTAATAATTGTGTGAGAACTATGTCAAAACAAGACTATTACGACGTTCTTGGGGTATCAAAAGACGCCGGTGAACGTGACATTAAAAAGGCCTATAAACGACTTGCAATGAAGTATCACCCAGACAGAACTGCGGGCGATGCTGAGCTGGAAGCAAAGTTTAAGGAAGTAAAAGAAGCCTACGAAGTCTTATCAGATAGTCAAAAACGCCAGATGTATGATCAATACGGCCATGCTGCCTTTGAACAAAACGGTGGTGCAGGCCATGGTGGATTTGGCGGCGGTGCTGATTTTGGTGATATTTTCGGGGACGTATTCGGTGATATTTTTGGTGGCGGGAGACGTCAATCACGCCAGCAGCGCGGTGCAGATCTGCGGTATAGCTTAGATCTGAGCCTGGAAGATGCTGTGCGAGGTAAAGAAGTCGAAATCCAGGTTCCGACTTGGGTGTCTTGTAAGCCTTGTGATGGTAGCGGCGCAAAATCAGGGTCTAAACCAAAGACATGTCCTACCTGTCATGGTGCAGGTCAGGTCCAGATGAGACAAGGCTTCTTTGCCGTTCAGCAAACTTGTCCTACCTGTCAGGGAAGTGGGCAGGTTATTTCTGATCCATGTGATAGCTGTCATGGTCAGGGTCGTGTTGAAAAAACCAAAACATTGTCTGTTAAAATCCCTGCGGGTGTTGATACGGGCGACCGTATTAGGTTGTCTGGAGAAGGTGAAGCTGGCGTGCACGGCGCACCGGCAGGCGACTTGTATGTTCAGGTCAGTGTGAGAGAGCATCCGATCTTTGTTCGAGATGGCAATAACCTATACTGTGAAGTACCTATCAGCTACACGACAGCGGCTTTGGGCGGTGAGATTGAAGTACCGACTCTCGATGGCCGTGCAAACCTTAAAGTACCGTCTGAGAGCCAGACAGGCAAGATGTTCCGTATGCGCGGCAAAGGCGTGAAATCGGTGCGTAGCGGTGCAGTGGGCGATTTGATTTGTAAAGTCGTGATCGAAACGCCGGTCAACCTCAATGAGAGACAAAAAGAATTGCTTAAGGAGCTCGAAGAGAGCATGGGTAGTGATGCTGGAAAAAACCGTCCGAAGGCACAAGGCTTCTTTGATGGGGTTAAGAAGTTCTTTGATGATCTGACAAAATAGTGTCAGGGCTTAACTTCTGAGCCAGCTGGCATAACAGAAAAACAAAACGGCGCTTAACGGCGCCGTTTTCTCTCAGTTTAACAACATGAGATAATCCATATCTCCAGTACACTTACATGCCAGTACTGTTCGACTGTGTCCTGTTAAAAGAAGCCCATCGGTACAGCCTAGTCGCTTACACTTGGACGCACAGGCCACACTGCTTTCCCAAAAATAATATTCGTTAGTCAAAAAAGACAAAGCAAAGTAGCTAACCGCACATACGGCTGCGATACGAACAAGACCTTTGTTCATAACGACTCTCCCGCGCAATAAAACAGTGCGTATAGAGTTAATAAGACTTTAGTCTAATTTGGCGTTTTGTCTACCTTAAGATAGGGTTAAAAGTAACTTGCGATAAATTATTTCCAACGTAAGCGCCCAAGCTTGTCATCAGCAGGTCAGCAAAGCCTTTGCAGGCACCTAACTTGTCGGCAACAAGGCGGCAATTTTCTCATCTTAGATCGTTAATTATCCAAATGGATTTTAATGTTGATGAAGCAGAATCGATTTTTCGATGATAAGGGACAGGAAACGCCAGTATGACACCCGCTATTCAATTACTTAAAAAGCATAAGGTCAGCTTTGAAGTACTTAAGTTCGAACACGACCCGAACATCACTGAGTTTGCACAGGAAGCGACTCAGGCATTGGCCTTGGCACCGGACAAAGTATTTAAAACGCTGGTTATTAGCGTAGATGGCAGGCTCAATGTTGCAGTTACACCTGCTACTCAATTGGTTGACTTAAAAGCGTTTGCTAAAAGCTGCAAAGGCAAAAAAGCGCAACTTGCAACGCAACAACAAGCTGAGAATGCAACAGGGTACCAGCTGGGCGGGATCAGCCCCTTTGCGCACAAAAAACGTTTGCCAGTTATCTTACACAACTCTGCGCTCACTTATGACACGATCTACGTCAGTGGCGGTCGACGCGGCTTAGAGCTGGCGCTCAGTCCGACAGCACTTACAGCATTGTGCTCAGCCCAGGTTGCTGATTTTTAAGCCATCTATTGTTTATCCCGTATATGTCCTTTTCTCAGTGAACGAGATAGCATTTCGTTTTAAACTTCTGTTCTGAACAAAAAATGGCCAATCGGGTGATTTCAGCGAACACTTGTAAGCTATTAATTATTTAGTAATTTTTTTAATAACCCAGATCTTTCAGTAAAAAAGCCGTTAAAAAATAGCATAGAGCAATTGATCTAAACGGAAATTTATGCCGTAATGTAACTATATCAATCTGGTCGGATGAGTTTATTATGAGTTTAAGAACACAACTAAGAAAAATATTGCCAAGCATTTCGGTGACTGAACAAGAGGCACTCGATGCGGGTGATGTATGGCTTGAAGGCTCAATCTATCGCGGGAAACCAGACTTTGACGCATTGCGTGCGGTGCCGGAAGCCAAATTAAACAGCGAAGAGCAAGCGTTTTTGGATGGGCCCGTACAAGAATTAATGGCGATGATCGATGATTCTGTGATCCAGAACGAGAAGCACTTGCCAGAGCATATTTTAGAATTTTTGAAAAAAGAACGCTTCTTCTCTTTGATTATCCCCAAAGAGTATGGTGGCAGAGAGTTTAGTCCGTATGCGAATTCAACCATTGTAGGCACCATAGCGACAAAATCGTCTGCGGTTGCGGTTACAGTCATGGTCCCAAACTCTTTGGGACCTGGTGAGTTACTCATGCACTATGGAACCAAAGAGCAGCAGGCGCATTACCTGCCAAGGCTTGCCAATGGAACCGACATTCCCTGTTTTGCCTTGACTAGTCCAGAAGCGGGTTCTGACGCAGGTGGCATTCCAGATCAGGGTATTGTCACTAAAGGTCAATACAATGGCGAAGAAGTGTTGGGTCTGGAAGTAACCTGGGACAAACGTTACATCACGCTTGCGCCTATCGCGACAGTATTAGGTTTGGCATTTAAAGTACTTGATCCGGAGGGCTTGCTTGGTGGCAAAGAGTCTTTGGGAATTACCTGTGCGTTGATCCCTAAATCGCACCCGGGTGTTGAGCTGGGCAACCGCCACGATCCTATGGGTATCCGCTTCTACAACGGTACTACTCGCGGCGAAAAAGTATTTATTCCAATGGATTTCATTATTGGCGGTCAGAAAAATATTGGTCGCGGGTGGCAGATGTTAGTTAGCTGTCTGGGTGCTGGGCGTGGTATTTCTTTGCCAGCGCTTGGCGTATCTACCAGTCAGGTTGCATTGAAGTCGGCGTCAGAGTACGCGGCGGTACGTGAGCAATTCGGGCTGGCAATCGGTCAGTTTGAGGGGATCCAGGAAAAGCTGGCCGACATCGCTGGCAAAACTTATCTTCAGGAAGCGATGCGTGTACTGACAACAGAAGGTCTTGGTATGGGTCTAAAACCGTCGGTTGTAACAGCAATTGCAAAATACCACATGACGGAAACTGGCCGGGATGTGTTGGATTCAGCCATGGATATTTTGGCCGGTAAGGCCATCCAGAACGGTCCGCAAAATACGCTGGCCAGCGGTTATGTTGCACAGCCAATCGCGATTACCGTAGAAGGAGCTAACATCCTTACTCGTAACCTGATGATTTTCGGTCAGGGGGTTATGCGTTGTCACCCTTATCTGCAATCAATGGTTGAGGCAATTCACAGCGAAGAAGCTGATGCTGATAAAACCTTTAATAAGATTTTGCGTAAGACAGTAGGGTATAGTGTTGCGAACAGTCTGCGCGCATTTAAACTGGGACTATTGCCATTTACTGCCAGCAGTAACTCAAGCTTGCCAGAAGTACAGGCCTACGAAAAAGCAGCACAGCGTTTGTCTGCTAAGCTGGCTGTGTATGCTGATTTCTCTTTGCTGGTTCTGGGTGGCAAGCTTAAGCAAGCTGAAATGTTATCTGCCCGTTTAGGTGATGTGATGAGTTATTTGTACGCTGCTATGGCTTCTATCAAGTATTACGAGCAGAAAGTGGCAGTGACAGACCGTGAAGCTGCGGCGCCTTATTTCCATTACGCAACACGCTATGCATTAGTTGAAGCCGAGCAGGCCTTACATAAGTTCCTGGATAACTTCCCGGCGCCTGGTACACGTAAATTCATGCGAGTGTTAACCATGCAGTTTGGTCACTCAATGCCACGAATTAACGATGATATGGTACGAGAGTTGGCAACGGCAGCGCAATTGGATACTTCATTTAAGGCTCAGTTAACGCATCTGGTTAAACCACAAGCTGGTGATGGCCACGATATTAATGAACAGGCTTATAAGGCTAAGATTGCTTGTCTTGATCTGTTAGGTAAAGTTAAGCGCGCACTTAAAAAGCGTGAGATTAAAGCCGGGGTTCGTTTTTACGAAACACTGGATAATGCACTGATTGCTAAGGTCATCAACGAAACGGAATATGCTCAGTTGATTGACTACAATCGTAAGCGAGAAAAAGCAATCCGGGTTGACGAATTTGATTTCGATCTTAACCTGCTGGATGAAGTCGGTTCGCTGAATGACGTAAAATCGGCAGTAAATCAATAAATTAAATTGTAAGTTAGTCTCTTTCAAGCCCCGTTCATTCGGGGCTTTTTTGTGACTGCGCAGCGGCACAGTGTCTGGGGAGAGTTGGGTGGACGTGTTACACTGTTTATGAAAGTTTATCGGTAAATGTCACTAGAATCTCAAGGAGCGCCATGTCAACCTCCGCACTTGTCTCGCATGTTATGACCATGCTTGTGGACACACAGCAAGCCCAGGCATTATGGAGTGGCTGTGGATACATTCACAAATTTACTTATCAGGGTGAGTTGCTCGTTGCGAAAGTGGCCACTGTACCAGCACAACTGGCGCACCGCCATATAACCCAGAGCCCCCATTCTTTGCGTCGGAAATATCAATCTTATGCGAAGGAATTGAACTTTTATCGACACACAGGGCAGCGTTATACCTCAGTTTGCACATTGCCTGAGGTTAAAGCGTTGGCACATCAGAACGAGGTTTTTATTCTGGTGCTCAGTGATTTTGAAACACAGGGATACCGCAATGTAAGTGCAGCTTCTCGCGTCCATCTTGACTACATGCTTACTTGGCTCGCACGCTTTCATGCGGTTGGACTTGTTGACCCTGATGTACTGACAGGGTATGCGCGGGGAAACTACTGGCATCTGGATACACGTCCGGATGAATTTGAGCGTATGGCTTCCGGTGAGCTTAAAAATAGTGCACAAGCAATCAACCAAAGGTTACTTGATTGTCCTTATCAAACTTTAATTCATGGCGATGCGAAACTAGCCAACTTCGCGTTTAGCTCAAAGCAGGCATTGGGTTATGACTTTCAGCATGTTGGTCTGGGAGTTGGCATAGCTGATGTAATGCTACTCTTGACCAGTATATATAGTGGCCGAGAACTCGAAACACAGGCACGGGCGTGTCTGGATAGTTATTTTGAGCAATTAGGCCGTGCTTTGTCCGTGAGCTGGTCGGCCGAGCGAATTGTCGAGCTAGAGAAAAGCTGGCGGGAGTTATGGCCCTATGTGTGGGCTGATTTCCAGCGTTTTTTAATGGGTTGGAAGCCTGATCATCAAAAACTGACCGCTTACATGTTTTCTCAGAGCGAATTATGTCTTGCGCAACTTGGTGAGGTGTGATGCTGAGTGCGTTAATAAGTGCAATCTGCTGGGCTTGTTTTGACTTTTTACGGAAGCAGCTGGCTCAGCAGGTCAGTGCACCTTTGATGTCTGTCATTTTCAGCTTGCTGGTATTGCCTGGCTACCTCATTTACTGGGGGGGCTTACAAGCGCCTTTGCCAGAAGCTGAGTATTTCGTTCCGGGCATGATAAGTGGTTTACTCGCGGCTATTGGGAGTGTGTGTTTTATTCGTGGCCTGGCAGTTGGCAAAATTGCTGTGATGTTGCCACTGCTTTGTGTAACGCCTGTCGTGTCTGGAGCGTTTGCCTGGATATGGCTAGGTGAGCCGCTCGCTGAGAGTCAGGTGCTGGCCTTAGGTGCTATTACTCTGGGCTCTTTCATACTGCAAGGTGGCAGGTTTGCGATCCGCGAGCCGGGCGCCGGGTATGTCCTGATAACAGCCTTGTGTTGGGGAATGTGCATCGTGTTCGACAAACAGGCCCTGCAATATGCTGCAGTAAGCTTTCATTTGATTTTTCTTACTGCTTCAGTGGCACTAATCAATGGGATGATTTTCAGGCCTAAGTTAAGCGCCTGTGTACTGTTGAAATATAAATGGCAATGGGCAGGAGCTGCATTGGTGTTTGCCTTCGCTGTGTTGTGTCAGCTGGTTGCTTTGCAACAGTTACAGCCAGGCGTAATGGAGGCAATTAAACGTGCAATCGGTATTACCAGTGCGGCATTACTTGGGGTGTACTTCTATAAGGAAACACTTAAACACTATCAATGGTTAAGTATCGCCGTCATTTTGATCGGCACTGTCTCTTTGTAATTGATACCAATTTCACTTAATACCTGTTCTATTTGAAGGAGCAAATATGACGCTAACTGTGTTAAAGCTTCTCATTTAGAACACCTAATTAAGCAAATAGGTATAAGGAGCAAGCTTGTTTGCTTGCTCCAGGAGCGACAACCTCATCCATGAGCGCTGCCTTATATTGATTTACTTACATTGTGCGCCTTTGCGCCACACGTTGCTGAAAATGTCAGGACGTGCACCTAGTGACCACCAGGTTGCCTGATATTCGTAGCCGCTGTACGATACTTTGTCACCAGTGCTATAGTAAGTGCTGGCATTCCAAGCTTCAACGCCACTACAGCCACCGCCATTACTGCCGTCTTTAACTACTACATCCATGCTCTTTGACGCGGTTTTGTTATTCGCGCCTTTGACCGTTAATGTAACGCTGTATGTACCTGCTTGTGCGTAAGTATGGCTTGGACTGGTTTGTGTGCTTGAGTTACCGTCTCCAAAGCTCCAGCTATAAGTACCTGCGCTTGACTTGTTGCTAAATTGAACGCTCAGGCCGTTTGGTGTTGCGCTGAAATCCGCGACCAGAACTGGCCCGCCACAACCAGTATTTACCAAGTAATCATAAGCTGCTTTTGCCTGTACGATACCGTGGCCATAGTAGTTGTCACGTCCAGCTGAGCCTTTGTCTTTTGCAGTCGCATTGAGTGCCGAGCGGATTTGGTCAGCACTACACTGAGGGAAGTTGCTCCAGACTAGCGCAGCTACGCCTGACACGTGTGGGGTCGCCATTGAAGTACCGCTGATGCTCTTGTAACCTTGGTCATTCCACGTTGAATTTACGCTCACACCTGGGCCTGCAATTTCTACCTGGCTGTTGTATTGTGAGAAAGAAGCAACGCGCTCTGAGCTGTCTACTGCTGCGACAGAGACAACCGCATCATACGATGCCGGATAGCTGAATGAGCTGTTTGAGCCGTTACCCGCAGCCGCAATATGTAGCATGCCGCGCTGTGCACTTGATGCGAAAGCATTTCGCTCAGCAGTTGAGCTGCCGCTGCCGCCCAAGCTCATGCTGGTAACATTTGCGCCAGCCGCTTCACACTGCTCAATTGCTTTGATCAGGTCTGAGCCATATGCCCATCGACCCTGGTCATTGAAGACCTTAACGATATGCAAACCAAGTTGACCTGATGGGTTAACGCCTACCACACCTTGTCCATTGCCACCAAGCGCAGCAATTGTACCTGCTACGTGCGTACCGTGGCCATTGCCGTCTTGATACCAGTTACCTGTGTTGTATGAACCGTGACCGTCGTTACCAGTAACTCCTGTGTTTGGCAGGTCTGGGTGGCCACGAGTATAACCTGTGTCCATGATACAGACCTTTTTGTTACCTGCACTGCTGTCACTTACCTGGTTTGCCTGAACCATAGTGATACCGTACGGAACCGACTCAGCAAGTGGTACCACAGAACCGGCAGTTACCTCTGGCAGATAGCGCTTCGGATCGACTTCAATTGAAGCAACGTTGCCACTTGCTTCAAGGGCTGACAATTGCTCTGGAGTCAGCTCCATAACAACGGCATTCACGCTTGGCAATGTTTCGATTGCTTCGACGTTGGCTTGTGTCGCGATGCTCGCAAGGCCTTGTGTTTTGAACTGAGCAAGTTCAGCATCAGACACGCGCATTGGGAGCGTGTTAGCTACTGCTGAATCTTTAACCGTGACGATGACTCGTTGTGTTTCAGACGCTTGTGCTGTACCGAGTGCCGCAGTGACACCTAATGCTAGCAAAGAGTATTTTACGCTTGTTAGAACTTTGGTTTTCATAAGTTTACCTATATTACATGTTGTTAACCCTTATAACTAAAACAGGGAATGCTAGCGCTGTCAATAATGAAAAAATAAGGAAAATTTTGCTGAGGAAATTTTATACTATTTATGGGGGTTTTGTGGATTGAAGTTTGTTGCAAATGCAACTTGTGGGGTATTTTATTTTTTTATATATAGAATAAAAAAATTAAAATTTTAATTGCTGATTCAGTGTCTTAATATTGTAACTTTGGCCACCTATGGTGAACTGTTTAAAGTCAATGTCATTCAAATCTGCACTATGGAGGGTGTGATATAAAGGTCTAAATTTTTCAGAGTAAGGCTTGAATATAGCAATTTTTTGCTCTCCAATAGCGCTAATCTTATGGTCGTGGAATTTTCTAATCTCTGTTAACAAGTAGCCTCCCAATAGCACGTGGCCACCCAGTGACACATCGATGACAGTTTCATGACCTAAATCCCAATTTATCCCCCCAATCTTAAGTTTTTCTCTGATATTGAGTTCGGATGCTGCACGTGCCGCGCCGCGCGCAATTGGATCATTTGCGCACCAGATTAAACGGGTATCTGGAAATCGCTGCAGTAGCCCAAATGCCAGCTCGTAGGCACTTTGCTCAGACCATTGCGCATCAACGCGTTCAACCAGGTTGACCCCATAAGTGCGATTAGTGTAGCTAAGCAAGCCTTGTTCGCGTTGGATTGCGGCATTTGTGGCGACATCACCCAATAAAGCAAGCATAACGCTACGCTTATTTGTTTGTTTTGTACTGCTGGGTAATGCGTCATGGAGTAGTTTGGCCAGTAGCCGGCCGGCCTGATAGTTGTCAGGCGTGACGGAACCAAGCACGCCTATGCCCTTGGCTGTAATGCGCTTTAGTGCCAGCTTATCCGGACTATTCAGCAAAAATGCGACGCGCTTATGCTCACCAGGTACGGTAAGCAGTGCGTCCGTAATAACGCCTTTTTCATCAACGAGAATAAGATAGTCAGTTTTGGCGTTGAGCGCATCCTGTACGAGTTTCTTCATATGAATATGGTTTCTATCGGCGTACAGCGTGGTGAGGTTGATATCCAGGTCTTGTGCCGCAGCTTCCATGACCTTTGTAACGTTTTGCCAGAATGCGCCAGTCGGGTTGGTGTGTTTATGGCCAGGATTGACGAAAGTCACGGTGATTGTTTGTGCAAAGGGGGCGGAAGCCACAAAAAGTAGCACAACAGACATAATTAACTTTTTCATTGTGCACCTCGATGTCAGAGCGACAGTTTGTTTGCCGCGCTTTTACTTATATACTAGCCCATTCTTGAATAAGGGGGAAAAATGAGGCTGTTGATACTCTTTCTTTTTTCTGCACTTTTTGTGCAGTCAGTAATGGCACAGCAAAGCCAGGATCTAAATCAGACGATGAAGAATATGGGGCATGCGTACAAACAGGCGATGGAAGCTCAACAAGCAGAAGAGGTCAACAAGCATCTCGAAACCATGTTGCGTTTGATCCAGCAGAGTAAGCAACACAGCTTTAAAGCTGATGTAAAGGTGGAATCATTACAAGGGCTGGATAAGGTGGCTGATGTTATCCGCTCAGCGCAAGGGTTGCTGGCCAAGGCGCAACTGCAACAAGCTAAAGATTTACTCAGGCAGATAGACGGGTTGCGCAAGGAATATCACGAATTGCATGAGCCGCCTGGGTTTTGGGAGCTTTTATTCGGAAAATAACTGCCATCAGGGTATACGCAGGGGGAAGTGCTAATGAGCACTCCCCCTGTGTATGTATTTAGATCTGCCAACTGACATCAAATTTCACGGTACGCTCGGCATGAAATGGTGCATCTTCATCTGCAGTTGTTCTGTGAAGACGATTGAAGAGGTTTAACACACCAGCACGCACTGTCCAGCTTTCGTCTAAGTACCAATTTAGGTTTAGATCGACAACCAGGCTTTTGTCCAGCTCGGCTTCACCTGACCCAGGCTGGTGTTTCGCCAGTTGATAGGTTAGCGCGGGTTTAAACTCGAACGACTCCCATGCATACTGACCGGATATACTCAGTTTGCGAGGCGCGATATCCGACAGGTGATCACCATCATCACTCTTTCCTTTTTGATGTGTGTATCCTAGTGTATACGACAGTGCGTCGTTTACGTCGATTTTAGTTAGTATTTCAGCCCCTGAAATGCTTGCCTGATCCAGGTTAAGATAGGTTCTGTCTCCCGACTCCAGTTTTACTCGTTCAATGTAGTCGTCCAGGCGAGTATGGAACAGGTTTAGCGTTGTCTTAACAGTTTTGTGATCATGGCGGTAAGTCAATTCGAATCCTTGGCTGGTTTCAGGGTTAAGTTGGGGGTTACCAATGGTATTACCTCTGGGGGTAATACCGTTAAAGTACAACTCTGTCAGTGTGGGAAAACGAAATGCGTTAGCATAATTCAGCGACACGCTGTGAGATTGCCATGTCCTGGTTACTCCCAGGCTATGACTGAGGTGGTTATCGGACTTGTTGACGCCGAAGTTGCTGGCAGTAAAGTGATCAAATCGTGCGCCAAAATCTACTCGCCAGTTTTGCTGATCCCAGATACCGTTAATAAACGCGGCAATGTTGTCTTGTTGACCATCTAACAAGGTGTTGACTGTCATCTCGTTAGTCGCCTTGATACTGGTTTCCTGATCGCTAATTGACACTCCCCGTCTGGCAGTCCAGTCGAGACCAGCTCGAACAGGCAACTCATGCCAGTTAAATTCGTGATATAAGTTCGCTCCGAGGGTATGAGATTGGTAGGCCGTGAGATTGTGCCGTTTGCCAATGCGAAGTACGTCGCTATCCCAGTTTTGATAGTGGTGGAATACATTGACCAGCCATTGATCTGATTTCACCGATACTTGTGCCAGGCTATGTAAATCCTCCGGGTACATAGCAACCTGGCTGTCAGGGTAGGCGACACTGTTCTTTCCAACGTTTTTGCTGACGGAGGGCAACCAGGACATATTCAGCTCAATCTCGTCTGTTATCGCATGGCGATACCGAAAGCTGGACGAAAATTGCTCGTAGCCATTATTAAGTTCGTCGCCGTTAGGTGCAAAACCACGCTCTTTTTTTCTGTATGCGAAGGCCAGGTTGTAGTTTTCTTCACCGGTAATAGCCAGAATACGACGGCCATTACCTGTGTCTTCAAAGCCCACCTCTAATGTATCTTGCTCGCCCTGTACTGAGTTCATTGAGATAACGCCGCCAATAGCCTCTGACCCATACAACATCGCCGCAGGGCCTTTTTGTACACTGGCCAGCTGTAGCAAGCCTGGATCAATAAAGGAGGCTGAGTTACCGGCTCGGCGGTCTGTCAGGAGGACAATACCATTGACCTCAGTTCTGACTCGCCAACGGCTCAGACCGCGAATACTGTAACTTTGATAGAGCCCACCCTGGCCATTAAGTGAAACTCCTGGGATTTGGACTACCCAATCTGCAATAGTGTTGCTTGCACCACGCAAATCGTCCTTGCTGACATGAGAAATGTTAATGTTTGTAAATGGCTCTGAGGCAAGTAAATTTTTACCACCTATTACTTCAATTGTTTCAATGGCGCTGCCTTGCGCTGCGATCGTAGATAAAAGTAAAACCTGGATCATGTACTGCTAACCCTAAATTGACTGCTTTGATTCGTTAAGAAATCATTCATATTTGATGAATTTCTGTTATTGTTACAACTAAATGTACCCTTAATTGATAACGGGGTTAAGCTAAATGCGGTGAAATGACATTGTTTGTAACTTTCGGCATTTGTGCTTAACTTTATTGACGTTTTTGGGTGTAAACGGTACAACGCTAGTCTGATGTATCTGTTTACTTACAATCAATTAAAACTATAACTACTCTTTAAAAGGGAAAAATATGAAACTCTTACATCCTGTGAGCCTGGCTGTTGCAATCGCACTGGGTGGTGCCAGCTATCTGGCGTATCAAAATGCGCAACCAAGTATCTATGAGCAAAAAGCGGATTATCTGGCTGCTAAAGCTGAGAAAAAAGCAAACTCTCCAAAACGTTACGACAAACCTAAAGAGGCACAAGAGTTTTATATTTCGCAGCGTTTGCCTAAAGGGGCTGAGACATTGCCTACTGAGAAATATTCTAAAGCGTTAGAGCACATCAAAACGATGAAGCGCTACTCTTTGGCTGAAAGCAGTGTTGTATTTGATTATGCGCCGCGTTTGAATTCTACAGACGGCGTGAATCGTGAATTGGGTGAATGGGAAGAGCTAGGACCTGGGAACATCGGTGGCCGTACCAGAACGCTTATTATCCATCCAACAGAGCATGACATCATGTACACCGCAGGTGTTGCCGGTGGTGTATGGAAAACGACGGATGCAGGTCAGTCATGGCAGCCACTTAGCGATTTGGCGACCAACCTCGCGGTAACTACGCTGACATTTGCGCCGAATGATCCAAATACTATCTATGCCGGAACGGGTGAAGGCTTCTTTAATGCTGATGCCATTCGTGGTGATGGTATCTTTAAATCAACTGACGGTGGTGCGACCTGGACTCAGCTAGAGTCAACCGCAGGCAACGAGTTATTCCAGTATACCAATAAGATTGTATTCAGTAAAAATGACCGTGCGACTTTGTATGCTGCAACTCGTGGTGGTATACAGCGTTCTAAAGACCGTGGTGCAAGCTGGGAAACTGTATTTGTGGCTGAAGCTGCCGCGGTCGGTTGTACAGATCTGACTGTGGTTGATGATGGCGACAAAGATGTGTTGGTGACTGCATGTGGTTCATTCAGAACTGGTGGTATGCACCGAAGCGCTGATGGTGGTAATAGCTGGTCTGCGGTACTAGAGTTGCCAACTCAGGGCCGTTCAACAATTGCAGTCGCGCCTTCTGACGAGAACATTATGTACGCTTTGCTAGCGAATGTTAATGATCATGGTATGGAAGCTGTTTACAAATCCGAAGATAAGGGTTTAACGTGGAATGCAACAGTAACGCGTGATGGAGCAGATGCGTACAGTAAATTACTGCTTAGTAATACGGTGTATGGTTTATTCCCTGAGTGTGGATATGGGCCAGAGCCTCAATTTTACAACCAGGGTTGGTACGATAATATCATCGCTGTAGATCCATCTAACCCAGACGTAGTCTGGACTGGTGGTATCGACCTGTTCCGTTCAGATGATGGCGGACAGTCGTTTGTACCAGCCAGTATCTGGTGGTATGACATGGAGGATCCTCTATACGCACACGCTGACCAACATACATTGGTATTCCACCCAGCATACGATGGCGTGAACAACACAACTATGTTTGTGGGTAACGATGGTGGTATTCAGCGTACCGACAATGCCCTGGATGGACGCTATGACCTTGCACAAATCTGTGGTGCGCAAGATGCGGCTGGCCCTGAAGGTAAAGTGAACTGGACAACGCTTAACAACGGTTATGCGGTAACGCAGTTTTACCATGGTACGGTAATGCCTGATGGCACTGCTTATTTTGGTGGTACTCAGGATAATGGTACTTTGCTTGGTAACGACGGAGGCTTCAACGAGTGGCGTGAGATCTCTGATGGTGACGGTGGTTGGACTGCGGTTGACCCGACAAATCCAGACGTGATGTTCTCAGAATATACCGGTCTGACTATCCAGAAATCGACGGATGGTGGTGCAACTTTCACTCAGGTTACTGAAGGCATAACTGGTGACGGCTTCCCATTCATTACACGTTTTGAAATGGCGCCTTCTAACCCACAGGTGCTGTGGATAGGTGGTAACCAACTTTGGCGTACAACCAATCAGGCTGAAAGCTGGACTGCAGGCAGCCCTGTGTTAGACAGTGCTGTATATGCAATTGGTATCGCACCGCAGGATGAAAACATCGTCGCTGCAGGTACACGAGAAGGTTACATCTACATCAACTACGCTGCAGGTGAAGCAGATGCAGAGCAAGCCTGGAATAGTTTCAAAATAGGTGAAGAAGAAGAGCGGGCAACTATCAGCGCCATCGCGTTCGACCCAACAGATGCCCAGATTGCATATGCAACAGTATCAACATTTGACCAAGCCCACGTGTGGAAAACCACAGATGGCGGTAAGAACTGGATGCCAATTGATAGAGATATTCCAAACGTACCTGCTACCTCTGTTGCTGTTGATCCAAACAACGCGCAGCGCGTTATCATCGGTACTGATTTAGGGGTATTTATCTCTATTGACGGTGGTGAAAACTGGTTCGCGGATGGTTCTGGTCTGGCTAACACCAACATCGCTAAAGTCACGTTCCACAACAACGAAGTGTTTGCTTTCACGCACGGACGCAGTGCTTATAAAGTTGCGCTGGCTAGCTTTGGTAATGCAGAGCTGAGCACACAAGAGGATACAGAGCTAAATGTTGCCTCTGCATTGGTAAGCCGTTTCACAGACACTGCGTTTACAATGGTTGAGATCACCGAGGCACCTGAGTCTGGTACCTTAATGTTGGAAGATGAATATCTCGACACAGGGTCTGTTGTAGAGGGAGACGACGTTGCTAAAGTTGTTTACATGCCTGGCGAAGATTTCAATGGCGAGGATAGCTTTACTGTAGCAGGTAAAACCGATGGTTCCGACACACCAGAAGAAGTGGAAGTTGATCTGGTTATTGAGGCTGTGAACGATGCACCTGTTTTTGAGGAGATTGAAGATGTCCACATGGTGCTTGGTGAAGAGTTTACTTTTGACTTCAATGAAAAGGTCGCGGATGTTGATAGTGAGTCAATTGCACTGACTATGGAGCAGCAATTTCCGGGACTAACATTCGAAAACGGTGTTCTATCCGGTATGCCAGAAGAAATGTTCAGCGGTGATGTAACACTTACTGCGTCTGATGGTGAAATGGAAACAACAACCAGCTTTGCGCTGAATATTACTGGTCAAATTCCGGTTATTGAGGAGCAGCAGAGATTTGAAGTATTCGAAAATACTCCTGTAGGTACAACCATTGGCCAGCTGGCGTTCAATGATGAATATGTGTCACCTCTGGTAGCATTCCATGTATATGGCGACGACTACTTCAGTATCGATGTAGAGGGTAATATCACCGTTGCTAGAGAGTTGGACTTCGAATATCAGGAACTCGTTGTACTTGGTGTTCAGGCGGAAGATACTTTCGGTAATTTGTCTAACCACACAACGGTTAATATTAAAATTAAAGACCTTCGTGGTAACGATGATGATAACGATGATGGTGATGCCGGTTCATTCTCATGGCTTGCATTACTGAGCTTGCCGTTGGCGATGCTTCGCAGAAGACGTAAATAAGCAAAGCTTGACGTGAAAAAAGGCGAGTCAGCATTAGCTGACTCGCCTTTTTTATTGCTATCAAGTGCCTTTATTTTGGGGTTATCGAATCAAAGTCCTGCACTTAAAGTTACTTTTTATAATAAATTGTTGATAGATTGAGCGAACGGTCTATAAAGCACTGGATATTCCAAACTAGGCTGATATAACTATCAATGGATTGAGAAACAGGAATTCGTCACGATGGACAAAACACAACAATTGGATAACGGCGTCATCGCTGAGCTACAAAACAAAGATCATTCAGAACAATTAAAGCAGCTGGACAACCTGAGCTGTACTCATGGCGATATTATTGAGCTATTGGCACAGTATCTCGCTTTGAGTGAACAAGACGATGATAGTCAATTTGACGCCTGGTATGACGCTCTCTGTCAGGACCAGCTAACGGTATTGAAGACATTTGAAATCTTTAGAGCCCACTACGAGCAGGCTCACTAGAAGTGGCGTGACCCGGGTGCATTTAATGCCCGAGGAAGCGTGCTGAATTAACGGATAGATAAATCGTACTTGGCAATCAGGCTCTCAATGTACTTGTAACGGATGGACATGGGTTTTTCATGGTCCATGTGATGACTCAGCGCACGGTTTAAGAGTTTGAGTGCGCCGAGTAATTCAGTTCTGTGTTCAGACGGGATATGTCCAGCAGTGCGCTCTTCGGTGAGTGCATCGACCAGTGTCCGGCCTAAGTCTATGTAAACAACTTCTTCAACCAGACCATTTTGGCTGATAACGCCGTACTTGCTACACAGGAATTGCTGCCAACTTTGCTGTACATGTTCTGGTAAGTCTTCATTAAAGCGGCAGTCCTGACTTATCAGCCCCTGTTGTGCGCACTTTGTGAGAGTTTGAATATACTTCTGCTGAAATAGCTCATAGGCGTGTGTTGATTGCTCAACCTGATGTTTGAGTAATAGTTGGCCCCATTGCTCAGCGCCTCTTGGGTAATACTCTGTGTGCTCAACGCACTCATAGAGACCAAGGTACGAGCTACACTTTATTTGATTTTCCAGACTGTAGCTGGCATTGGGGAAAATGCAGGTTTCCTGCCAATGAGCCAGCTGCTCAGCAGTGATCCGGAGCGTACTGCATAGCTCTTCGGCACTGAAAAAGTGTGTATTTAAATGGTGAGTCAGGCGCATAAATTAGATAACTGGTTTTATATACAGTGGTTTTATTCTGGCTGAAA
This sequence comes from Pseudoalteromonas rubra, assembly GCF_001482385.1. Taxonomy (NCBI): domain Bacteria; kingdom Pseudomonadati; phylum Pseudomonadota; class Gammaproteobacteria; order Alteromonadales; family Pseudoalteromonadaceae; genus Pseudoalteromonas; species Pseudoalteromonas rubra. Next base: position 585,749 of record NZ_CP013612.1, read on the forward strand.
TGGTCAGGTTAGGCAAGCTGTTTTGTAAATTTTCTATTTTCCCCCTCGGATCTGAAGGGCATTTGTGATAAAACTTAGCGCCAAATAATGAATTAAATGATATCTGTATGCGCAACATTGAAACGATAAAAAAAGCCAGTTTAATTACTGCAATTAAAACTCCGTACGATTCACAAGGTGAGATTGACCTTGCGTGTTTTGACAAACTTGTAGCTGCTCAGATTGCCGCGGGCGTTGATGGAATTGTCGTTGGTGGCACTACTGGAGAAGGGCAGTTGATGAATTGGGAAGAGCATTTGATGCTGATTGCCCATAGTGTTAATAAATTCTCTGACAAGTTGGTGATCGTCGGTAACACCGGCAGTAATAATACGCGTGAAGCCGTTAAGGCAACCGAGTATGGCTTTGCTTCGGGTATGGATGCTGCACTACAGATCAACCCTTATTATGGTCGCACTTCTGAGGCGGGCCTGGCAGAACACTTTGCGCGTTTACTCGATATTGGCCCGGCGTTTATTTATAACGTTCCGGGGCGAACAGGGCAGGACCTGACTCCTGAGTTAATAGAACCGCTTGCTGATCATGCAAATTTTGTAGGCATGAAAGAGTGCGCAGGGCATGAACGGATCGCGTTTTACGAGCAAAAAGGCATTGCTTGTTGGTCGGGTAATGACGATCAGGCCCATGACAGCCGTCATCAGCACCAGTCACATGGTGTAATCTCTGTTACGTCAAACCTTGTGCCACAGCTGTTCCGTACATTGATTGATAGTCCAAATGAGGCACTAAACACTCAGTTACAGCCATTGATGAACTGGTTGTTTTGTGAACCTAACCCGATCGCTATCAATACTGCGCTAGCTATGACGGGCGCAGCGAAGCCTGTATTTCGCTTACCCTATGTGCCATTGAGTGAAGCCCAGCAAAAGCAAGGTATGGAATTGATCAATCAGATTGATACTGAAATGGTGATTGGCGGTAACGCAGACCTTATCAATCCTGTTGATGTGAAACTATATTAACCCCACACAGGTGACACTGAGCCTGTAAATAGCGTATAATCTGCGGCCCTTCATTATTGGTCGCAGGTTTTTATTATGAATTTTAAGTCTTTCAGTTTTCCCGATGCCTTGTTACAGGCGCTTGATGAATTAAATTTCCATACCCTGACACCAATACAACAAGCGGCTATTCCGGTTGTGCGTCGTGGTCATGACGTACTGGCTACTGCTCAAACCGGCACGGGTAAAACGGCGGCGTTTGCACTGCCTGTGATCCAGCGTTTGTTAGAAGGGGAGTCAGTCGGCTCTGCACGTGCCCTTATCCTCGCACCGACACGTGAATTGGCCGAGCAAATTGCCAACAACTGTCAGGCATTCTGTCAGTATACCCCGCTGACCGTTCAGGCAGTATATGGTGGTGTGAATATTGAAGGGCAGACACAACGTTTATCTCAAGGGGTTGATATCCTGGTTGCAACACCGGGGCGTTTATTGGATCTAATCCGTCTTGGTGCTGTGAGCCTGGCACAGGTTAAATATCTCGTATTGGATGAAGCAGACCGCATGCTGGATATGGGCTTTGTTGCGGACATGCAAAAAGTCATCGATATGGTGAGCGAAGACCGTCAGTTATTGCTTTTCTCTGCTACTTTCCCTACAGCTGTTAAACAATTCGCAAAACAAGTACTTCGCGAGCCTAAATTGGTACAGGCTGCGAAAGAAAACACCACGGCAGAAACGGTAAGACATGTTGTTTATCCAGTTGAGCAAAAACGTAAGCAAGAGCTGCTTTCGGAATTAATTGGTAAAAAAAACTGGCTGCAAGTGTTAGTTTTTGTCAACATGAAAGATGATGCTGATCAGCTTGTTAAAGAACTGGAGCTGGATGGTATCAGTGCCACTGTGTGTCACGGTGATAAAAGTCAGGGAGCACGTCGCCGGGCATTACGTGAGTTTAAGGAAGGGAAGGTAAGAGTCTTAGTGGCTACAGAAGTGGCTGCTCGTGGCATCGACATAGATGGACTGCCTCGCGTAATTAATTTTGATTTGCCATATCTGGCTGAAGACTATGTGCACCGCATTGGCCGTACTGGTCGGGCAGGAAACTCCGGCCAGGCGATCTCGTTTGTTGCACGAGAAGAAGAGCAGACTCTGATCCATATTGAAACTTTGATTGGACAAAAAATTCAGCGTTATTATCTGCCGGGTTACGAAGTGGCGAGTCGCGAAAATCTGATCGATAACCTTGCCAGGAAGCCGTCTCACCAACGTCGTAAAGCACGAACTAATCGCCCGAGCAATCAGGCTAGTGGTGAAGCGCGAGCTAAAAATCGCTCCAAAATCAGCAATGTGCGCCAGAGACTGAAAGGCGCTCAGCTAAAGTTACAGAAGTAACGTATGGAGTCAGGTCTGGTTAACAAGCCAGACCTGACGATGAATGCTTAACGATACATCCCTAATTCAGTCCCTTCTTTCTTACACACAGCCTCAATGGCAGGGTGTCTCGAAATACCACTTAAATAACGACCCAGGTGCTCGAACTGAAGTGGTGGTTTAGCCAGTTCGTCCGCCCAGATACAAAGCATAAATAAATAGCAGTCACAGACTGTGAATTGTTCACCAACCATATAGGTTTTGTCTGCCAGATGCCTGTCGATTAAAGTCAGCATATCCTGAACACGAGATTGCTGAGTTCTGACAATATCGTCGTACATCAGTGCACTTTGCGTGTGGCGTTCAGGGTAAAAATAGATCATCAGCTCAGCCTGTACTGTTGTGGTTAAGTACATCAGCCATTGATAAAACTCTGCTTTTTGTTTTGTTTCGGTAGGAATTAAATGACCTTCCGGATGTTTTTCACAGAGATAAAGGCAAATAGCGGCACTTTCAAACAATACAAACTCGTCATCAACCAATGTTGGGATCCGTCCGGTAGGGTTGAGTCGTAAATATTGCGCAGATCTTTGCACATTTTTTTTTCGGTCTACAAGTTCAAGCTGATACGGGACCTGGAGGGCTTCGAGAACAAAATGGGGTGCTAAACTCGCATTGCGTGGATAGTAGAACAGTGTATACATGGTTAGCCTTAAATAGTTTATGTCGTAGGTTTAAAACTCCTTTTCGGCGATTCCTATAGGACTGTAGGACAGCATCGACTATTAAACAAATAGAACCTTGCACATTCGCCAAAAAAAATGCCAGCTTGCGCTGGCATAAATTTGTTAGGGTTGATAATAAATCGGAGAGTTCGGTCCGACTGGTAAGCCAAAACCAAATACCCAGATATAGAAAAGTGCAACCCACCCGATAAAGAAACACATACTGTAAGGCAGCATAGTCGCGACCAGAGTACCTATTCCCATATCCTTTTTATATTTAGTAGCAACGGCCAGTATCAAACCAAAATAGCTCATCATTGGTGTGATCAGATTTGTTACTGAGTCGCCAATACGGTAGGCGGCCTGGATAGTTTCAGGTGCATAGCCAACTAACATAAGCATTGGCACGAAGATTGGTGCTGTTACTGCCCATTGTGCTGAAGAAGACCCTAAGCTTAGGTTAACAACGGCACACATCAAAATAAACAGTACAAAGACTTCCGGGCCAGTGAGGTTGAGTGCTTGTAGCATAGCAGCGCCATTAATGGCCAAAATAGTACCTAAGTTCGTCCACTTAAAGAAAGCAACAAACTGAGCAGCAAAGAAGACGAGTACAATGTACATACCCATTGAGCTCATGCTTTTACTCATGGCATCTATTACGTCGCGATCGTTGCGCATGGTTCCGACAACTCGCCCGTAGACAAAACCTGGGATTGCAAACGTTACGAAAATAAATACCACGATGCCTTTTAAGAAAGGCGATCCAGCGACAGCTCCTGTTTCCGGGTGACGCAGAATGCCATTTTCCGGCACTATGGTTAACGCGAGTAAGGCAGATACAACCAGCAAAGCGACACCTGCCCATTTGAGGCCAGATTTTTCCGTTGCAGTCAGATGTTCGATATTATTGCTGGACAAATCAATGCTGGCTTCATCCGGATTGTATTTGCCAAGGCGTGGTTCAACAATTGCTTCTGTAACCCAGGTACCGACGATGGCAATCAGGAATACAGAGATCATCATGAAATACCAGTTTGCCTCTGGGCCCACCTGATAGGTAGGGTCAATCATCTGTGCAGCAGGAGTTGTGATCCCCGCTAGCAGTGGATCTATGGTACCTAACAGCAAGTTTGCACTGTAACCACCTGACACTCCGGCAAATGCGGCTGCTAGACCGGCTAGCGGGTGGCGACCAAGGCTGTGGAAGATCATAGCGGCAAGTGGGATTAAAACAACATAACCCAGCTCTGATGCAGTATTGGAAAGAATGGCTGCAAACACGACCATGAAAGTCACTAAACGTTTAGATGCGCCCATTACCATGCCACGCATAGCAGCAGAAAGCATACCTGAGTGTTCTGCAACACTCACACCTAGTAGTGCAACCAGTACCGTGCCTAAAGGTGCAAAACCGGTAAAGTTGGTAACGAGCCCGGTGACGATACGCTGTAGACCTTCGGCACTCATCAGGCTAACGACTTCAATCACCCCGTCAGGTGCTCTTCCCTTTGCTCCTTCGGGGCGAGGGTCTATGGCACTGAGACCCATCCAGTCGGCGATGCCACTGAAAATAACAATGGCGACACAGAACATGGCAAACAGGGTGATAGGGTGGGGTAACATGTTACCCAGGAACTCAACCGTTGCTAAAAAGCGGTTAAACAGGCCGCCTTGTTTTAGCTGTGGGTTGGATTGATCAGCTGACGTCTCTACAGCCTTCGACATAGCAAATTTCTCAATTATAAAAAATGCCGTTACTCTACCACCAATCGGTCATTTGTTTTATAGCTTCGCGTTAATTTTGAAAAATTCTGAGACAAAATGAGTAAAACAGCCATCTGTACCGACTAATGCAGGTTACTCTTTAGCCTCATTAGCCATTTGATAGATAAAGTTAAGTTTGTTGATAAAGTCTTCTTTGTTCTTTTCGTGTTGGTAATCGAGGTGATAGGTATTGTGGAAACCAAACCTGAGCAGTAGCGCACTGCCTTCTAAATATATTGTGTAACCGTCCGGGTCTGAGTATGCCCGGATCCCTTCGAACAACTTGCCATTCTCATCGGCATCGCCGTGTTGTTGGATGTATTCGTAAACGGCCAGGATCTGGCGACTGTCTAAATCATTTTTCATTTTACGCTCCTGTTGTTTGCATTTGCTTGCAACTCTACTCAAACGTCGTTTGACCGACCGGTTAGTATGAAGTCAACCGAACTAGTTCCACTCTAACTTAAGCTGTGGCAGGATCAATGCCTCAGCTGATATTTTGGAGTAGTTTTGCATTTACATTTTTTAGGGACCTCGTCAGGTAGCCCGAGCCAGAGCAGAAATGTCTCTGCAACAGGCGTCAGTTTTGATAAAACCAAGTCCTGGTTGCTGGTGGATTGTGGTGAAGCTACTCAGCACCAACTTTTAAAGTCGACCTTGTCTCCTTATCACTTGAGTGTGATTTGTATTAGTCACCTCCATGGCGACCATTGTTACGGCCTGCCCGGGTTACTGGCATCGATGGCCATGTCTGGCAGAGTTGAGCCTGTCTGTCTGATTGCACCGCAGGCTGTTATTCAGTTTGTCATGTCTACACTGGCGCTTACCCAGGTCACGCTGCCATTTGATTTAAATACGATGGCAATAGAGCAAAGTGATCAGTCTATTTGTCTTGGCTTTTGCAATATTGAAATCATTCCCCTTAAGCACCGGGTGCCGAGCTTTGGCTTTAAGATTAAGGAAACTCTGATCCCTCGAAAACTTCGGGTCAAACAATTGCAGCTTGAAGGGGTTGCGAGTGGCGCACATTATAACTTGCTCCAAAAAGGGGAGGATGTGATTTATAAAGGCCGTCATTTGTCAGCTGCTTCGTATGCGTTTCCTAGTTGGCGTCCAAGAGTCGTGATTATTTGTGGTGACAATGAAAAGCCGGCTTTATTATCAGGTTATTGCGGCGACATCGATATGCTGGTTCACGAGGCAACATTTACTCACCCAGATCTTATGAAAGTTGGCACACACACCGGCCACAGTGATGCTAAGCGTGTTGCTTTGTTTGCACAACAACACAATATACCGGCTTTGACGCTTACCCATTTTAGTGTTCGTTATCATGGTGAAGGGATGCTCGATAGCGTAGAGCATGAAGCCAGAACACATTATCAGGGGACTCTGCGTCTGGCTGGTGACTTTTTGGTTGTGACTATGCCAAAGAATTTACTTTCTGAGTGAGCAAAATAGTCCCCAGTCTTGTTCTACCTGACTGGCATAGAGATTTGCGGCGTTGACTAGCTCGGTTTTGGCCACGGGTAAAATATCAGCGACGACTTGCTGAAACATCAGTGATCGACGATCGCCACGCATGTGTGCGTAAGCAAGTGCTGTAGCGCAGGCTTCAGCATATTGACTTAAGCCGCTTCTCTGTGCGGCGCGTTTGCCAAGCACAATATGCTCGGGGTCAATGCCAACGCGTGCATGATGGCGAGAGCGTACCAGCCAGTGAGTGCCTTGCCACAGGGCATCATCCAAAACCAGGTCAGGCCGACGTTGCATCTTGCGCTGGCAATTGACGGTCAGGTGAGCATGGTTTAGCCGGTTGGTCGGGCTTAGGTCGGTGTAATAGTGCAATGGAGCTGCAAGTTGTTGCTGTTTGACTTCAACAATGTGATACAGCTCTGCAGATGAACAAAATTTAGGGCCAACCAGCAGGTAATAACGTTTTAGGTTGTTTGAACCTGTTCCTGCATCCAGGCGTTCAACGCAGTCGATGATCTCATCGTCGACATAAGGCCTGAAATATTCGATTAATGTAGTGCGAAAATCTTCATGTAGCCGTGAGAACTTTTCATCATCTTCCTTAAATCTGAGCGGGGGATTGTTTAGATCGACCTCTTTCGCCAGGCTGCTTTTGAGATTGAAGGCGGCGCCTCCAACCAGGCGCTGTAAGCCCTTTTGCCAGCGTTTATGTAAAATGTGCTCCTGACTGAACTGAGTAAGAGCGCTTTGGTTATTGTTTTCTCCGCGCAAAGACGCTTCACAAGTGGCCACATAGCTGTCAATGAAAGTGTGCTGGGCCTGAAGCACTTGTGCTTTATCTGCCAGGGGTTTTTGTCTGAGCTTTATATCTTCGCTGCTGCTTTGGATCAGGACACCTTCTTGCTGCGCCAGAGGCAAGCTGACCAAAAATCGAAACAAGTCCCAAACCGCATGACCAACACAGGCGTCATCAAAGTCGTTAGGTGAAAAAACCAAAGTCTCACCATGTGAGCCTTCTTCGCTTAAGAAGCCGAAGTTGCTGGCGTGACAATCTCCCAGTACGTTGGTAAGGGGAAGCTCAAATAGTGAGTGGGGCAGTGTAATGACGTCATTTGCCATATCCCGATACATCAAAGGAGCACTGCCGCGGAAAAAGCGAAATGCGCTGGCCGCCATTTTGCTGTGCTTGGGTAACGCCATGTTGGGGTGAGTCCCGTCATGCTGGTCAAAGTACTGACCGAGTACATCTGCTCTTTCCATTAGTCCTTCCTCTTGTGGTTAATGCCTAAATGCGCTTTTGCTAGCCTGACCACATTCGGGTCCACCGGTGGGGGAGTCGTATCGATTCCCTCACTAAGCGTTTTTACCAGCGTTTTCAATACTTCTACCCGGGTATACCATTTATGCTCACCGAGTACCAGGTGCCAGGGAGCTTGTTGGGTGTCGGTTTGAGCAAACATGTCATCTATAGCCTGCTCATAATCGTTACGCCTGTTGCGATTGCGAATATCTTCTTCCGTTAGTTTCCAGCGCTTATAAGGGTTATTGAGGCGCTCTTCAAAGCGTTTTAGCTGTTCTTCGGCGCTGATATGCAAGAACAGCTTAACGACTTTTACTTTGTCGTCATCGAGCAGGCGCTCAAATTCATTAATTTCCTGATAAGCGCGCTGCCATTCACCCTGCGTGGCAAACGCTTCAATGCGTTCAACTAACACCCGGCCATAGTAGGAGCGATCCAAAATAGTCAGTGTACCTGCTTTAGGGAGTTTGTTGTAGAAACGATAGAGATAATGTCTGCTCTGCTCTTCTGGTTTTGGTGCGCTAATGGGGAATACCTGATAACCTCTTGGGTCGAGTCGTTCAGTAATACGGCGAATTGCACCGCCTTTACCGGCCGCATCCCAGCCTTCGAAGACAATCAACGCGCGGCGATCCTGATGATAATAGGCTTGTTGTACGTGTAGCAGCTCATTTTGCCAGTACTTCAGTGCTCTTCGATACGCTTTTTTGTCATCCAATGCCGGATGTTCCATCGGGGCTTTGACCGACATCTGGCGATTTAGTAGTACACTTAACTTAGGTTCAATATTCACAGCTGCACCTCATAGGCAGTTTCACTGTCATGACCGCAATACGTTGTCAGCTACACAACATCTACGCTAGCTCACATAAATGACAGTTTCGTTAAGGTTGTCTAACGACAGCTGAAAACTTAGTCTTAAATGCGTGCTGAGACAACCGGGGTATCGCTATATACTGGCATAGTTTTTACTGCGCCGGATTGATCTGACAGGGGAAATAGTTTGTTAAGGCGCTTTAGTGAGCAGTCGAACGACTCAGGCAAAAAAAAGCAGTCGAATGACTGCTTTGACAAGTTACTGTGATAATACGCTTAACGCGCGTTAGTACTTTCGAAAATCTTGTCAGCTGACGCCGCAACAAAGCCTGTGTAAATTTCGCCATCTGGCTTGTTGTAGCGCAGGGCAAATTCATAGAAACAGCTTGGGATGCTGAATTCACCGTCGCTGAAAGCAACCGCATGCTGGTCAGCAAGCGTAGAGGATTGCTCAAGTAACACTTCTGGTGAACCTTTGATTTCGCCACCTGATGCGTTCAGTTCAAATCCGGCGTCTTTCAGGGCCTGATTTACGGCTTCAATGGTTTCGAAGTTGCTCAGGTGATTGATGCTTACAGTGAAGTGGTTTGCGCGGTAACCCCAAGCCGCCATCCATGCTGCATATTCAGATTCAGCTAAAAGTTGCTTGTAGGTTTCGTGGCTAACTTGCCAGTGTGTGCCTGAGTACAGGAAGTTTTCAGCAGTTACTGCCGTCTCATCGATTTGCTCGACAAGTGCGTCAACAATAGTTTGCAGCTCTGGTGAACACTTTTCTACTAAAAGCTCAGAAATGAATACTTTTGGTTTAGTCGGATCGCTGTGCTCAAAGTGCTTGGCGTATAACTTTTTGGCTTCGAAATGATATTCGCCGCACTCTTTATAGCCAACCGCTTTGAAATGCGCAGCTAGCTTTTCTAGGCCAATTTTTTCATGGTTAAAGGTACGCAGGGCAATGTGGTCGTTGATCACATCATCTTGCTGCGTAGAACCAAGCAGTTCATGGACTTTAACTGCAGATGGAGTAACTTCAAGGTAGTTATTCCATAGTTTTTCAAATAAGCTATCTACATTGTTGTGCATAATGACAATCCTTAAAATGGCGGCTTAGCCGCGTTAAATATTACGACTAAGCACGACGCAATTGTTTAAATCGGTTGGAACATCAGGGTAGTGCAAAATGTGTTTTACTGCCCTGACGCTCGAATGTATTTCACAGTAAGAATCCGCTGATCTCTTCACCGTCAACAATCTTCAGTGCAGATGCAATGTCTGCAGTGATTCTGAATGAGCTGGTTTTAGCACACCAGTTGACACGAGTATCAAAGGTGGCGCGAAAATCTGCTAAGCGACAATTGGATACTGACCAGGTTTCATCATTCACGCTGTCTAATTCACCTGAGTCCACAATTTGTGCTTTGCCACGTTTGGTTTCTCGTACTGTTTTGATGTTATGTAATCTGGACTCGACGGTTGGGCCTGCATCAAACAGATCTACATAGCCCCGGTGTTCAAAGCCTTCTTTTTCTAACAGACGCAGGGCTGGCTTGGTTTTTTCATGTACCTGACCGATGACGGCTTGCGCTTTTTTGCTAAGTAAGTTGGCATAAATAGGGTATTTAGGCATCAGTTCACTGATGAAAACTTTGTCTCCGAGTCCAACTAGATGGTCCGCTTGCGGGAATTCGATGCTGAAGAAATGTTCCTGTAGCCATTGCCAGAAAGGAGAGTGTCCATCTTCATCGCTGACACCACGCATCTCTGCAATCACCGTATCACTGAAACGGTCAGCATGTAACGCCATAAAGTTAAAACGAGAGCGAGATAAAAAGCGGCCAGCAAGGCCCTGTCGAAACGCTTCTCTGAGGAAAAGGGTACAAATCTCGGAGGCACCTGTATAGTCATTACACATACTCAGTATATCAACTGTGTTGTAGACATTCAGAGTACGTGAATGGTGGACTGTTTTGCCCAAATGATAGTGATACAGAGGCGTTTGCATACCAACTGCGGCTTCTATCGCGGTTGTGCCCAGGATTTCACCCGTATTACTGTCTTCAAGGACAAATAAGTAGCCTTCGTCCTGCGGTTGCTTAACTGCTTTATCAAAGCTCTGCTCTGAGCGTGCAATTTTACTGCTCAGCAAATCATCGTCCACCGGCAGCGACGTGAATCCATAACCAGATTCAATCGCGATGGTTTTCAAAGCTGCAAAGTCTTTGTTTGAAATGGGTCTGAGTACTTGCATAATTTGAACAGGGCGCTGACGCGCCCCTCTCAATTAACCGTTTACAACGTCCGCTACAGCCAGCTCAAAGCGAGCCAGACCAGCCTGGATATCTTCATCCGGAATGACCAAAGAAGGTGTGAAACGAACAACATTGGTGCCTGCAACCAGAGCCATCAAGCCATGTTTGCCGCTGGCGACCAGGAAATCGCGGGCACGGCCGTTAAATTTGTCATTCAATACAGCACCAAGCAGTAGGCCTTTACCGCGTACTTCACTAAATACATTGTATTTTTCATTAATGGCAGCTAGGCCATCGCGGAATAATTGCTCTTTATGCTTAACATCAGCCAGCAGCTGCACGTCATTGACGGTGTCAAATGCTGCTTCAGCAACGGCGCATGCCAACGGGTTACCGCCGTAGGTTGAACCATGAGTACCAATTTTCAGGTGCTTAGCGATATCTTTTGTTGTTAGCATTGCACCAATTGGAAAACCACCACCTAGTGCTTTTGCTGTAGTCAGGATATCTGGAGTTACGTTAAGACCCTGATAGGCATAAAGATCGCCCGTGCGTCCAACACCAGTTTGTACTTCGTCAAAGATCAGCAGGGCGTTGTGCTTGTCACACAGTTCACGAACACCCTGAATAAATTCACTCGTTGGTGGGATGATACCGCCTTCACCCTGAAGTGGTTCCATCATAACCGCACAGGTTTTATCAGAGATAAGCTTGGCGAAGGTCTCAAGATCGTTGTAATCAACGTGTGTGACATCCTGAGGCTTTGGCCCAAAACCATCTGAGTATGCTGCCTGGCCACCTACGGTTACAGTGAAGAAGGTACGACCATGGAAGCCTTTGTTGAAGGCGATGATTTGTGTCTTTTCTTCTGAGTAATTGTCAATGGCCCAGCGACGTGCCAGTTTTAATGCCGCTTCATTTGCTTCGGCCCCTGAGTTTGCAAAATATACTTGCTCACCAAAGGTTGCGTCAGTGAGCTTTTTCGCCAGGCGAAGGGCTGGTTCGTTGGTCATGACGTTAGACAGGTGCCAGATTTTCTCACCTTGTTCTTTCAGCGCGTTTACGAGTGCCGGGTGACAATGACCAAGGCAGTTTACGGCGATACCTCCAGCGAAATCGATGTACTCGTCGCCTTTTTGGTCCCAAACACGTGAACCCTTACCTTTAACCGGGATCACTTCAGACGGATTATAGTTAGGTACCATTACTTCGTTAAACAGCTCGCGATTCACTTGCATGACGACTTCCTCTTTAAAAACTATATATCTCAGGGATCTATTAAGCGCTCATTTGCAACAGACAAACTCGCTTTTCCCGCTTTTTTGTCATTATTACGCGTTGCGTTGTCAATTTGCAGTGCAAAAATAAATAAAATGATTAAAATAACAGTCAAAATGACGATTTAAGTTTTCACAATGATTCATTCACAAGACGAACGTTTACTTTCTGAGCTGAGGAAAAATGCCCGTGCCAGCATTTCAGAGTTGGCAAGAATTCTCGATATGTCCAGAACCACAGTGCAAAGCCGATTGCAAAAACTAGAGCATAGTGGCGTTATTCAGGGTTATAGTGTTGAGCTGGGCAGGCAGTATCAGGAATCTCAGGTTGCGGCTCATGTCTCAATTAAGGTCCGCCAGAAGTTAACTGCACAAACAAATAATGCACTAAAGCAAATTAACAACATTTCGGCTTTATATGCCATCAGTGGCGAATACGATATGATTGCAGAAGTTGAGGCGCAAAGCCTGGAGCAACTCAGTCAGTTGCTCGATGACATAGGGAACCTGGAAGGCGTTGAGCGGACTACGTCTTCGGTAATTTTAGAGACTAAGTTTAAGCGCTGAGGTGAATCCACATTGTTAGCTGGACTCTGGCAGCCACACACTGGTACCGGTGGATGCAATGTGGTTCATATTGCTTTTCAGTACTTTATTGCCTACGCGGCTGGAGGTTTCCGGGCGGCTGACCAGATAGCCTTGTACGCAGCGTATCCCCATTTGCTTGACCAATTCAAACTGTTCGACCTGTTCAACACCTTCTGCCACAATTTTAAGGTCAAGTTGTGCACCCAGTTCGCTGATTGAATTGAGGATCTTGTAGTATTTCGGGTTGTCCTTGGCCTGTGAAATAAACAGTTTATCAATTTTAATGACGTCTATGGGTAGATCGGCAAGCGTACTGAGTGAACTAAACCCGGTACCAAAGTCATCGATAGCAATAGTTACACCGGCAGAGCGGCAACGCTCGAGCTGAGCAATGATTTCATTACTGGCGGTTATGAGTGTTGACTCGGTGATTTCAAGCATTAGTGAAGTGGGTGGTAAGCCTGTTTTTTCTAACGCGGCCATTACCCAGTCAAAAATAGCGCGGTGCTTGAGTTGGATACCAGAGACGTTAACTGAAATTCTTACTCGCTTCATGCCGGCATTGTGCCAGGCAGACATTTGTCTACAAGACTCAAGCAGGATCCAATCACCCAAATCCAAAATCAGGTTGGACTCTTCCGCAATGGGAATAAACTCAGACGGTGGGATCAGGCCTTCAATAGGGTGGTGCCATCTGGCGAGTGCTTCAAAGTAGTCAATGGAGCAATCTTCAACATGCACAATTGGCTGAAACGACAAATGAAAATTCTGAGAAGCAATTGCCAAACGTAATTCTTCCAGCAGGTAGTGGTAGCGACGAATTTTGTTGCCCATTTCCGGGGAGTAAACGCGGAAAATTCCCCGGCCATCCGTTTTGGCTCGGTACATAGCGACATCAGACATTTGTAGTAGTGCATTCGGTGTCGCTGCACTGTCTGGGTATACGGCAATACCGATACTGGCGCTGATTTTTACCAGTTTATTGCCAAGGACAAAATCGCGTTCAATTTCCCCAAGTATGGTTTGAGCTACTTCAGTACAAAAGCCTGTGTCTTTGAGTTCCGGGATAAAGATAGAAAACTCATCGCCGCCGAGTCTGGACAGGTTTTGATCGAGCCCATGCACGGCATGCAGCGCCTGTAATTGGTATTGGCGTACGACCTGGCATAAACGCTCGGCAACCTGGATCAGTATCTCGTCGCCAAAACTGTGTCCGAACGAATCATTAACTTGCTTAAAACCATCCAGGTCGATAAATAGCAGGCCACATTTACTTTGCTGTTGTTCTGCCATAGCCAACTCGTTACTGATGTGTTCGATATAGGCATGGCGGTCTATCAGTTTTGTTAGTTTGTCCTGAAAGACATGGCTGTCGGTTTTAATTTTGATACGTTGAATATTGCTTGCAATGGTATGAACTGCATGGCTGATTTGAGCAACAGAGCCACCGATCGGCAAGGCTTTGTAATCAATCTCAAGGCCACTAATGATGTCTTTGAGATCCTGGTTAATATCGGTAAGCGCTTTAGCTCGGGCATGTTGTTGCCTTAATTCCCGTAGTTTGTTCAGCGTTAAGAGCAGCATTCCCATAACAAGTAGCAACAAGACTGGCGAAGAAAGTACACGCTTCATGACCTGTTTTACGGGAGCTGAGGTGAATGTTGATTGATCGTGCTTCAGCAATACATGTGCTTCGTCTTTTACTAACAAAAATCGTTGTTCAGCAAACAGGAAAGCATACCAGGGGGTATGTTCTGACTGGGAGTTGGTGGGTTGATTAGATACCGGCATAGTGGTGCGACCAGTCTGGATGTCGACCACATGTTTTGTAAACAGCAAGCTAATAACAATGCCAATCACAACAAAACAGACAATACAGGTTGCTATATTTTTAAAAACACTTTGCATGATTGAGCGTATCCACCTACCTAAAGAAATTCGTCCCTGCCAGGAGCAGTAAGTATACTATAAATAAGCCCTAAGTATGACATGTTTTACACCTAATTCATGTGGTTTCAATCGTAGCTCAGTGCCAGGGGGTATTCTAATAAATTAATACAACTGTGGTGTGTTTAAGATCAAGTATCAATTAAATTCACTTTACACGAGAATAGTTCTCACCTAACTTTTTAACAAGTTTTGGCGCGTTTATTGCCCGTATACTAAGATACAGGCAGTTGTGCCAGCTTTCTAAGTGAAAGTCACCATATTAGTGCAAGGCTGGACTGTCACTGCACTGTAATGAAGCGTACATACTGTACGTAGACAATAAGCAATTATGCTTTGTAGTTTCACAGCAACCGTTAGTCTAGCTGTAACGGGCACGGCACTGTGGCAAGGATAAACAACCTAGCGGTTTTTTGGAGCCCACAATGTTAACTAAGCGTTTTTTCAAAACAAAAAACGAAGCAGAAGTCACGTTTGAAATCACTCATCCTGAAGCAATCAAAGTGGAACTCGTTGCAGAGTTCAATGATTGGCAACCTTTAACGATGAAGTTTAATAAAAAAGACAAACGATTTAAGCTGAAACACCGCTTACCGACAGGGCAAGAATACCATTTCAGATATTTGATCAACGGTGAGCATTGGGATAATGATGATCAGGCCGACGGCTACGTGCCTAATGGCTTTGGCACGCAAAATAGCGTCGTAGATACTCATAAGCTGGCTTAACGCAATGCAAGGGCTGGAGCAACTATTTTACTTGCATGGAATAGGCTTTGATTACACCAAATATAATGGTGAACACGTTTATTTCGACCATGCAACTAGGGTCAGTGCATTGCGTTGTTGTGGCGTAGACACGGGACATAGTTCGGGCATCGCAGAGTTAAACTTTGCGCTAGATATCAAGCGCTGGTTTGACGTTGTGGGGGAAGTGGTATTGGCTGATGCCCACTCAGGAGGCTTCTCGCTAAAAATACCCGAGTCAGCCCGAAATGCATCTGTTGTTATTCAGATACCCGATTTATCAATATGCCACAGCTGCGCCTTGTCAGAAGCCGAAGTGGTCGGGGATTATCATTACAACGGCGAAACTTATTTAGATGTGAAAATCGAAATTGGGGCGCTGCCTGTTGGTTACCATAAGACGCAAATAGAAGGCCCCTTTGAGACGAAAATAACTGAGTTATGGTCAGTCCCCGAGCGTTGTTACGCCTTAGATCAGGAACAGTTAAAACGAACGGGCCTGTCGTTGCAGCTTTATACGTTACGTAGTGACCGTAATCATGGTGTTGGTGATTTTCGCGACCTATATCAATTACTCCGTGGTGCTGCGGCTAAGCATTGTGATTTTGTTTTGCTGAACCCGCTACATTTACTGTTTGAATCTGAGCCTGAGCGTGCAAGCCCGTACAGCCCCTCCCATCGGTGTTTGATTAACCCCTTGTATATTGCACTGGACTGGGCTGTTGAAATGTTCCGCGATCATTATCAGGTTAACGTGAGCGACGCTTGCTGCCCGGCTCCTCTTGATTCTCAGGCGCAGTACATTGATTACAGTGCCGTTGCTGAAGTGAAATATGCCATATTCACTCAATTGTATTACGAATGTATTGATATGCCCGATGTTAGGGAGGCTGTGCGAGCATTTAAAAACAATAGAATGCATGATCTGAACGTCAGCGCGCTCACGGATCGGGAGTGGTTTTTACAGTGGCTGGCCCATCAGCAGCTTCAGGCCTGTCAGCAACATGCAACCCAAGCGGGGATGGCCATTGGCCTGATTAATGATCTGGCTGTAGGCTGTGCTAAGGGAGGCTACGAGTTTGCTGAAAATGCGTCTCTTTTTGCATTCGGTGCAGATGTTGGTGCACCACCTGACCCATGGGCTGAAACAGGTCAGAATTGGGGTTTACCTGCACTCAACCCGATTAAAATACAAAAGCAAAACTATGCCTATTTCCGTTCTCTAGTTCGAAGCAATATGGCGTCTTTTGGCGCACTTCGGATCGACCACGTCATGGCTATTCGGCGTTTATGGTGGTGTTTTGAATCTCAGGGAAAACCGGATGGCTGTTATGTGTACTACCCTTTTGAACACCTTTTAGCAATTTTAAAAATTGAATCTCATCTGAATCGAGCCATGGTGATAGGGGAAGATCTGGGGATAGTGCCACCTGAGGTGTCATCAGCCATGAGTGAGGCGAACCTCTACGGTAATATTTTGATGTATTTTGCCAAAGATCAGCAGGGTCACTTTAAACCCTCCGAGCAGTATCGTGCTGACACATTGTTAATGGTTGCCAATCATGATGTTGCGCCATTTAATGCTTGGTGGACGCACAATGATATTCTAATTAGGAAAGACTACCAGCTATGCAGCGAACAAGAAGCCACGCAAATGTCGATGGCAAGAGAGGATGATAAGGCCAGCTTATTAGCATGGTTAGGGATAAATGACACATTCGCCTCACAGCAGCATTCGGATATTCACAGCATATATGGTGCACTGCTGAAAAAACTCGCAGCCAGCCCCAGTAAGTTGCTTGCTATTCAGCTTGATGATCTGGAACAACAACCGTTGCCAGTGAATATTCCGGGCACCGACCGCGAATATCCCAACTGGCGCCGCCGCCTGGCGACACCAGCCGAACAGACTTTAGAACAGAACCGTCATTTAATGGCAGAGATAAAAAGGATTAGAGAGCAGGCATGAATTCAGCAAGTAAATCGCCCATTGTAACCCTCGACTACGCAGCACAAATTTCGGCACTCGATGCCGGGTGCTTTCGTGATGCCTTCTCTTTTCTTGGTTTACACCCTGCCGGGCAGGGCTCAATTATACGGGTGTATATGCCCGGAGCCCTGGCTGTGTCAGTGAATGACGGACTCCACTCGACAGTCATGCAGCGCATAGGGCAATCAGCTCTGTTTGTCGTTGAGTTTGACCGCAAAGTATCGTCGGGGTATCACTTAACCGTTGAATTTATTGATACGGTTATTACAACCCGAGACGCCTACGACTTCAGCAGTGCGTTGGATGAGTCGGCGATGTATTTATTTAATGAAGGCTCGCTGGAACATGGTTACCTTCACTTTGGCGCCAGGGCTATTACTCATCAAGGCTGTAATGGTACACAGTTTTGTGTTTGGGCACCCAATGCGTGCAGTGTGTCTGTGATTGGCGAGTTTAATCATTGGCAGCCTTCTCAGCATTTTATGCGTTTTCATCCTGCCAGTGGTGTGTGGGATTTATTTATACCTCATCTTACGGGCGAGCAGGGTTATAAATATGCCATCGTCGGTGTGGATGGCGAAGTGACGGAACGAGCGGACCCTTATGCCGTTAAGATGCAGCAAGCGCCCGGTACCGCGAGTGTGATTCAGCCTGCTCAGCAGTGTATGACAGTGAGTGATGCCGATCAGGCACAGCGCCGAAAGCGCAATGCCATTGATGCCCCGATAGCGATATATGAAGTGCACCTGGGCTCCTGGAAACGCAGAGAAGAAGAGGATAACCGTTATCTGACTTATCGCGAGCTGGCTGATGACTTATTGCCTTACGTTAAGGAACTGGGCTTTACTCATGTTCAGCTAATGCCTATCAGTGAGTATCCATTTGATGGTTCCTGGGGTTATCAGCCAGTCGGGCTGTTTGCGCCGACTAGCCGCTTCGGCAGTCTTGACGATTTTCGTTATTTTATACATCAATGTGCGGTGCTTGAACTGGGCGTCTTGATCGACTGGGTTCCAGGTCACTTCCCGTCGGATCCGCATGGTTTGCATCGATTTGACGGCACCCACTTATATGAACATGCAGATAGCCGTCAGGGTTATCACCCCGACTGGAATACTTATATCTATAACTATGAACGCCCGGAAGTAAAAAGTTATCTGCTTTCTAATGCTAATTACTGGCTTGATGTATTTAAGCTGGATGGCCTCAGAGTGGATGCTGTAGCTTCCATGTTGTATCTCGATTATTCGCGCAATGATGGCGAATGGGTCCCTAATCAGTTTGGGGGCAGGGAAAACCTTGGTGCGATCGATTGTATTCAATCGGTCAATACCCGCAGCTATGGCAGGCACCCACATATTATGATGGTGGCTGAGGAGTCGACGGCCTGGCCTGGAGTCACGCAAGCTGTTGACCACAATGGGTTGGGATTCGGCTTCAAATGGAACATGGGATGGATGAATGACAGTCTGAGCTATATGCAAAGAGATCCAATACACAGGAAGTATCACCACCATGAAATGACCTTTTCCATGGCGTATGCGTACTCGGAAAATTATATTTTACCGCTGAGCCATGATGAAGTCGTACATGGCAAAGGGGCATTGCTGAGCAAAATGCCAGGCGACGATTGGCAGCAATTTGCTAACTTGAGAGCCTACTATGGGTTTATGTATGCTCATCCGGGCAAAAAACTGTTGTTTATGGGCAGTGAATTGGCACCTCGCACTGAATGGGATCATAACACGACGCTGGATTGGTCATTGCTGGAATCATCTGCTCATCAGGGGATTTATCAGACCGTCAAATCACTCAATCATTTATATAAAAACACTCCTGCTTTGTATGAGCTAGACAATTCGCCTTGTGGGTTTCAGTGGATAGACTGTCACAATGGTGAACAGTCAATTTTGAGTTTCGCACGTTTTGGTAAATCCAGCTCTGATCTTGTCGTGGTAGTTAGTCACTTTACGCCGCAGGTGCTGCATAGCTACCGGATTGGTGTTCCCAAGAGTGGCATATATCAGGTGGTGTTTAACTCTGACGAAAGCAGCCTGTATGGAAGTGGTACCACGCCAGTTGCCCATCAACAGCAAATGATACAAAGCAAGGCCATTGCCAGTCACGGCTTTGAACATAGTATTGAAATCACCATAGGCCCATTGAGCACTATCTACTTACAATATTTGAGTGCTGCCACGCCATGTTAACGTCGCACAGGGGTCAACCCTCACCATTAGGTAGTACTTTGCATGAACAAGGGGTCAACTTTGCTGTGTATGCACCGGCGGCCACTCAGATGCAACTTTGCCTGTTTGATCAAAGTGGCCATAGCGAAATTGCTAAGGTCACTATGTATCGTCATGAGGGAGGGTTATGGTCTGTATTTGTTTCTCCACTGCGTGCGGGGACATTATATGGCTATCGTGCAGACGGTGCCTATGCGCCTGAACAGGGCCTGCTGTTTAATCAAAATAAATTACTGTTAGATCCATATTGTAAAGATTTTCAGGGGGAATTTACCTGGAGTGAGCGCCACTTTTGTCATTTGCCTGTTGGCACCCTTAACGAAAGTGACAATGCGGTGGATATGCCCAAATCCAGAGTTATAGACATTGCCCGATACGATGGCCAGAGACCACACGTGCCATGGTCAAAAACCCTTATTTATGAATGTCATGTACGTGGCGCGACTAAGCACTGTGACTTTGTGCCTAAGCCGTTGCGTGGCAAGTTTCTGGGCCTGAGCCACAGCAACTTTATTGCTCATCTTGCCAGCCTGGGTGTCACAACGGTGGAGCTGCTGCCATGTCATGCTTTTATCTCTGAACAGTTTTTAACGACCAAGGGGCTGAAGAACTACTGGGGTTATAACTCGTTGAGCTTTTTTGTACCGCATAAAGCCTTTTTGGTAGAAGGGCAAATTAGCGAGTTTCAGCAAATGGTTCGCGAGTTCCACCTTGCTGGCATTGAGGTGATCCTGGACGTTGTATACAACCATACAGCAGAAGGCGGGCTAGACGGGCCAACCTTATCACTCAAAGGACTAAATAACACCGGGTATTATCGTATGGTGGGAGAACAGGCACATTATATCAACGATACAGGCTGTGGAAATACCCTTAACATCGACGATCCTTTTACTCTAAAGCTGGTTATGGATAGCTTAAGGTACTGGGTTGAGTATATGGGGGTCGATGGATTTAGATTTGACTTGGCAACGATATTGGCCCGCACGGAGCACGGCTTCAATTCGCAACACAGCTTCTTGCAGGCGATCGCACAAGATCCTGTTCTGAGTAAAGTTAAGTTAATTGCCGAACCTTGGGATGTTGGCCCGGGCGGCTACCAGTTAGGCGGCTTTCCCTCTCCGTGGCGTGAATGGAACGACAAATATCGGGATACGGTGAGACGGTTCTGGCGTGGAGATGCGGGCACTCTGTCTGAACTTGCCAAACGTGTGCATGGCTCTCATGAGTTGTTTGAACACAATCAACGCGGGCCGCTTAATTCTGTTAATTTTATCACCAGTCATGACGGGTTTACACTCGCTGATTGGGTGAGTTATGAACAAAAGCACAACTTTGCCAATGGTGAGGAGAACCGTGATGGTCACAGCGAGAATATCTCGTTTAATTGCGGAATAGAAGGCCAGACGGAACAAGCACACATACTGGCACTGAGGCATCAAATCCAAAAAAGTGCCCTGATCACGCTAATGATGTCAAAAGGTGTACCGATGCTAGCAGCTGGTTCGGAAATTGCGCACTCTCAGCAAGGTAATAATAA
Organism: Pseudoalteromonas rubra; assembly: GCF_001482385.1. Lineage (NCBI taxonomy): Bacteria > Pseudomonadati > Pseudomonadota > Gammaproteobacteria > Alteromonadales > Pseudoalteromonadaceae > Pseudoalteromonas > Pseudoalteromonas rubra. Next base: position 606,791 of record NZ_CP013612.1, read on the forward strand.
CGCGTATTGTCAGGACAATGAGATTAACTGGTTGAGCTGGCCGCAGAATATTTCTGAACGACTGACTCAGAATCGACGTTTAAAGAAAGACTGGGATGATGACCAGGAAAGTGCCTTGAGTGCCTTGATAGCCCAGCTTCAGGAAATTAGGTGTCATTATGCAATATTCCATCACCCATTTTATATCCATACCCAAGACGAACGATTTAACATTAGCTGGTTTAACAAAGATGCACGCCCAATGTCTGAGGGAGACTGGCATGACAGCAATAATAAAACGCTGATCTATATGTTGACGGATACACTCAGAAAGCAAAATTTATTGGTGATATTACATGCTGGCAGTGACGACGTGGAGGCGAAGTTACCCGCTATACCGGGTGTTATCTGGCAGCTTTCACTCAGCTCCGTACATCCCACCGAAACCATCGCACAAAGTCAACAGACTCAATCCCTGAGCGCACACAGTGCCTGGGTATATCAATCTCATAATGAGGATCTCAAGAATGACTAAGAAAACGTCAAATGTGTGTGTTGTAAAGCATTGGCAGGAAGCCCCAAAACTAGATGAAAGCACGCTGGCTGATGATTTGATGCGGCATTTTTACTATACCCTGGGGCGTGACAAAGTCGGAGATTCTAAACACTATTTGTTTCAGGCTTTGGCGTTGACCGTCCGGGATCGGCTAGTGGCAAGATGCAGAGCGACGAATCAATATCTTGCCGACAACCAATGTAAACGTGCCGCATACTTGTCACTGGAATTTTTGATGGGCAGAGCGTTAGGTAACGCGGTGCTGAGTTTGGATCTGGAGAAGCAAACGCGTGAAGCGCTGAAAGAATATTGCACCGAGTTTGAATATGTTGAGCAAGCTGAGCATGATGCCGGTTTGGGCAATGGTGGCCTGGGACGTCTGGCGGCGTGTTTTTTGGATAGTTGTGCGACACTGGCTCTTCCGGTGATTGGTTATGGGATCCGTTATGAGTACGGCATGTTCAATCAGTCAATGGAGCAGGGCTTTCAGGTGGAGCAGCCAGATAACTGGTTACGTGAAGGCCACCCCTGGGAAATGCCAGCGCCGGAGCAAGCCAGAGTGATTAAATTTTTCGGTCATGTTGAGGCGCATAAGGATAAACAGGGTCGTACTCATCGCATGTGGGTGAACACTCAGGATGTGCTGGCTGTTCCTTATGATGTGCCTATTCCGGGGTATCGAAATGGGGTGGTGAATACCTTACGTCTATGGAAATCAGAAGCGACAGATGAATTTAACTTAAAAGAATTCAATGCCGGTAGTTATTCTGAAGCGGTAGCCAAGAAAAACCTCGCCGAGCAGATCACTATGGTGTTGTACCCGAACGATAGCAGTGAAAATGGTAAAGAGCTGAGACTCCGACAGCAATATTTCCTGTCGAGTGCCAGTTTGCAGGACATCTTGCATCAGTGGGTTGAGCAACATGGTACGGATTTTAGTGAATTTTCTGACCTTCATGTTTTCCAGCTTAATGATACTCACCCGAGTATTGCAGTAGCAGAGCTGATGAGGCTGCTGATTGATGAGTATGAACTCGAATGGGATCAGGCATGGTCAATCACTAATTCAACCATGGCCTACACTAACCACACTTTGTTGCCTGAGGCACTGGAAAAGTGGTCAGTGTCGTTGTTTGCTCGTCTGTTACCCCGCTTGCTGGAAATTATTTACGAAATTAATGCGCGCTTTTTATCAGAAGTGGCGCTGATGTGGCCTGGGGATATGGAAAAGCAACGTGCGCTGTCACTCATTGAAGAAGGTGACCACCCACAGATCCGTATGGCTTACCTGGCAATTGTGGGCAGCTTCTCGGTAAATGGTGTTGCCGCACTGCATACTGAGCTGCTTAAGTCAGGGCTGTTTCATGATTTCTATCAGCTCTGGCCTGCTAAATTTAATAACAAAACGAATGGCGTTACGCCCAGACGTTGGCTTGCCTATTGTAACCCTGAATTGGCTGAACTCATTACCAGCAAGATTGGCGAACAATGGCAGGCGGATTACGCTGAAATCAAGTCACTTCGCCGTTACTACGATAACAAAGCGTTCCAGAGTCAGTGGCAATCAGTCAAACAAAATAATAAGGAAAAACTTGCAAAGCTGGTGCAGTCTCGTTGCGGTGTGGAGTTTGACGCCAGCATGATGTTCGACGTGCAGGTTAAGCGCATCCATGAATACAAACGCCAATTGCTTAATATTCTGCATGTGATTTCTTTATATGACCGCATTCGCCGAGGCGATACTCAAGGTATGGTGCCTCGTTGCGTGTTGTTTGGTGGTAAGGCTGCGCCAGGCTATGCAATGGCTAAACTGGTGATTAAGCTAATCAATAATGTTGCGAATGTCGTTAATAAAGATGCCAAGGCTAAATCACTTCTACGAGTCGCATTTTTTCCCAATTATAACGTAACAGCCATGGAAACGATCTGTGCAGCGACGGACTTGTCACAGCAAATTTCAACGGCGGGCAAAGAAGCATCAGGTACCGGGAACATGAAGTTTATGATGAATGGTGCCCTTACCATTGGCACTCTGGATGGTGCAAATATTGAGATTAGAGAGCAGGTGGGAGCGGATAACTTTTTCTTATTTGGTGCTACCGCACAGCAAGCTGAGGAAGTGCGACAGCACTATGATCCAAATGCCATCATTCAATCCAGTCAGGCACTCAGCAATACTATGGCGTTGCTGGAGAGTGGTCATTTCAACTTGTTTGAACCTGGAATTTTCAACGACATCATTGCCGCGATCCGCAGCCCTCACGATCCCTGGTTGGTTGCACACGACTTTGACAGCTACCTGGATGCGCAGCAACGTGCAGCAGAAACCTATCAGGACCAGTCGCAGTGGCTGAGAATGAGCATACTTAACACGGCCGCTAGTGGCAGTTTTTCTAGCGATCGCACTATTCAACAATATTGTGACGATATTTGGCGCTTAACCCCAATGCAGTAGATCGTAGATAGACTTTTAATGGAGATAATGAATGCCCAGTTATGCAAACCGATATATTAGTAACCTGACCAGAGAAACCTATGCATTGATCCTGGCTGGTGGTCGTGGTAGCAGGCTGCATGAGCTGACCGACTGGAGAGCAAAGCCCGCGGTGTATTTTGGAGGCAAACACAGAATAATAGACTTTCCGTTATCAAATTGTATTAACTCGGGGATCCGCCGGGTTGGCATAGCGACACAGTACAAATCGCACTCTTTGATCCGCCATGTAAACCGCGCCTGGGGCCACTTTAAGAAAGAGCTGGGAGAGTCAGTTGAGATTTTACCGGCGTCTCAGCGATATGGTGACGAATGGTACTGCGGCACGGCGGATGCCGTATTCCAGAATATGGACATTATTCGTCATGAGCTGCCCAAGTATGTGATGATCTTGTCTGGCGACCATGTTTATAGAATGGATTATGGTGCTTTGCTGGCGAAGCATGTCGAAACCGGCGCTGATATGACCGTATGCTGTCTCGAAGTGCCGTGTGAGGATGCTGCCAATACCTTTGGTGTTATGACTGTTGATGAGAACAAGCGAGTCCGACGTTTTGATGAAAAGCCGGCAGCGCCAAGTGAGATCCCTGGTAAATCCGGCGTCTGTCTGGCCTCAATGGGCAATTATGTGTTTAATACAGAGTTTTTGTTTGAGCAGCTAAAGAAAGACGCGGAGCGGGAAGGTTCTGGCAGAGATTTTGGTCATGATATCATTCCGGCCATTATTGAAGAGCATAATGTATTTGCATTTCCGTTTCGTGATCCCAGCCACCCGGGTCAACCTTACTGGCGTGACGTGGGCACGATAGATTCGTTCTGGGAAGCGAATATGGAATTGGTGTCTCCGCAACCTCAGCTTGATTTATATGACCCGAGCTGGCCAATTTGGACATACCAGGAGCAGCTACCGCCGGCCAAGTTTATTTTTGATGACGACGAACGACGCGGTATGGCTGTGGACTCAACGGTATCTGGAGGCTGTATTATTTCGGGCTCCAGAGTACGAAAATCTCTCCTTTTTTCAAATGTTCATGTACATTCGTATTGTGAAATAGAAGGTGCCGTGGTGTTACCTGGTGTGGTGATTGAGCGTCATTGTCGTATCAAAAATGCCATTATTGATCGCAGCTGTCACATTCCGGAAGGCATGGAGATTGGTTATGATCAGGAGCAAGATAAAAGAAATGGCTTCAGAGTCTCTAAAAACGGCATAGTGCTGGTGACCCGTGATATGCTTGTTGCACTTGAAAAGCAACAGCTGTTGGCAGGTCAGAACCAGGAAACGGCGTAAAAGGACAATCATGCATGTAGTTATGGTGGCAGCGGAAAATGACCGCTTGCCGAGTTGTAAAGTTGGGGGTGTTGCGGACGTGATCCGTGACATTCCTTATGCACTGGCAGAGCAGCGTATTCGTTGCTCTGTTATCGTACCAGATTATGGCCAGTTTGAACTAAATCGGGAGTTCGTAGCAGATATTGCGGTGCCTTTTAAGCAACATTTAGAAACCGCGACACTCTGGCGAGTTGCAAGTGAATCGGGTGTAGATCAATATGTCGTGTCACACTCTTTGTTCTCGCAGCATGATGGGGCCATTTATTGTAATGATGGCGATCAGCCATTTGCAACAGATGCCAATAAGTTTGCTCTATTTTGTGCTGCGGTCAGTGAGCTGCTTGAGCATGAGATGATAGGGCCCGTTGACGTACTGCATCTGCACGATTGGCACGCCGCTGTAGTGGCGGTCCTTAAAACTTTCAGCCCTCGTTTTGTGAATTTGAAACAGATTAAAACTGTCTATACAGTGCATAATCTCGCTTTACAGGGGATCCGGCCGTTTAAGCATGATGACTCCAGTCTGGAATCCTGGTTTCCAACTCTGAGCTATGACGGTAGCCGGATATGTGATCACATTTACCCCCATTGCTTTAATCCCATGCGCGCCGCAATAAACCTCGTAGATAAAGTACACTTGGTGTCACCAACCTACTGTCAGGAAGTACAGCTAAGCAGCGATCACGAAAGTGGCTTCTTTGGTGGTGAGGGGTTGGAGCATGATATGCAAGCAGCTGACAGAGCAGGCAGGCTGGCAGGTATTCTCAATGGGTGTATCTATTCCCCGCATGCAGAGCAGGGAGCAGAAATCTCGCTGAGCCACTACTGTGATTTGGCCCAGGAGGCACTGTTTGTATGGATGTCCAAGCGCACAGAGCTGATGCCTGCCCATTACATTGCTCATCAGCGCGTCATTCAATGGCGCCAGCATGGACAATTTCGTCGACCTTTGGTTACCAGTGTTGGACGTTTAACGGACCAAAAGGCGCTTTTGCTCAGACAGCCAAAAGAGGGTCAACTGGTCCTGGATAAGGTGGCGGCTTTGATCAATGAGTACGGTGGGGTATTGGTGATTCTGGGCTCCGGCGATCCGCATCTTGAGTATCTGTTTACTCAGGTTATGGCCCGTCACAGTAATGTTTTGTACTTACAAGGATATGGACAGGCATTGGGCGATTATCTGTATGATCTCGGTGACCTGTTCCTGATGCCAAGTTCGTTTGAACCCTGTGGGATCAGTCAGATGCTGGCAATGCGTGCAGGCCAGCCTTGCCTTGCTCATCAGGTTGGTGGCCTAAAAGACACGATTGCACATGAAGAAACAGGCTTTCTGTTCGGTGGACGCAACCTGTCTGAGCAGGCTGAACAGTTACTTGAGGGCTTAAAGCAGGCGCTCGATCTACACAGGCATGAACCGCAAAGGTACCTTGATATAAAGGGCAATGCCAGAGCGCAGCGTTTTAGTTGGGATACTATTGCCAGTCAATATATTGAAAAATTGTATGAGTAGGCGTTTGCCTGCTCGCTCCGCTATCTACTATCCTAATACATTAATGTTTTAGTTTGATTTTTTTTCTAATGAAATGGGGTTAAAATATTCCCCATTAAGACAAACTAATAAAACAAAAGTGCTATTAATTGAGCAGTAGATAGCTGGGAGCAGTGATTTGAAAGTGTTTGTGGCAAGGCAGGCCATCTTTAACAGGAAGAAACAGGTGGTCGCATATGAATTGCTGTTTCGAGATGGTAAACAAAATTGCTTCCCTAATATTGCTGACGATGCCGCTACAGCGCGCCTTATAATGGATAACCAGCTCAATCTGGGCACTCGATATCTGACTTCCGGCAAAAAGGCTCTGATCAACATTGGAGAAGAGTCACTCAGTCAGGAACTTGCACATTTTCTGCCCAGTAGTGATGTGATCCTTGAGCTGTTGGAGACGATCCCCCCGACAAAAGACAATTACGAGCGTGTCAGGTCGTTGTTTCACAATAACTATCGACTGGCATTGGATGATTTTAATTACTCCAAAGACTGGGAGCCCTTTCTCAAACTGGTCCGGCTTATTAAGTTCGATCTTGTTGAAAGCCCGCTGGATACAATTGGCCCACTTATTGAGCAACTAAAAACACGTAAAAATCTGAAGTTATTGGCCGAGAAGGTAGAAACCGAAGAAGAATTCGTTGAAGCGAAAAAGATGGGGTTTACCTTTTTTCAGGGATATTTTTTCGCAAAGCCCACGATGATTTCTCAACAAGATATCGAAATCAACTACGCCATAGTCATGTTAATCTACGCAGAAGTGTTGAAGCCGAATATGAACCTTGGGCGGATTTCGGAGCTGTTTGCTCAAGATACGGCACTGGCCTACAAGCTACTGCGGTTGATCAATTCAGGGGTTTTTCCTATTAAAAATCGTATTGAATCCCTCAAGCAGGCGTTGGTTTATCTGGGCAACGAACGCGTGCTTAAGTTTGTGAATCTGATCATGACAGCTCATGTGGCGACCAATAAACCAACCGAGTTGACTCGTCTTAGTATCGTACGCTCACGTTTTTGTGAACTCATCGCACAACAAATCGTACCGGGCATTGCTGGTATGAGCTTTCTGGCTGGGTTGTTTTCTTTACTGGACGCAATTTTGGATAAACCGATGGAGCTGTTAGTTGGACGATTGCCCTTTCCGGAGATGATCCATGATGCGCTGCTGGGTAAATCAAACACCTTGTATTATATATTAAATGTAGTCAGGGCTTACGAAAGTGGCAGCTGGTGGGCATTACAAGAGGCCTGTGCGATGCTAAATATGGAAGATGACAGTTTGCCAGATTTTCATGCATCCGCAGTTACCTGGGCCGACATGTATCGCGACCACGTTTATTGATGTGAGAAATCAGTACCTTGATAGTCTGAGAGGGTTTGCATTGTTAGGCCTGAGCCTGACAAACTTGTTCTTCATGGCAAACTTTGCATATGGCTATGTGTCCCCAGTTACACGTGACGGGGTGGAGTCGGCTTTGTCGCTTTTAACCATTGTGTTTGCCGATGGACGCTTTCGCACCCTGTTTTGCCTAGTGTTTGGTGCTGCATTAGTGATTCAGTATAAAGCGCATAATAAGGGAGTGGATAATCTCTTTGTTATCAAATCTCGTTTGTGTGTTCTGGGCGTATTTGGAGTGCTACACGGTTACTTACTCTGGCCCGGAGACATTCTGCTGAATTATGCGTTGTCCGGCTTGCTGGCACTATTGTGGCTGGATGCGAAGCATAGATTGCTAAGCGTGGCGCTACTGACAGTCCTTCCGGTTATTTTGCTTGTGATACTCAGTATTCTTGTTAGCGAGCCTGGTTTTGACAGATCAAGTGCAGAGTATGCAACCTTACTGAGCTCATTGCCGGTAAGCTATGCCGAGTTGCTGAGCGAGAACATCAGCCATTTCAACATGATGATCATTCTTATCCCGCTAGCTACTTTATGGAATACGCTGGGTCTGATGCTACTAGGGATGGAACTATATGAACGAGGCTGGTTTTCAGGGAAGGCATTTGTATCAGGTAAGATGATGTGGGCTTGGTGGTGGGGAAGTGTGCTCGCATCCTTGTTAATTTGGTCCAATAATGAAACCATCCTGGGGCAGATGTTGGAAACATTGAATTGGTTGGCTGCAATACCTATGGCCCTATGTTATCTGATTTTGATGCAAGCCATCCACCAGCTTTGGCCTAAGCTTGGCCAGGTATTAGCGATAGTCGGGCGTTATTCCCTGTCTTTGTACTTGTTGCAATCAATGGTTGGGATTTTGGTGTTTCATTTTCTTTTTCCTGCAACAAGGGTGTCCTTTACTCGTGTCGAGTATTTCGGGTTTTTCCTGGCACTAACCCTGCTCCAGGTGATTTTAGCTATACTGCTTGATAGGGCGAAGAAAACTGGCCCTGCTGAGTATTTATTGAAGCGTTGCGTGCAGCGCCTTAGTCATATGTAACATAAAAAAGGCTGTTTATTGTGAAGTTGTTACAGTGTGTTTTATTGAGCTGGGGGTTGCTTTTCACCCCTTTAAGTTGGGCAAAAGCCGATTTTTCAGTGCTTTTAGTGAATCCGTCGATTTCTGGTGAACCGTTTTGGCATAAAGTTGAATCTATCGCTCAGGCCGCCAGTAAGCAGCTTAATGTAAAATTGGACGTGATTTATGGTGATGGCAGTCGCTATATTCAGCTGGAAGAACTACAGAAATACTTAGAGTATCGAGCAACACCTGATTTCGTTGTATTGATGCTGTACCCCGGCAATGCTGAACAACATCTGGACCTGCTAGAAAAGTACGGAATACAGTACTTAACCTTAGAGCAAACCATTAATGGGCCTGAGCAGGTTGAGATTGGCAAACCCGGGCAGAAATATAAAAACTGGTTGGGTGAGATTTACTTTGACAATTTTCGTGCAGGCGCTGATCTGGCGCAGGCTTTGACGGATTCATTACGCGAGAAGAGACCTAAAATTAAACCTCAGGCGCTAGCGATCAACGGTCATTATGGCAGCGAGTCGGATGCTCGTAATCAAGGCGCACAATCTTTTTTTGGCAGCCAGGGCGTTGCCCTGCAACAATCTATTTATGCAAGCTGGTCAAAAACCCAGGCGATGGAAAAAACGCAGCGTTTGCTAAAGCGTTACCCCAATACAAATATAATTTGGAGTGCATCAGATTTGATGGCAATGGGTGCACTAAGTGCGGTGAAGCAACGTGGTGAGATAGGCCAGGCGTTTGTTGCCATTGGTGGATTTGACTGGCTTAATGACACGCTCAGGTTGATTGAAAAGGGTGAATTGCAGGCCTCCGTCGGTGGTCACTTCATCATGGGTGGGCTGGCTATATTATCTCTGTATGATAAGTTCCATGGTCATTCCTATTGGCAAACCAACCAATCGATTACTTATCCACTTGTGGTCATTAATCAACATAATGTGCACCGCTATATATGGCTGGCCGAAAAAATTGACTGGACAGGCGTGGACTTTAGCGGGTTTAGTTTGCTTAACAATAAACAATCGAACTACTTGGTGTCTCCGACCTTTTTAGCCAAGGATAACGCTCCAGGTGTCATTAGCGATTGAGCAAGCCATAACGTTGGCTGAGTTAAAGCCACACCTGTTGATGAAATATTTCTACTGGCGATGAAATTTTGTTACCATGCGCCCCCCGTAACTGCCCGTTGGTCAAGCACCCCGGACTCTGAGCCTGTTTGCCGGATATCGGACAGTATTGACTCATTGCACACGAAAAGAAAAGTGTCCCTTTATGAATGAACCTAAGCGACTAAATAAATATATCAGCGAAACCGGGTTTTGCAGCCGCAGAGAAGCGGACACCCTGATCAGTGACGGCCGTGTCAGTGTTAACGGTCAGGTTGCCGAAATGGGTTTGAAAGTCAGTGATGCAGACACTGTTTTGGTGGATAATAAACCGCTCAAAGCTAAGCCTAAGCGGGTATATATCGCTTACAATAAACCCGTTGGTGTGACCTGCACAACAGAGCGAAAAATAAAAAGTAATATTGTCAGTGCCATTCAGTATCCGGAACGTATTTTTCCTATTGGCCGTTTAGATCGGCCTTCAGAAGGACTGATCTTTTTGACCAATGAGGGCGATATCGTCAACAAGATATTGCGTGCTGGCAACAATCATGAAAAAGAATATGTGGTAACCGTCAATAAGCCTGTCACCGATGCGTTTATAAATGGTATGCGCTCGGGCGTGCCAATTCTTGGCACCGTGACTAAAAAGTGTTTTGTCAAAAAGACCGGGGCCAGGCAGTTTACCATTGTTTTAACGCAGGGGCTGAATCGTCAGATACGACGTATGTGTGAGTACTTTGATTATGAAGTACAAACACTGAAGCGTGTGCGGATCATGAATGTGAACCTCAACGGTTTAAGGCCTGGGCAGTGGCGCCACCTGAGCGAGTCTGAAATGGCAGAGATTAATGCTTCAATTGAAGGTTCATCGAAAACCGAAGAGGCGTCTGTGGATACGTTTAAACGTGCACAGCGTCACACTGCGAAACCGCGTCAAGATAGTGAATCAGTGGCCAGAGGGCCGAGCAGAAAGTCTCCGTCTGAGCAAAAGCGTAAGCGCCCAGGCAATTCACACGGTGATAATACTGCAAATCGTGATAGACCGAAAAGTCGCTCTGGCGCTAAGCCAAAAGGCAGGGTGAAAGGGACTTTGTCTCTCAAAAAATAACTTAGAAAAAGGGCCGCACATTGCGGCCCTTTTGCTATTTTGGTGCGGTTACTTTGAAGAACAAACAGTAAATTACGGGAAGCACTATCAAAGTGAGCACGGTGGCAAAACCCAGACCAAACATAATGGTCACCGCCATGGATTTGAAAAATACATCGAACAGGAGCGGTATCATACCTAAAATGGTTGTCACGGCCGCCATAGATACGGGCCGTACACGACTTACCCCGGAATCAAACACCGCCTGATAGGGGCCTTTTCCGCTATCCAGTTCCAGATTGATTTGGTCCATCAATACAATGCCATTTTTAATTAACATGCCAGACAGACTAAGCAGCCCCAGCAGTGCCATAAAGCTGAATGGTGCCTGAAATATGACCAGCCCTGCGGTTACCCCTATGATAGCCAGTGGCACAGTGCTCCAGATGATCAATGGCTTACGCACTGAATTAAACAGCAGCACCGTAATGATAAACATGGATAAGTATCCGAGCGGGAGTGAGCCAAAAATGGCTTTTTGCGCTTTGCTGGATGACTCAAACTCACCGCCCCACTGCATCTCATAGCCTTGCGGCAACTCGATCGCTTCAATGTCAGCACGGATACGGGCAAACAGTTTAGCCGGTGTTTCATTGCCGATCACATCATGATCTGCCATGACGGTAATTGTGCGCTTGCGATCCCGACGCATTATCAGGCTGTCTTCCCAAATGACTTCGACGTCATCGAGGATCTGACCCAGTGGAACATACACATTGAGCACTGGGCTGAAAATTTGCAGGTCAACCAGGTTTTCAACGTTGCGACGTTCAACCTCGGGTGCTCTGGCCACAATCGGCAGCATTTTGGTGCCATCCCGATATAAACCCACTGTGTTGCCCGACACACTTGTCAGCAATAGCTGGTCAAGATCAGATTTACTGATCCCCAGTCTCCTTGCTTTTTGCTCATTAAAGGCCGGCTCAAGTACTTTAGAACGCTGGCGCCAGTTATCGCGAATATTAAATGCACCAGCGTCTTGTGCCAGATGGTTTTTAGCTTGATCAGCCAGCCTACGCAGTACTACAGGATCAGGACCAGAGAAACGCGCTTCGATTTTAGCATCTGTCGACGGGCCAATTTCCATGCGCTTGATTTTAAGCTTACCATCTAGTTCATTATGGTCAGCAAACTCGCGTACTTTCGCTATCATGGTCGCAACAGCTGCTCTATCGCTAACCCGAATGATCAGCTGACCATAGGATGCATATTGCTTTTCCGGGCTGTATGTCAGCATAAATCGGGGGGCACCCTGACCTATGGTGGTGGTGATCTCTTCAACCAGCTCGTCGGCATGCAAAAATGCTTCCAGCTTTTCGAGGTTATCTGCTGTACTTCGAATGTCAGCACCCTGATAGTGCCAATAATCGACATAAAACATGGGCGTATTGGAAGCGGGAAAGAATGATTGCTTAACTGACTTAAAGCCAACCATCGCGCAGCCTAGGAGCGCTAGCATCGCGATGACGGTAGTCCAGCGGAATCTCAGGCACACGCTAAGCAGCGCCTTGTAGGCGGTAAAAATTATGCCCTGATAGGGGTCATCAGTCTCTTTACCCTGCTGAATTTCTTGTTTGAACAACATGTTGGCAAAGAAAGGTGTCAGGGTAATGGCGGTAACCCAGCTAAGTAGCAATGAGATCAGCAGTACCCAGAACAGCGAGCCGGCAAATTCTCCACTGGCATCTGAGCTCAGCCCAATTGGGGCGAAGGCGGTAATGCCAATCACAGTTGCACCTAACAAAGGCCACTTGGTTTGTTCTACAATCTTGACCGCTGCTTTTACCTTGCTTTGTCCACGCTTGAGGTTGATTAGGATCCCTTCAGTGACCACAATAGCGTTATCGACCAGCATACCCAGCGTGATGATCAAAGCGCCAAGGGATATACGTTGTAAATCAATTGCGAACATCTTCATGAAAATGAAGGTGCCGAGCACTGTCAGTAGTAAGATACCGCCAATAAGAATGCCACTTTTAACACCCATAAAGATCAACAGCACGACAATGACGATGGCAACGGCTTCGAGCAAGCTGACAATAAACCCGTCTACGGATTTTTCGACTTCCTTAGGTTGGTTGTAAACGGTGTGGATCGACATGCCATGGGGGCGCTGATATTCCAGTGAGGTCAGGTGCTTCTCTATGGCCTTACCGACTTCTACCACGTTAACACCCGAGCTGAAGGAAATACCCAGGAGCAAAGATTGATCGCGATTATAACGGGTAATATGAGTTGGTATCTCAGCATATTCACGTTTTACGGTGGCTACATCGCCTAAATAGATGAGCTCTTTGGCACCGGGTTTAGAAATCAGCAAGTCCTCAAGTTCAGAAACCTGACTAAACTCACCGGTAGGGTGAATTCGGATAGACTCGTCGCCAACGCGTATTTTTCCAGCGTTTGATACGCTGTTTTGGGTCTGCAGCAGTGAAAAAATGCGGTTGTGAGATATCCCTAACTGCGACAGTTTTTGACTCGATATTTCAACAATGACCTGCGCTTGTTGTTCTCCTGCGATGGTCACTTTACTGACACCATCGACCAACACTAGCTCACGTTTAAGATAGTCAACGTATTCTTTTAGCTCTTCATAGGAATAGCCATCACCCGTCACGGCATACAACACGCCATACACGTCTGCAAAGTCATCCATTACTTTGGGTGTGAACACGCCAGGGGGTAGATCTGGCTTTAGATCGTTTATCTTACGCCTTAATTCGTCCCAGATCTGTTTCAGGTCTTCCTTTCGGTAGGTGCTTTTCATTTCCACCGTGATCTGCGATTGTCCCGGTGATGAGACAGACGTAACGTAATCCACATAAGGCAGGCTCTGAATGGCATTCTCTATGGGATAGGTCACCTCTTCCTCAACCTGTTGCGGTGATGCGCCCGGGTACACTGTGATCACCATGGCTTTTTTGAGCGTAAACTCCGGATCTTCCAGTTGCCCCAGGCCAAAGTACGAAACCGTGCCTGCTAAAAGCAACAGCAGAGCGAACATCGCACTGATCACCTTATTTTCAATAGACCATTTGGCAAGACTCATTTTACAGGCCTCGCTCTTTGGTCCATGGGCGTACTTTCAGGCCTTCACTAAGGTGATGAACACCGGCTGAGACAACGACATCGCCGGGCTTTAATCCACTTTTTATTTCGAAACCTTGCTGGCGTAACTGACCGGGCTGGATAGCACGTTTAGACACCTGCTGGGTCTTGGGGTCGTAAATCCAGACGTAGTGGTTGCCTTTAGCTGCTTGCGTTTGATCGGAAAATACAGCTTCGTTTGGTACTATGATTTCCGAAGTGCTGTGGTTGGTGATCTTGCTGGGATCGACATAAACGTGACCTGTCATCCCGGCGAGCAAATTAAAGTCTTCAGGAATAGGCAGCGAAAAGACAACCTTATAGGTAAGCGTCGCAGGGTCGGCTTGGGTATCCCACTCTTTTATATTCAGCAGATAAGATTTGTCCGGGTAACCATCAAAAATGACGGTTGGATGATATTCGAGATCTTTATTAACCCGGGCAACTAATTTTTCGGGCACCTGAATGACTACGTCCATACGGTCACGTGTCTCAAGGCGTAAAATATTCTGCTTTGCGACTATATTTTCAAAGTTCTTAACGAAAACTTTGGCAATTGTACCGCCGAATGGGGCCCTGAGTTCGCTGTTTTCCAGATTGGTTTGGGCTATTTTGAATGCTGACTCAGCAACTTGTTCGTTTGCCAGTGCCTGGTCATATTCGGCTTTGCTGGCAATAGACTTTTTAAATAAAGACTCAATGCGGTTAAGCTGAGCAACTGCGAGCTCAAATTGGGCTTTGCGTTGCTGATATTGAAGTTCAAAGTCTTCCGGGTCGAGTTTCGCCAGGAGTTGCCCCTTTTGCACTTCCTGGCCGGCCAACACAGGAAACTCAATCAGCTCGCCATTGACCCGAAAAGCAAGGTATGACCCCTGGTTAGCAACAACTTCGGCTGGAAAACTACGCAATTGGCTGGTTTGTGGGTCAGACACTGTATGTAGTTTAACTGGACGAACGACTTGACTTGTAGTGGTTTGCTGTGTGGCATCCTGACATGCGGATAATAACAACAAGGTTGGCAAAAAGAGTGCGAGTTTATTCACCAAAATTACTCCCTCATACTAAAACTTAGTGCAGGATAATGAATTTGGTCATAAAATAAAAATTATTAAAACTTTGGTATAAAATAAATTTTATTTATGAAGTTGGCTGATATTCAAGTACTCGATGCCGTCGCAAATGCACAAAGCCTGAGCGAGGCGGCAAAACATTTATATAAATCACAGCCCGCAGTCACGCAAGCGTTAAAGCGCCTGTCTGACGAACTGGGCTTTGCGTTGGTAACCCGTGAAGATTATCGGATCCGGCTTACCGAGCAGGGGAAGCGCTTCCACCAGCACGCTCAAAAGCTGCTGGAGCATCATAATCATTTAAAGAGCTTGGCGAATGAGTTCTCTCAGGGCAATGAAGCGAAATTTCGCATTTGCTATGAACCAATGTGTCATCACGAAACGTATAACGCCCGGATTAGTAGCACTTTTAAGCAATTTCCTTCGACTGAATTAGTGATTTCCAGTGGCAGACGTTTTGTTGCACTGGAGCAGGTAAACACCGGCGCCGCTGATTTAGGTATTGGGCCGTGGTTTGATTTGTTCTATGCCACTGGTGAGTTGGAATCAATCGCGATTGGCGAAACCAAGCTTGGTGTCGTAGCCAAACGTGGCTTGTTGCCCAAGCGTATGTACTATGATGAGTTGAGTCTATATCCCTGTTTGGCAATGGTAGAGAGTGGCTTCGATTTTGACAGCGAGAGGTTGGCTTATTCACGTGGATTACATGTTATGAAGCTGGATGATGTCAGTACTATTAAACTATTCTTATCTCAGGGGGTCGGGTTTGCCCTTACCAGCCTCAATACTTGCCGACAGGAATTAGAAAGCGGCGAGTTGGAACGCATTGAGATCATAGACAGACAGCATGAGTTCACAGCAGCAATTCACGCCTTTCGCCGCCATCAGAATCACTATGGTCCAGTTGGCCGACACTTGTGGCAACAGTTCACAGCATTAGGAGCGCAGTTTGCAAGAGGAAACTAAAGAGCAATTCAGAGTCAGGGTGTTTACGCTTATAGGCGCAATTCCAGTTGGAAATGTCGCAACGTACGGGCAAATTGCGGGGCTGGCCGGCGCACCTAAGCATGCCCGGGCAGTCGGTTACCTGTTAAAGCACTTACCGGCAGGGTCAAGTTTACCGTGGCACCGAGTGATTAACAGTCAGGGAAAAATTTCTTTTCCTCCCGAGAGCAGAAAGTTTATAGAGCAGAGTCAACTATTGCGCTCAGAAGGAGTGAAGGTACAGGGTGGCAAAATTGCCTTACGTCAGTACCAGTGGTGCTAAATTTATCCGTCATTTTTGAGTTATGGAGAGAGCAATGATAGAGCAAGCTTTTAACTTCAGCAGTCCCATTAAAATAGGGATAAGTGCGTGTCTTGCCGGAGACAAAGTCCGTTTTGATTCAGGGCATAAACGTAGCAATTTTTGTATGGATGAACTGGCACAGTACGTTGAATATGTCCGCTTTTGTCCAGAGGTAGCTATCGGATTACCTATCCCACGAAAAACCATCCGTCAGGTCAGAGTGGAGGACGTTATCAAAGTTGGGCCTGCACACAGTGATGAAGACTATGCCCCCGACCTGGCTGAATATGGGAAGAAGGTTTCCGAGGACCATGGTAGTCAGCTGTCTGGTTATATTTTTTGTGCTAAAAGCCCCAGTTGCGGTATGGAACGGGTCAAGATCTACAATGAAGCAGAGACAGGTAATACCTCTGAAGGCATAGGCATATTCGCCGAACAGATCATGGCGCGCAACCCGTTATTACCTTGTGAGGAAAATGGCCGCCTGAATGATATGCATCTCAGAGAAAATTTTGTGATGCGGGTTTACGTTTACAAGAGCTGGCAAGATTTGGTGGTTTCCAATCCTGGCTTACATGAATTGACCAATTTCCATGCCCGCCATAAGTACTTGCTGATGAGCCATAATTACGAGGCCTATCGTGATCTCGGCAGGCTGCTTGCTGAGGGCAAAGGGGTCGCGCTTGATGAACTTAGAAAGGCGTACATCAGCGGTTTGATGGAGGCGTTGTCGAGCCCGGCAAGGCGCAAGGATCAGGCTAACACTTTATCGCATTTACAGGGGTATTTTAAAAAAGTATTAGGTAAAGTCGAAAAGCAGGAGCTGTGCCGTGCGATTGATGACTATCGTATTGGTCAGGTTCCATTACAGGTCCCACTCACCTTATTGCGTCATCATTTGATCATGCACCCCAATGACTACCTGATGCAGCAGGTCTATTTTCATCCCTATCCCAATGAGCTTAAATTGAGGTTCGCGATTTAATGTCTACATTATTTTGGTTTCGGCGTGATTTACGTGTTTTTGGCAACGAAGCGCTCATAGCCGCAGTCGAAAATGGTGCCCGGGATGCACTCTTTTTGGTGTGCGAGCAGCAGTGGCAAGCGCACAATGCGGCACCTGTTCAGGTTGATTTACTTAAGCGACGGGTTAATTGGCTTGGGCATACATTGGCCAAGTTAGGTGTTCGTTTGCACGTGATTGATGCGGGTGATTTTACTCAAGTGCCATCCCTGATGTCTCAGTTTTGTCAGGCAAACGGCGTAGTGCAGGTTTACGCGAACCGCGAATATGAAGTGAACGAACAAGGCCGAGACAACGCCTGTCAGCAAGCCGGTGTGAAATTGCAATTATTTGATGGTGATTTGATTGCACCACCCGGTAGTGTAACGACGGCCAGCAATGAAATGTACAAAGTGTTTACGCCATTTAAAAAGGCCTGGCTTAAACAGTATGAGCAACAGCATTTTTACCTGCCTGGTTGGCCTGAGATAGACGTAGCTCCATTTGAGTGGGAAACCCCAGAGTTACTTATAGGGGAGGGTATTTCAGATAAATGGCCTGTTGACGATGAAACCCTGGTAAAAGTTGTCCAGGCGTTTATTCAGGAAAAAATGGTTGATTACAAAGCTAATCGGGATTTCCCTGGTGTAAAAGGTACCTCCGGGCTCAGCCCTTACCTTGCACTGGGGATTGTGTCGGTGAAGCAGCTACTGGCAGAAAGCCAGCTCCATTTTCCAGACCTGTTCCTGATGACCAGTGCACCTGCGTTTAGCTGGGTTAATGAGTTGATTTGGCGCGAGTTCTACCGACACCTTATCTGTGCTTATCCAAAGTTATGTAAAGGGGTTAATTTTAACGAGAAGTATAACCACGTTGACTGGCGACAGGACGATGCGCAATTTACAGCCTGGTGCGAGGGCAACACAGGGTACCCGATTGTAGATGCTGCAATGCGTCAGCTTAACCAGACCGGGTGGATGCACAATCGTTTACGCATGATTGTAGCAAGCTTCTTAACCAAGCATTTGTTGATAGACTGGCGTAAGGGCGAGCACTATTTTATGAGTAAACTGATTGATGGTGATCTGGCAAGCAATAACGGTGGTTGGCAATGGGCTGCCAGTACCGGGTGTGATGCGCAACCTTATTTTCGGATCTTTAATCCTATTAGCCAAAGTGAAAAGTTCGATCCGCAAGGCGATTTTATTCGTAAATTTGTGCCAGAGCTGAATGATGTCCCGGCAAAATCAATCCATTTTCCGCATGAATATTTACGGGCATTTGGCATCAGTGGTTACATGAATCCGATAGTTGAACATAAAGCCGCGCGCGAAAGAGCGCTTGCGGCGTTTAAGGTTTAACCTGTGATTGATGTTTCCCTTCAGCTCAGGTTTGACGCGGGGTGAGACGAGGTGCATGAAAAGCGAACAAAAAGTGCGTATTTTTGTGCCCGTTATGATTACATCCCCGTCAGATAAGGCGAAATAGCGTAAATATTTTAGTTAAAACGGGATTTTAGGCTTGCACAAAGAAAAAAAATGGATAACCATAGATTCCGCTTCGGCAAATTATAAAAACATAGGAATTATACAATGAATAAAGCTCAACTAGTTGAAAAGATGGCGGCTGACGCTGAGATCTCAAAAGCTGCAGCGACACGCGCGCTGGAAGCATTCACTGGTGCTGTAACTCAGTCTCTTAAAGATGGTAACTCAGTGGCACTGGTTGGTTTTGGCACTTTCTCTGTAAAAGAGCGTGCAGCGCGTACGGGTCGTAACCCGCAAACTGGCGCTGAAATCCAAATTCCAGCGGCAAATATCCCTTCTTTCAAAGCGGGTAAAGGCCTTAAGGATCAAGTTAATCCTTAATAGAAAAAAGGGGCTTAAGCCCCTTTTTTAGCTCTCCATATCCTGTTATCCCTTGAGTGCTTTATCACCTCTCCCTATTCCCACAGTACCAGAACGAACCACCTCAATAATATCGCTCTCGTGTCTAAGCATATCCAGAAATGACGCTATTTTGTCGCTGCTACTGGCCAGCTGAACCGTATAGCTGCGTTTACCCATGTCCAGTATCGTCCCCCCAAATACGTCTGTAACACGTGTAACAGAGGCTCTGGTTTGTTCGTTACCAGCAAATACTTTGACCAGTAACAGTTCTCTTTCGATGTGGCTGGAGTCCGTTAAGTCAATGATCTTAAGTACATCAACCAGCTTGTTTACTTGTTTGGTTATCTGTTCTACCACCCGGTCGTCACCCTGAGTTGTAATGGTGATCCGCGATAGTGTCGTGTCATCGGTTGTGCCCACTGTAAGGCTGTCGATGTTGTATGCGCGTTGTGAAAATAACCCCACTATGCGAGACAAAGCACCGGGTTCGTTTTCTAGTAATATAGATAATATTCTGCGCATTATGCTTTTACTCCCTTTTTCAGCCACATATCATCGATGGCACCTAATTTGATTTGCATCGGATAAACGTGTTCATTTTCGTCCACACGAATATCAAGGAACACCAGTCTGTCGGTAATTGAAAAGGCTCTCGCCAGTGCATCGTCCAGCTCATCAGGGTGATCTACTCGGATCCCAATGTGGCCATAACTTTCGGCCAAAGCCACAAAATCAGGCAGAGAATCCATGTAAGAGCTGGAGTGGCGCCCACCGTACATCATATCCTGCCATTGCCTAACCATGCCCAGAGAGCGGTTGTTTAAAGAGATTATTTTGACATTCAGGCCGTACTGAAGACAGGTAGAAAGTTCCTGAATGTTCATCTGTATTGAGCCATCTCCCGTTACACATACGACGTCAGCTTCGGGGTAGGCAACTTTCACCCCCATTGCAGCGGGCAGGCCAAAGCCCATGGTGCCAAGGCCGCCTGAATTGATCCATTGTCTTGGGTTTTTAAATGGATAATATTGAGCGGCAAACATCTGGTGCTGGCCAACATCTGAGCTGATATAGGCATTGCCCTGAGTAATTTTGTAAAGCTTCTCTATGACCGTTTGCGGTTTAATAACGTTGCCTTGTACATCATAAGCCAGGCAGCGTTGCTCTCGCCATGCCGTGATTTGTTGCCACCAGGACTCTTGGGCAGCTCTGTCGATACGTAGTGCGCTTTTATCTATGGCGCTTTGTAATTGTGAAAGTACGGTCTCCAAGCTGCCAACGACGGGAATGTGTGCCTGAATTGTTTTTGAGATTGAAGTAGGGTCAACATCAACATGGACTATGGTTGCATCTGGGCAAAACTTTTTGACGTTATTGGTTACCCGATCATCAAATCGTGCACCCAATGCCAGTATCACGTCGGCGTTGGCCATCGCTTTGTTGGCTTCTAATGAGCCGTGCATACCCAACATACCGATAAAGTTAGGATGTGTGCCGCTGATCCCACCCAGGCCCATTAAGGTGTTGGTAATGGGCGCGTTTAGGGTCTCGACCAGTTCAGTTAGTTGCTCAGAGGTATTGGAAAGAATGATACCGCCCCCTGAATACACAACCAGGCGTTTGGCGCCCAAAATTGCATCGACCGCTTTTTTGATCTGACGCGAATGCCCTTTAGAGCTTGGGCTATAAGTGCGCATATCAATTCGAGCGGGCATTTCGTAGATGTATTTAAGTTGCGGGTTGAGAATGTCTTTGGGCAACTCAACGACGACAGGCCCTGGTCTGCCAGAACTTGCCAGATAAAAAGCTTTTGCCAGTACAGTCGGGATCTGTTGGGCGTCACGGCAGTTAAAACTGTGCTTAACAATTGGGCGCGAACAGCCGACAATGTCTGTTTCCTGGAACGCATCATCGCCAATTAAATTAGAAGGCACCTGGCCTGACAGTACAACCATAGGGATACTGTCCATGTAGGCCGTGGCAATGCCTGTTACACAGTTGGTCGCACCCGGGCCGGACGTGGCAAGTACGACTCCGGTCTTTCCGGTACTTCTGGCGTAGCCATCGGCCATATGCGTTGCTGCCTGTTCATGTCTCACCAGAATATGTTCGATGTCATCTTGTGCAAATAGTGCATCATAAAGATCTAATACCGATCCGCCTGGGTAGCCAAATATATAGTCAACATCGAGTTCGGTCAGTGCCTTAACTACTAGCTCTGAGCCATTAAATTGCTCATTCATTACCTCATTCCTCAGCAAAATTTAAATTAAAGGCAAAAAAAAACCCCGCTGGTGCGGGGTCTGTGCAAACGTTCGCTCACAACGGCCCCGCCGGACTTATCACTAAGACCAGTACGAGTACCACAACTGTGAAGAATAGAGTTTGCATGTTTAATGTCTGCGTAAAAGTTTAATCTGATATTCTTTATTTAAAGGCTTATATGCGGCAGTGTCAAGGCTCAAAAATGAACAAAGTGCATTAATATACCTTTTTGGTGTTTTAAATGTTGAAATATAGTATTTCACTACGTCAATTTGTAATATTGGTGGATAATTAATGCGTTTTTTGGTGGCTGCAGGAGGTTAGAAATATCTTCTTCAACCTGCTACTATCGTGAACACTATCGCATTGGGTAAATCAGTATGAAATTCAGTCTTTTAGTTCTTCTTCTTATCGTTGTTGCAACGCCTGTGTCAGGGTTACAGCTGGATCAACAGCAACTTCGGTTTTGGCTAGAAAAACGCGAAGGGAGAAGTTTTTCTGATTATGAGGCCAGGCAAAAGATTTTGGACTATCTCTCTGGATTTCAAAGCCCAGAGTTGCGTGCTCCATTCAATGGAAAGAAACCAGCTCAGTCAACGGCCTTGCGCGGTTATCAGGCTGCATCTGCAGGACCGTTAGAGGGGGCAAAAATTCTCGCTATTCTGGTAGATTTTCCAGATCTGTCTAATGACGATAATCGCCTTGAGCAGGGCGACTCGGACATGTACTACGCTCAGTATCCGAGTAGTCATTACAGCGAGCTCATTTTCTCCGAACAAGGGTTTAGTGGGCCAGACGGGCAGGTACTAACCAGCGCCCATCAGTATTATCAGCTAGCCTCAGGGGGAAGTTTTGGGCTTTCAGGAGAAGTCTTTGGCTGGGTCACGGCAGCAAAAAATGCGAGTTATTACGGGCAAAGAGTGGGTGCCCGACGTGATAGCAGAGTGGCCGAGTTGATTAAAGAGGCGGTTGAGTTGGTAGTACAACGTTATGATATCAACCTCAGTGATTATGATTTAACGGATTTAAGTGATCGTGATGGTGATGGAATCGTGAATGAGCCCGATGGCGTTGTTGATCACATCATGGTATTTCACTCCAGCATTGGAGAGGAAGCGGGTGGGGGAGTGCTGGGCACTGATGCCGTATGGTCCCACCGCTTTGTGGTTGCTGAAGACGGTTACACCCCTGTCTCTATTGCAAACAGCGATATAGGTATCCACAACTACACCATTAACCCGCTTGACGCGAGCATGGGTGTAGTAGTACATGAGTTTGGCCATGAGCTTGGACTTATAGACGAATATGATCTTAATAGCAGTGCTATCGGTGAACCGGTGGCTAATTGGTCGGTGATGTCCAGTGGCAACTGGTTAGGTTCGCTACGTGGGTCACAACCTGTTTCATTCTCTCCCCGTAACCTGGAAAGGTTACAACAAAAGTTTGGCGGTAATTGGGTAAATCAAATTCAGTTGCAGTTCGCACAATTAACCCAGGGCTACCAGGCCAGCATTAGTCATGTTGGTGAATATACCGGTGAAACTGATCAGCTGAAAGTCACGTTGCCAGCCAGTTTAGAGTATATTGGCGAACCTATATCTGGACAGTATCAGTATTACTCCGGGCAGGGGAACGATAAATTAAACACTGCCAGCATGACGCTCACTTTACCTGCATCAGCAGATTTGGTACTTACAATGCGCGCTCGTTTTGATATTGAGAGCGGCTATGATTTTTTTCAGGTAAAGGCCAACCAGGTATCGCTTGTGGGTAATTATACCAAAGCCCAGCACCCAATTTATCCGACAGTGGCACATTATATTGATGGCCATAGCGGGCAAGTAACGGGTGGCACGGATGGCACTAAAGTAACTGAATTAAGATATTCACTCGCAGAATATGCTGGCCAGATAGTGACACTGGAGTTTCTTTATCAAACTGACAGTGTTGAATATGGCTTTGGCATGTTGCTGGATGATATCTCTGTCGTAGATGGTGAAAACACTGTTGCTTTGGCGGATGCAGAGTCATCAGAGCTGTTGTCTTTAAATGGCTTTCACAGAATAAGCCGCTATCGTGAAGGGTTAGAGCAGGCATATTATCTGCAACTCAGGTCGCATCTGGGTATTGATGCCGGCTTGCAAGGTGCCAGCTATGCACCAGGGGTACTCGTGTGGTACGCCAATGAGAATATTGAAAATAACTCGGTTTCTTTGCGCCCGGGTGAAGGAAAAATTTTGGTCGTTGATAATGATCAGCAGATCATACCCGGCGCCAATGGTTTTAGCCCGGCATCCACTCGGATCCAGCTAAGAGACGCAGCACTAAGGTTACAGGATCAGCCCGCCGGGCTTGGTGACACTCAGTTACAGGCAATTTCTACGTTCAATGACAGCCAGGACTATAGCCATCCACAGCAACCGATTTCCGGGGTTATTCTGCCTGAACATGATGTAACAATTGAATTGCTCGAAGTGAGCGAGCAATACCA
Organism: Pseudoalteromonas rubra; assembly: GCF_001482385.1. Taxonomy (NCBI): domain Bacteria; kingdom Pseudomonadati; phylum Pseudomonadota; class Gammaproteobacteria; order Alteromonadales; family Pseudoalteromonadaceae; genus Pseudoalteromonas; species Pseudoalteromonas rubra. The sequence continues at coordinate 630,525 of NZ_CP013612.1, forward strand.
AACAGCACAATTACAATTGAAAGCGGCCACAGAGCCTAAGATTGTTGCCAGGGCAGAGGGGCTGAAAGTGAGCTTTTCTGTTTCCGGGATGCCTTTGAGTACATTGGATACGTACGAATGGCAATTTGGTGATGGTAACAGCAGTGAGTTCCTTACACCGGCGCATCAATACAGTAGCGAAGGGGTCTATACGGTTGTATTTGTCCAAACGAATGCGGCTGGCGAAGTCCGCTCTGTTAATCAGCAAGTGACCCTGGCGGCTGCGCTGGAACTGCTCGATACAAACATCACTGACGATGATGGTAACATTTCCGCCAGTGTGACGTATCGTGGCGGGGTGGCACCCGTGGCAATTCGTTGGGATCTCGGCGACGGTACTCGGTTGAATGGGGCTGAGATCCAGCATCAGTATAAACTGTCCGGGCGCTACCGGATTGTGGTATCGCTGGAAGACGCCAATGGCAGCACAGTAAGCGAGTCAATAGACAAAAGCGTAACTGTCCCCTTGGCGGGTAAGATTAACGTATCACAAAGTGGGTTAACCGCCAGCTACAGCGTTTCAATTAGTGGTGGGTCAGGTAACTATTCAGTGAGTTGGGCGTTTGGAGATGGGCAGGAAGGTACCGGTGCGGTTATCAGTCACACTTATCAGAATGCAGGGAGTTATCAGGTGAGCGCGACAGTAAAGGATCTTGATAACGGTCAACAAGTAAAAATCACGGCAGATGCTACGCTTTCCATGGCGACCACAGGTGAGCAAGATGATGGTGCGGGCAGTTTGTTATGGCTAAGTGTGTTACTAATGATGGTGGTGCAGATAAGAAAACGCCCAGCTTAAGCTGGGCGTTGGTAGTTACTTTTTCAGAGCTATTACAGGCGCTCGATAACCGCTTGTGTGAAGTCTGTTGTGCCGTGGTTGCCACCCAGGTCGCGTGTCGTACGATCGCCAGATTTGATAACATCTGCCACTGCATTACGGATTTTGTCAGCAGTTTCGCCCATATCAAGATATTCAAGCATCTGAATTGAAGCCAGAATAACCGAAGTTGGGTTAGCCAGGTTTTTACCTGCGATGTCTGGTGCACTACCGTGTACTGCTTCGAAGATTGCAGCGTTTTCACCAATGTTTGCACCCGGCGCCATACCCAGGCCGCCAACGAGACCAGCACACAGGTCAGAAATAATGTCACCAAACAGGTTAGTAGTGACAACAACATCAAACTCTTCTGGAGTCATGACCAGTTTCATACAGGTTGCATCAACGATCATTTCAGCTGACTCGATATCAGGGAAGCGCTCGCCTACTTCACGTGCAACTTTAAGGAATAAACCTGATGTTGATTTAAGGATATTGGCTTTGTGAACTGCAGTGACTTTTTTACGGCCTTCACGTTGTGCAAGCTCATAAGCAAAGGTGACGATCTTTTCAGCGCCTTCACGGGTGATTTTAGACATTGCCTCGGCTTCACTGCCATCTTCAGACACAACTTGCCCCAGACCTGAGTACATGCCCTGAGTGTTTTCACGTACAGTGATAATGTCGATGTCATCGTAGCGAGCTTTGGTGCCTTCAAATGATTTTACCGGGCGAACATTGGCATACAGACCAAAGTGCTTACGCAGGGTTACATTGATAGAAGTAAAACCTTCGCCTACAGGTGTTGTAAGCGGCCCCTTAAGCGTAATTTTATTGCGTTCAATGGCGTCTAACGTCTCAGGAGGTAGCAGCTCACCAGTTTTTTCCAGTGCTGCAAGCCCTGCGTCAACGTACTCATAGTCGAATTCGCAACCCGCTGCATTTAAAATTTCAATTGCCGAGTCGATGATGCTTGGACCGATGCCGTCGCCACGGATCACCGTGATAGTTTGCTTAGCCATTTATGTTTCCTTTATCAAAAAGTAAAATCACTGCTTAAAACAGATCTAACTAAGTTTAGTAGACCTGTTCTTGTGATGTTGGTTCGCTTGAAAATTTAAGCGCGTTTTATAGCAATTTATTCATTTATATTCCAGTCAGGAATGAATAAAAGGCATAAATTAAATGAATAGTGGGAATGCATGGTATTTATCGCGTAAATATCACTCAATTAAATTATATAAACCAAGAGATTGTAGGTGTGACAGCAGGGTATTCAAATCAGGCCATTGGTGTACTTTGGCTTGCTCGTCTAATAGCTGGCGTTGCCAGGCTGAAGTTTCGAAGTTGGCATCGCAGATTTTCAGTGTCAGCACCTTGACAGCGGCAAAGGTCAAAGATAATCCATTCAATTTTGATTTTTTGTATAACTCTGATTGCTCAAATGCGCGGTGGGCCTCACTATTGGCGAAGTGAGTGTGAAAGTAATGCTTGAAGGCTTCCTCATCATATCCGGCAAAGCCGTATAGATGTGCCAGGGAAACCGGGTGGGGGTTGGTGTTACATTCACTGGCATGCACGAATCTTTTTATATCAACACTGTGGTGCTTGAGCATAAATGCAATGGCTGCGCTGACTGGCGACAGGATGTTCTCATAGTGATGGCCATAGTTTTGCTGGAGCAGTGCGGCCAGCACCTGAGCAAATAATTGATACTTGTGCCAGATGTCCTTTGCAAAAGGGTGTTTGAGTTGCACAATCAATTGCTCGACCAGCACCCGCTGACATAACAGGGCTGCGGCATCAAGGCCAACCATAGTAAGACAATGGCGGAGGTTAGCCCCTTTTTGGGCCTCGCGGTTGTAGAGTCTGGCGGCCTGAGACAAAGCAGCCTCAATTTCTGGGAATGGCACTATCGTTTTTTCTATTGCTCTGAAGCTGCTAAAATTTTCACCCCCCAACTGTTCAACAACATGCAACGCTTCTGTCATTTGATCTGACGTGGTCGCAAGCGGCTGCGGCGGAATACGAGACCACACCCGGTATAGCAGTTGCGTATCTGACACCCTAAACGCCTGGTAGCGTTGCTGATATCGTCTTTGCGTTTTGATTAACCGAGTGATCTTACCTGACTGTATAACAGCAAGGATTGCATGATTGTCTTCTTCGCAGAGTAACAGCGCCTGATGCTCATCGTGGCGATGTATGGCACCAGCCGGATAGGCACTAAATTGTCGGGCCAGAAGTTGTAAGCTGATTTGCACAAAGGTGTCAGTATTATTCAGATACAGCTGTTTAATAATGGTCGGTAGTGAAGCACGATGGTTCTTCTTCATTAATGCAACGCCAGCCTGAGTCGCAATAGCGACTAATAATGTCACATTGTCATACAGTGGTGTGGTGCTCTTACGACTTATTGATAGTTCATAATTGGAGAGCCGCGCGAGAATGCGGGTAACCTGAGCTGATTTGAGCTGGCCGGTACCGAGTACTTTTACTGCTAATTGATGGCGCAGCCTGAGCTTTTTGGATTCCAACTGAGATAAAGGCCTATCCGCTGCCGCTTTGTCATATTCACGGCTGGCACACAGGACACTGGCAAAGCTTGCTGACAAAAGTTCATGAATGATTTGCTCAGTATAGCCGTGCGCGTAACCGAGCATACAGAGCAATATAGATTGTTTCACCAGAACGTTGGTCGAGTGACGATAGGGCGTCGCGATAAAGTGCAGGTGAGCGTGCAGCGCGTTTGGTGCCTGGCGGTACAGGCGAGTGTATTGTTCTGCCAACTGGGTCAGGGTCACATCAATGTGAGGCCAGCTGTCTTTGTCGTAATATAGTGATAACACTGACTCAGATTGAGTCAGGAGTTTGTGCAGTTGCCTTGCGATGTCTTCATTGACTGTCATTCAAAAGCCTTGTCGTACGCGACGATCGCGCCAGCTCCCCAGAGCGTGAGTTTGCCATTTTCAAACAGCAAGCCAGTACATTCGTCTTGTGTGGTAATCCCATCCGGTTTTACCAGCTGCGTCCTGTAAAACACTATCTGCACTACTTGTTCACCTTCTGACTTTACATAGGTCAGGTCCGGGCTTCCGAGTGTTTCTAATACCTCATCTAGCTCGACAGTCATGTCGGGCTTTAGCTTGCTGATATAACGTTTGTTAAAGGCTTCGCGGTCCTGCCAGATCATGGCTTGCGGATCATCTTTATAGAAATTAATGACCAGGTACACTATGACCCCATATACGGCGAGGCCAAGAAAAACGTATTGTAAAACCTTTTTAATCATTGAAATACACCAAAAACTCCCAAACCTAGCGTAACGGAAGCGTTGCAACACAACAAGCTATTTGCGCTCAATAACCCGGAGTTGACTTAAATTAAAGCCGAGATTGATGTCAGTTTGTAGTGAAACGAGCGTTTTGCTTAAAATAAAGTTATCTAAATCTTGTTCCAATTTACGTCGTGTTGCAGGTGCAAGCGTCGGGGCATTGAGTGCATGCTCAACCTGACCAAACTCTGAGATTAATTCAATAGCCGTTTTTTTCCCGATCCCTTTTACGCCAGGGATGTCATTGGTTTTATCGCCCATTAATGCCCACAGTTCGGTCAATGCGTTATACGGAACAGAGAACTTTTCTAAGATCTCACTGTGATCAAAGTAAGATTTTGAAAAGTAGTTATAAATTTCTATATTTTCCGAACTCAGAGGGAGAAAGCCTTTATCTGTCGAAACAATAACGGAATGCACTTTGTTGTGACTGGCCTTGCTAGCTAAGGTGGCAATGATGTCATCTGCTTCATCCTGATCGGGGAAAAAAGCGGTGACACCGCATTCCTTAAACCCCTCAGAAATTAGAGCGAGGTTTTGTCTAAGTGGCTCCGGCATGGGTTTTCTGCTGTGCTTGTAATTTGCATAATAATGATAGCGCCAGCTGCGCTCACCATCAAAAACCGCAATAGCATGGGTTGGCTCAATGCGTTTGAGCAGCTTTTTACAGGCGTTATGGACGCGCGCCTTGCATGATTGCATGATTTGCTTTTCACTCACGCCCTGTTGATCGACGTCAACTGCATAAATTCGGCGGATTAGGTTTAGCGCATCAATAAGAAGTAATTTTGCCATGGGTGTTGTTAGTGGTATTTCATTGAGGTTAAGAGAGCGGTAGGGTAAGGCTGCACCTTACCCTGTTAGTTAAGCTTTGATTTTATAGCAGGGCACATAGGTGCTGCCGGGTAATTTCATTCTGCCTTGTGCGACAAACGCGCGTAGTAGCTTGTCCATGTCCGTCATCAAAGAGGCATCGCCACTCAAAATATAAGGGCCTTGTTGCTTAATAGCTGTTATACCTTGCTCTTTGACATTGCCTGCCACAATACCAGAAAACGCTCTGCGCAAGTTGGCGGCGAGGTTCTGTTTTGGCTGGTCCAGATGAAGATCCAAATTTGCCATGTTTTTGTGCGTCGGTTCGAATGGCTGCTGGAACTGGTCTTCAATTTTCAGAGTCCAGTTAAAATAATAGGCATCGCCTTCGGCTTTGCGGTAGTCGCGGACTTTTTCCATACTCTGGCTTAGCTTCTTTGCAACCAGTTCGGGTTGATCTACCAGCACTTCGAATTTGCTCAGTGCTTCTTTACCCAGAGTTTTTTCAATAAAATTACACAATTCGTCAAAGTACGCTTTTGAAGAGCTTGGGCCTGTTAAAATGACCGGTAGCTGCTGCTTAGCGTTGTCTGGATGAAGCAAAATGCCAAGTAAATACAGTAGTTCCTCGGCTGTTCCCGCGCCACCTGGAAAAATAATAATGGCATGTGCGCTTCTGATAAATGCTTCCAAACGCTTTTCAATATCCGGCAGGATCACCAATTCATTGACTATGGGGTTAGGCGGCTCGGCGGCAATGATACTGGGTTCCGTCAGGCCGAGATAGCGGTTACTGGTGATCCGCTGTTTAGCATGTCCTATCGTGGCACCTTTCATTGGACCTTTCATGGCGCCAGGTCCACACCCTGTGCATATATTTAAGCCTCGTAAGCCAAGTTGGTAGCCGACTTCTTTGGTGTATTTGTATTCTTCTTCATTGATTGAGTGACCGCCCCAACACACCACCATATTCGGGTCTTTATTGACCTCAAGTGCGTCTGCGTTACGCAGTATGTCAAACACCATATGAGTAATGGCTCTGGGGTCCGTGATCTGCTCTTCGTGACGCTGGTAGATAAACAGAATGTCCCGGATAACCGAAAAAATATGTTCATGTATCCCGGCAATAATTTTTCCGTCGACAAATGCGGATTCCGGTGGGTTTGTTAGTTCTATCTTTATCCCACGCTCTCGGGCAAGTAGTGTGATATCAAAATCCTGATACTTGTTATAAATTTCATAGCTTGAGTCGGTATGACTGCCTACATTAAGTACTGCTAATACACAATTTCTAAATAGTCGGTATCTTTCTATGGTCGATGACTGTTGAAGCAGGTCAACTTCCAGTTTCGAGAGTAAGTTAAGTACACCTGTTGGATTTAACTGTACATGCATAGGCAATCTCCTTGTTATTCTCGCAAGCAAAGTTTGTCTCTGCCGCTGTTTTTAGCCTCATACAGAGCTTCATCGGCACGATCAAAGGCAGTCAGTTTTGAGTCACCTTCTTTCAGCTGGGTTGCCCCTAACGAGATAGTGATCCTCACTTCTTTGTCTTTAAAGCGAAATGGGATCGATTTAACGGTTGCGCGTATCTTCTCAAGCGGTGCATAAGCCGCTTCAATTGGCATTCCCGGCATAAGGATAACGAATTCCTCGCCACCGTAGCGCGCAATGAAATCGGTTTTTCTAATGGACTTTTTCAGCGCCCTGGCGATAACTTGAAGTGTTTTATCTCCTGCACTGTGGCCGTATTTGTCATTAATCGATTTAAAGTGATCGACGTCCACTACAACCAAAGTAACGTCGTTGCTTTGGATTTCAAATAAATGGAACTCCTGACTGTAACGATCGTCAAATGCCGAGCGATTAGGGAGCTTGGTCAGTCCGTCTAACAAGCTTTTGAATCTCTGTTCATTCAGTCGCTTTTTATACGTGTTTACTTTGTTTTCGAGTACATTGATGCGGCTGTTAATGGCATCAAAGCTTTCCAGTAAGGCTTGCTTATCGCGACGCTCAATGGTTTCTCTTTCCACCAAATCTTTGCTTATTTGGGCAAGCTCATCATCGACTAACCCCTTGAGCTCAGAAATTGAGGACGCCTTTTGGGTGTTTTCGGTGAGGCGCTTTATCTTCGACTCGATGCGTACGTTTAATGCATTGAGCTCTTTATTGATCGACTTGGAATGACTGGTGGTATCGACAATTGACTTGTGTAGCTCTTCCAGAGTCTGGTTTAACGAGACCAAGAAACCCTGGGCTGATTGTCTTTCCCGCGCGATTGACTTGGCAAAAATGCGGATCACCGCAATGGCGTTTTCCAGTAAAGAATCTATGCTCGAATCTGTTGAAATACGCTGCTTTATCGCTTTTACTTCATCGGCTACATCATCTTCAAACACCAGTTCGTTAGTTAGGCCTAATAATTCTGTGGCCAATTCCGGGTCATTATGTTGTGTCGAGGTATCAATGTCATATTTAGCATCGAAGACTTGAAGGTAGAACTGCAGTAACTTGTCAAGCAAAGGTACGAATTCTGGGATAGCGTCAATATCACCCAATTCATTATCCAGCAAACTGCGCAGCTTCCTGCGAGTGTCTTCTGGCACCCCACGCAGCTTCTGTAACTGCTTTCCTGCGGTTTGTATGTGGGTTACTAAACTACGATGGTTGGCAGAGTTGGTGCTATCAAGCTGTTTTAATTGTGCACTGGTGTTTTCAATAAGCGGGGCCAGATGCTCAAAGTCCATCCCCTTTGCCAACGCACTGCGATATTTTGCCAGTAAGTTGTCGAGAGACACATCCTGTCCTTTACAACCTAGTGTCAGTTTGGATGCAAATTCTGTCAGGGTATCGACCTGCTGCTTTCTCGCTTCTTCCAACGCCTTTCTAGCTTCAATCGCTTGTGATAGTTTTTTCTCTAATCGCGCAGTTTTATCAGTCACAGAAACCTAATATCTTTTTGTTTTAACCTACTCATTAGCAAGTTTACATCAAATTACTGATAAATGTGGAAGATTTTAGGGCATAGAACCACCTATTTTGGCTGTTGACTCATCGTTTTTGATGGCCTGATATCAGACTTATTTGTTAGTTTTACACCCTATTAGTCATTTTATTGAATCATTATGAAAAAAACCTGTTCCCTGCTCATTGCGTTGAGCACCTTACCAGCCTTCGCTGACGTTGAATACACGCTGAAAATAACTCAGCCAGAGCATCACCTTGGTGAAGTAGAAGTGACCTTTCCCAAAAGTGCCCAGGCGCACATGGATATTAAGTTAGCGGACTGGCGGACAGGACGATATCAAATCCTAAATTTGGCTAATGGGATCCGTGCATTTGATGCGACTGATGCGCAAGGACGTGAACTGGAATGGCATAAAGTAGATAAAAGTACCTGGCGAGTACATCTTGACAGCCCGACACAAGTGACAGTCAATTACCAGGTGTATGCAAATGAACTCGGACTCAGAGCGAGGCATATTGACGACAGTCATGCTTTTGTTGATGCGTCCGGCTTTTTTATGTTCAGCGAGTCATTCCGTGATGAACCTCTGACCGTTGAGATGAAGGTACCGGACCAATGGCGTTCTGTGTCGGGTATGGATTTCGCGGGTAATAAGCATCGTTTTAAAGCTGCCAACTTTGATGTGCTGGTGGATTCGCCAATAGAGTCGGGCTTGAATCAGCTTCATAAATTCCGGGTAGATGGCCGCGACTATGAGCTGGTTATCTGGGGGGAAGGCAATTATGACGTTGATCTGATGCTCAGCGATCTTAAGAAGTTAGTGAAAACGGGTACTCTGATCTGGCAGGATTACCCGTATGAACGCTACGTTTTTATGGTGCATGCGACCAGTGGTGCACGAGGCGCAACTGAGCATCTGAACTCTACTATCATTCAGCGCCACAGAGATGCATTTGCCAAACGCGATGATTACATCGGCTTTATTTCGACTGCGGCACACGAATTTATTCATACCTGGAATGTTAAAAACTATCGTCCGGCTGGATTGGTGCCTTACGACTATATAAACCCTAATTACAGTGATTTACTTTGGCTGGCAGAAGGGTCAACCAGTTACCTCGAAGACTTCCTGCTGCTAAGTGCCGGGATCATTACTCATGAAGAGTATTATAAAGGGCTGACTAAGCGTATTAATCGTCACCTGAACACCCCAGGCAGAGAGATACAGAGCGTTGCTCAAACCAGCTTCGACAAGTGGATAAATCAGGGCGGCGACCATGGTAAAAACTTCAGTACCAACATTTACTCAGAAGGTGCGTTAATTTCCATGATGCTGGATATTAAGTTGCTGGATGACAGTGAAGGGGAGGTGAGTTACCGTGATGTCCATACCTTACTGGCTAAGCGTCATGAGTTACCCAAGTCATTTGACAGCCAGGATGTGATCAATATCCTCAATGAGATCAGTGGTCAGGATTATAGTGCGTGGTGGAAACACAACGTCGACACGCCATTTGTGCTGGAAGTTGACGCGTTGCTAGACAAAGTGGGGCTGACTTATCGTCATCCTGTTTCCAGTGAGGAAGTGGCTGGCTTTGACGGTCAGGCAGTACCTAAAGGTCAACTACTCGAATTACAGCATGTTGCCAGAAGTGGTAATGCCTGGCAGGCAGGGTTAACCAGCGGTGACAAGCTGGTGGCATTTAACAAACACCAGGTACGAGATACATTAGATAACACATTAGCGCTGTTCGCGCCCAAAGAGAAAGTTACTGTTCACTTTATACGTCGTCACAAACTGATGTCGACAGAAATTACGCTCAGTGCCGCACAATCGAAGCCAAAGCAGGTTGCTGCGGTATTGCAGCCGACAAAACGTCAACAGCAGCTATATTTGGCTTGGATGGGGGTACCGCACCCGAATGCACAGTAGTTGATATAGTTTGACTAGACACAAAAAAGGGAGCATGTGCTCCCTTTTTCGTTTCGGTATAATTACATGATGCGAGAAAAGAAGCGTGACTTCTTGGTGTTAGAGCGATTACGGCGCATTGAAGAGCGAATTTGAGAACGAGTACCCGCTAACCAGCTTTCGCGGTCAACTTTAGCGGCATCGCCCCGGCGTGCTTCTTCTGTAGCGCGGAAACCACAGAATTGGCGGTAAGCACTCAAATCTAAAGACAGTTCCTGTAAAACCAGCTCGATCATGATGGCATCGTCGATATATCCAAGTACTGGTACATTGTCCGGGACTATATCTTCAGGTTCACTGAAATAAGCCAGAGACAACATGATTTCGCGCTTTTCATCTTCAGGCATTTGCCATTCTTCGTCTTGCACCGCGTCAATCAGTGCGGCAAGTGACATCATACGCGTACGCACAAACTCAGGTAGTTTTGATTTTTCCATGTTGTTGACCAAGTCTTTGGCCTTGCTGATGATTTCGTCGTCGCTTAAACCCTGGCTCTTTTCGATGGTCGCATGCATCATGCTACGAAAGTGCGCCAGGTCGGCATCGGATAATTCAAAGTTGATTTCAATTGACACTGGATTCTCCCTGAGGGTTTTGATTTTTATTGTGATGTCTGAAGTTAGGTGCTTATTACTAAGTTGTCAACTCACCTGAACTGCTAACAACACTATGCCACTTTAGGTACTAATATTTAAGACCTAGGCAAAGATTTATTAAAGAATGAAGCGTGTTTGTTGTCAAATTAGACAATACCTGGGCAGATGATAAACACCTGCCTCATGTGTTGCTACCTGGAGATTTCCAATGCAATAACCCAGGGGGTTTTGCGGTCCAAGCCTTTACCTCGTCTGAGCGTGATTTTTGCTTCAGAGGCGTCACTGGTATAATGCAGGGTATTGTTTTTTTCTTCTGTATTTTGCCATGTTGCGCCCAGGCAGCTGTTTAACTGTTGTGCTACGTTATCAAATAATGTTGCAGCATCAGTCTCGGTGCTGAATGACTTAGTACATTCGTAGGCGACATTGCCGTTGTTGTACTGGTTTATCTGGCAGCTGTTGGCGATTAAATGTGCCTTGGGTTGCCATGCGCTCATTAAGGGGGAGTCGACTTTGCTGCCTTTTAGCTGAGCAAAATCATTCTGAGTGCTTTGTGTTAACGCAAGTACTTTTTCACACTCGTTCATGGTGTCAACGTGCTGCTGAACATCATCAGGAAGTTGCTGGCATGCAGCGAGTGAAAGTAGTGCGACAGGGAGAATAAGATGGCGATTGACCATGGCTATGTCCTTCATTTTAATTTTCGAGCCAGCTGAAACAAAAAGTGCATCAGCTGGCTTGAGCATATCATGAACTCATAGCAGGTCGAGCAAAACTCAGCTTTATTTATGACGTTCGTTCAGTGTCTCTATAACCTGCTCAAGTGATAAGCCGCTGCGTTGCAATAATACTATCAGGTGATAGAGCAGATCAGCAGATTCATTGCGTAATTCATCCTGATCTTGTTTCATGGCAGCCAATGCCACTTCAACTCCTTCTTCACCGACTTTTTGACAGCTTCGGCTGAGATCTTTCGAAAACAAAGCTGCTGTATAGCTTTGCGCAGGATCGGCGTCCTTTCGTTCGCAAATGACGCGTTCAAGCTCTGAAAGAAAAGCGATGGCGGGGCGAGCTTCGTCAAAGCAGCTTTGTGTGCCCAGGTGGCATGTTGGCCCGGCAGGATCAGCAAGTAACAGCAAGCTGTCGCGGTCGCAGTCGGTATACGCTGAGACCAGTTTTAACACATTGCCTGACTCTTCACCTTTGGTCCATAAGCGCTGTTTAGAGCGGGAGTAAAAGGTAACCAGACCTTTTTCGAATGTTGTACTGAGTGCGGTCTGATCCATAAAGCCCTGCATCAGAATAACACCGCTTTGTGCGTCCTGGACAATGGCCGGAATTAGAGACATTTTGTCGAAGTCCAACGTATTTAAGTTATCTGGAGTGAGTTTCATAGTCTGCTCGCTACCTTGTTATCTACTAAATATTGTTTGAGCGCATCAATTTCAATGACCTGCTTGTGAAAAACGCTGGCTGCCAGCGCCCCGTCTACATTCGCCTGTTGAAAAACATCAACGAAATCCTGCATTGAACCTGCACCGCCAGACGCAATCAAAGGGAAATCACATTGTTTGCGAATATTACTTAGCTGCTCAATGTCATAGCCTTTTCTGACTCCATCCTGATTCATGCAATTCAGCACTATTTCTCCTGCGCCCAGCTCCTGCACACGCTGTACCCACTCACTGGTTTTATATCGAGTCTGGCTAGCGCTGTTGGGGTCGCCCGTTAACTGATAAACCAGATACTCTCCTGAACTGGCTTCGTAAAAGCTATCTATACCAACCACTACGCACTGCTTGCCAAACTCGTCGTGCAGCTCTTTGATAAGCTCCGGCCTGGCGATTGCCGGGCTGTTGATAGAGACCTTATCAGCGCCTTGCTCGAGCACTTTAGCCGCATCTTCCACAGACTTAATGCCACCTGCAACGCAAAAAGGAATGTCGATGTGGCGCGCGATATCTCGAACCCAGTTTACATCCAGTAAGCGCTTTTCAACGCTGGCACTGATCTCATAAAATACCAGTTCATCGGCGCCGGCCTGGCTATAAAGCGATGCAAGCTCCAGAATTTCACCGACTATTTCGTGCTGTTTGAATTTAACGCCTTTGACGACCTGGCCATTTTTTACATCGAGGCAGGGAATTATGCGCTTTGATAGCATGCGATTGCCTCCTCAACAGTAAATGCACCATCAAGCAGAGATTTGCCTAAGATGATCCCACTCACGCCCAGTTCAATGAGTTGACGAATATCTTCAAGGCTACTGACCCCACCAGATGCCTGAACTCTGACACTTGGACTATGAGCGACTATTTCTTGATAAAGCGTAAAAGACGGACCTGTCATCGTGCCATCTTTACTGATGTCCGTACATAGAAAGTCGTACACACCCAGCGCCAGGTAAAAATCAATGAGTTCAAACAGGCTCAACTGAGATTCTTCAAGCCAGCCGTGAGTCGCAACAGCCCATCCCGAAGCGCTACGTTTGACATCGAGTGCAATGACAAAACGCTCTGCACCAAACTCTTCAATCCAGGCGGCAACTTCTTCTTTACTGTCGACCGCCATGGAGCCAATGACAACTTGTTGCGCACCGGCTTTAAGCCATTGCTTTACATCATCATACCGGCGTATGCCGCCGCCTACCTGGTAAGGGGCGGATAACGCAGCAGTGGCCTGTTGGATCTGTTGCCATTGTTTTTTTTGTGGATCGCGGGCACCTTCCAGGTCCACAAGGTGAAGCTTAGCAGCGCCTGAGTCCTGGTATTCTTTTAAACGCTCAGCCAACTCAAAAGGGTAAAACTGTGCGGTGTCATACTTGCCCTGATACAGGCGTACAATTTGGTTTTGTAATACATCTAATGCAGGAATGATCATAGTCTTATCCTTATAATTGCCAGTTCAGGAAGTTATTGAGTAATTTAGCACCCACTTTGGCACTTTTTTCCGGGTGAAACTGCATGCCTGCATAGTTATCTTTGGCAACGACTGCAGAGAAGCGTGTACCATATTCACTTGCAACCAAGGTATTGGCATTGCAACTATGCGCAAAGCTATGCACAAAGTAGACTTGATCGTCCGGGGTGAGCCCTTGCGTTAATGGGTGTGTCTTGACCAAAGACAGCGTATTCCAGCCCATATGAGGACTGGTTAATTGCCCTGTTTCAAGATGACGCACTTCCCCGGGAATACGGCCCAGGCATTTAACATGGCCTTCTTCGGTTTGTTCGCAAAGTAGCTGCATACCAAGGCAAATCCCCATAAGTGGCTTTTGGTAGTCAGCGATAGCCTGATCCCAACCTTGATCACGCAGGCGTTTCATCGCGACAGAGGCATGTCCGACACCAGGTAAGACTGCACGCTCAAATTGCTTTAGTTGCGCCGGGTCGCGGATCACTTCCGGGTTAACACCGAGCCGCTCAAAGGCAAATCGGACCGAGTTAATATTGGCACACCCTGTGTTGATAATGGCAATCATAAGCACCCCTTAGAACTGGCGGTTTGCTGGCTGGTATCTTTTGCGATGGCCATGCGCAGCGCGCGTGCAAAGACCTTAAATAGGCCCTCGACCTGGTGGTGACAATTTCCTTCGCTCACTGACAGGATCAGGCTGATGTTGGCATTATCGGCGAGTGATTTAAAGAAATGCTCGACCATTTGTACATCCAGGTCGCCGACTTTTTCGCGGCTAAAGTCAGCATTTAACACGAATGAAGCTCGACCAGACAAGTCAAGCTGACACTCGGCTTTGCATTCATCCATTGGCAGCGCGAATCCGTAGCGCGCAATTTGCGATTTAGTGCCCAGTGCTTGTTTGAGTGCTTGTCCTAGCGCAATGCCGATATCTTCTACCAGGTGGTGCTCATCGATGTGCAGATCACCACTTGCTGATATAGTCAGACCTATATTTGAGTGAGTGCGGATCTGATCCAACATGTGGTCAAAAAAGCCAAGGCCTGTACTGATAGAGCCGGTACTGTTTTGATCAAGATTAAGCGCCAGGCTGATCTGTGTTTCTTTGGTGTTGCGCTGCACCGCTGCCTGACGGTTCTGTGTCGTCAGACGGGTGACAATTTCTGGCCAGTTATCGTCGTATAGAATGCCTTCTATACACAGGTTGTTGGCCAGTTGAATGTCAGTTTGTCTGTCACCAATCACATAGGAGTTGGCCAAATCAACTTTTCCAGAGCGCATCAGATTGGTTAACAACCCTGTTTTAGGCTTTCGGCATTCACAGTTGTCTTCGTCAAAGTGCGGACAAATTAAAACCTCGTCGAAGCGGATCCCCTGACTGGTAAAAATCGCCATCATTTGATTGTGCGGCAGGGCGAAATCTTCCTCTGGAAAACTCTCTGTACCCAGTCCATCCTGATTTGAGACCATGACCAGCTTATAACCGGCAGCCTGAAGTGAGAGTAGGGCCGGGATGACGTTTGGCAGCAGTGCCAGCTTTTCCAGACTGTCTACCTGTTTATCAGTAACCGGCTCCTCAATTAGGGTGCCGTCTCGGTCGATGAATAAATATGGAGTACTCATTGTTATTGTTCTGCCTGTGGTTGTGTCAGCCAGCGTCTGACTTGTTCTAATTCCTGCTCGCTACCAATTGAAATACGTAGCCAATTATTTTCCTCGAAGAGGGTAAAAGGGCGCATGATCAAACCCGATTGCATTGCCTGGTCAATATCGCTTTTTTGACGAACCTGGACGGTGATGAAATTGCCTTCACCAATCATCACTTTGGCAATTTTGTCAGAGCCTCCAAGTAGTTCAGTGAGCTTTTCTTTGGCTTTATTTAGAATGCTCACCTGGCGACGCATCTGGGTAATTGCATCTGGGGTTAGTGCTTCTTGTGCGATTTGAGCGACAACTGCCGACACTGGATAAGGTGCGATAACCTTGCGAACAGGTGCAAGGACCTCCTGTGAGGCAAGCATAAAGCCGGTTCTGAGCCCGGCAAGGGCAAATGCTTTTGACAAGGTACGTAGTACCACCAGGTTATCGAAATCAGATAACAGATTCACGGCAGTTAACTGTTCGCAAAACTCAATATATGCTTCATCTACCACAACTAGTGCTCTATTTTTCAAAGCCGCCGCAATTGCAGCGATTTTATCTGTGCCTATTGTTGCGCCCGTCGGGTTATTGGGATTACAGATGAAAACCAGTTTTGCGTTGCCTACAGCGCCTGCAATCTCTGCGGCGCTACCTTGTTGCAGAAGGGTTTGTTCAAGTGCAGTAATGCCGACATTGTGTGTATCCGCCGTTACCTTATACATACCATAAGTGGGCAAGAATAAGGCAATAGAGTCCTGGCCCGGTGTGCAATAAGTGCGTACTAATAGCTCGATACCCTCATCAGCGCCGCGTGTCATTAACACTTGTTCCGGACTCAGCCCACAATAGCTTGCATAAGCGTTGATCACGGCCACTGGCTGCGGGTCCGGATAACGGTTAAGCGCATCAAAGTTGAGGCTCACGCGTCGTGAATACGGACTTTCGTTGGCATTCAGCCAGGTTGTGCCGGTGAGCTTTTCACTCTTTGCCGAACTATATGCATTCAGCGCAGCAATGTTCTCTGGTAATTCAATTTGACTCATGCGTTATTCTCCAGCCTGATTTTTACAGCATTGGCGTGGGCATCCAGACCTTCGGCCTGCGCCAGGGGTAAGATGGCTTTGCTCAGTTTCTGTAAACCCCCTTTACTGATTGTCTGTTGCGTATAAGTACGATAAAAGTCGAGCAGGTTAAGGCTTGAGTAGCAACGACTGTAGCCATAAGTCGGTAACACATGGTTCGTGCCCGACGCATAATCACCCGCAGACTCAGGTGTATAATCTCCGACAAATACCGAGCCTGCATTTTTGACTAACGGTAAATAAGGCTCTGGTTCGCCGAGCTGCAAGATAAGGTGCTCAGGACCATACTCAGCACTCACCGCAAATGCTTGTTCCATATCAGCGACTAAAATCAGGGTACTGTTGTCCAATGCTTGTTTTGTGATATCGGCACGGCTGAGCTGAGATAGCTGTCGGTTCAGCTCGCCCTGTACTTCAATGATAAGTTTTTCACTGTTGCTGAGCAGGAGCACCTGTGAGTCGGGCCCGTGCTCAGCTTGTGATAACAGATCAGCTGCAACATAGGCTGGGTTCGCGCGTTCATCGGCGATAACCAACACCTCTGACGGACCTGCTGGCATATCAATCGCGAACCCGGGTAAAGACTGTGATAGCAATTGTTTGGCCATAGTGACAAACGCATTTCCAGGGCCAAACACTTTATCTACCTTTGGCACACTTGACGTGCCAAGTGCCATCGCCGCAACAGCTCCGGCACCACCGCTTTCGATGATTGTGCTTATCCCGCATTTTTTAGCCGCATACAAAATTGCCGGATCAATTTGTTGAACACCGTTGACTGGGGTACACAGTACAATAGTTTGTGCACCTGCCAGTTGCGCACACACACCTTGCATCAGCACAGAAGAGGGGAGTGGTGCGCTGCCTCCCGGCACGTATAAACCAACTGCGTCGATAGGCTGATACTTCAGCTCACAAATAACGCCAGGCTGTGTTTCGAGACGCTTCTCTGTTGGCACTTGCAATGCGTGAAATGCACGAATATTGCTGTATGCCTGATCGATTGCCTGCTTTAGTTCCGGCGAAATTGCATCTTCACTGGATTGTATTGCTTCAGCTGATACCAGCAACCTGGGCTGCGTGCGTTTATCGAACTTGCGGGCGTATTCAAGCAGTGCTTCATCCCCATTTAGTTCGACATCTGCAATGATTTCGGTTACCACTTGCTGAAGTTCGTCACTGATTGTCACTGCCGGACGGGCGAGTGCTGCCTGTTGCTGTGCCCGGTTAGCCTCATTCCAGATCAACATGCGTTGTTACTCCATCATTTTTTCGATTGGCATTACAAGAATGGAGTTAGCACCCAGGGATTTAAGCTCTTCCATGGTTTCCCAAAACAATGTTTCACTGCTGACCATGTGCAGGGCAACATAGTCCTCGCTACCGGCGAGTGCTAACAGAGTTGGCTGACCTGTACCAGGGAGCAAAGCACAAATTTCATCCAGGCGCGCTTTTGGTGCGTGTAGCATGATGTATTTGCTCTCTTTTGCCTGCTTTACACCACGCAGGCGAGGCATGAGTTTGTTGATGAGCGACAGTTTGTCATCGTCATTGAGATTAGCGTTTTGGATCAGGCAGGCATTTGACTCCAAAATGGTGTCTCCCTGCATCAGGCCGTTAGCTTCCAGTGTGGCACCGGTAGAGACCAGATCGCAAATGGCGTCTGCCAAGCCCGCACGTGGTGCAACCTCAACAGATCCTGTTAGCATCACCACGCTGGCTTCAATTTGCTCTTTTTCCAGGTACTGCTTAAGAATTTCGGGATAGGTGGTGGCGATGCGTTTGCCATTGAACCAATCTTTGTCTTGTATGCCCAGTTCCTGAGGCCATGCCAATGCCAGGCGACAATAGCCAAAGTCGAGTTTCGCCAGTTTAGTCACTTCGCTGGGTTGCTGGTTACGCTGGCGCTCAGCCTGAGTTTCTACCAGCACGTTTTCACCGACAATACCCAAATCACAGACTCCGTCCATGACCAACCCCGGAATATCATCATCTCGGACCCTCAGTACATCGATTGGCATATTGGTTGAGTGGGCGATCAAACGCTGCTCACGCAGATTTAGTTTAATCCCGAGTTGTTTAAGCAGTGACTGGCAGTCTTTGGAAAGTCGGCCAGATTTTTGAATGGCAATTCGTAAACGGTTGTTGGTGTTCATAATTTATTTCCTAAGTTTAAAAACTAAAAGCCCCGAGGGAACCTCAGGGCGAAAATAAATTATGTTGAGTGCTTGTTCGCCGGAGGTTCCTTGAAGGAATAACCCACCAGCGAAATACCTGACAGGTTATCCCGGTGTATGATGGTGATGATGGATAGCTGTCAGTGTAAATAGCATGTCAAATTCTCTTACTGTTTGTATAAAACGTGATGCGCATTGAGCGCTCAAAATGTATTTATAGATAAACACAGGTAACGAATTGCACGCAAGTACTTTTTTGCATAAATTAAAGAATAAATTATAACTGTCGATAATAAAGGCATGAAATACCACATAAAGAGGTGGGTTATGGATGCATTTAAACCATTTCTGGCACCGATTGTCAGATTGCAGGTGAGCCACGATGGACCGTTTAAAGTTGCAGGTGTGCTCGACAACCGGGCTGAAAAAATTAAACGTAAAAAGCACTTAATTGAGATGGAACGGCAGAAGCACAAAGAAGAAGATGCACGCAATAAAGACGAAGATCAGAGTGAAGTCGACGACGAAGAGCAGCATTTGGATACCTGGGCCTAACAATATTTAATGCCCGGTTAAGGTGTTTCCGCCGGGCTTAGAGCATGTTTTTATTTTGGAGGGTCTATTTTTCCTGCAATGGAGGTATTTACCCTGAACCATCCCGCGACAGAATATCTGTCTCGGTTTGCCGGGAGCACTTCTTGAGGAAACTCTCCACTTAGAAACAGCACCAGAGTACCATGCAATGGAACCACCTTGCTCCCCTCAAGGTCACTTTCTTTCCAATAGAGTACCATATTCTCCAGCATCATCAGGGCCCCAGCCCGAGTTAAGATAAGTAACCAGTGACAACACTCGGTTCGTCTCCCCTTGAAATGCGTCTTAATGGCGTTTGTAATAACTGCCGCTGGCGTAATGGGCAAAATGACTTTCAAACGAAAACCGTCCCATGAATAGCGACGGTTCAGGAACTGTTGTAGGTGACTGGTCCAGTCCAGCCACCGCTGGCCGGTCTCAGACTCACCTTTTATCCAGCAAATTTCGTCTGTCCGCACAAAGTCATTGTGTAAAAAGTAATCGCCCGGCCTATGCCTGCTTGTTCATATTTCTGGGTACTTATGCTGTGCTGATAGGCCAGTAAATCGTCCACCAGATCGCAAGGTATCGCACCTGGGCGAATACTATAACCCTGGCTTATCAGATCATTGGCTACGAGTGAAAACAATGTTTCATCTGTTGGAGAGTCGTCGTGTTTGGCACGAAGATCGGCTTAAGCGGACAACCTAGTTTCCTATAATGGTCGTAGCAAATTTCAATAGAGTGTCATAAAGCGAAATAGAAGACAGTGTCTTAACTTCAATGGCTCTGGGCTCTTGGCTTGCTGCCTGCTTTGTTGCGCGCATCTTAACGATCTTTTACTTGCTGGCAAGTAAAAGATCTCTGCCTGAGTATAAAGGGGTATAATATGTCGAAAATAGGGAGAATTGTTATGAGCGTGGGCCTTGTTGATCAAATCCAGATAACTTAGGTAACACCGAGATTTCAACTGCTTCCCTGATATTCAGGCATACCTAGCCCAGTCATTCTATTGAGTACTTTCACTTTGATCATCGCTTCAGTGTGTTGCTGATTGAATCCACGACTGACCAGCTTGTCACCCATTAGCTGTTTGTATCGGTACATTGCCGTTTCCGCCAGTGAACGTTGGTGGTAGTTCACACATTTTTTCCACTCACTGCTGCCTATATGCTTTGTTAAAATGACCGCGCTGTTGCGAGCATGTCCACCCTCCCACAACTGCGCGTTACTCCTTGGTGGGATCACTGCTTCGGCCTTTTTAGCTGCTACTTCGGCATAACAGCCTCTGGTATCATAAGCACCATCTGCTTTAACTGAGCTGATCTTCCTGCGCAATGGTCTGAGTAGGTCACCCAAAACTTCTGAATCAGCTACAGACACTGTGGACAACTCAGCGCCTACGATTTGGTGTGTATCTGGATCAACTGCCAGGTGTAGCTTTCGCCATGTTCGGCGCTTGTTTGCACCATGTTTTCTTGCGTGCCACTCACCATTTCCGTACACCTTCAAACCAGTGCTATCAACCACAATATCAATGCCTCCGGATGCACTGGAGTGTGGCCTATAGCGAACTGCCAGCTCTGCACTACGCTTGCACAAACAGCTATAAGTTGGCGTATCCAAATCAAGCTTCATCATTGATATTAATGAGGAAACAAAACCCTGTGCAGCTCGAAGAGACAAGCGAAATACAGCCCGTAAAGTCAGGCAGGTCTCAATCGCCAGCTCTGAGAAATGATTAGCTCGGCCTTTACCGCCGTGATGTTGCGTGTTGTTCCACTGTTCAATCGCATCCTCGGAAAACCAAAGTTGGATGTTACCTCTGGCGATAAGGGCTTTGTTATATTCGCGCCAGTTGATGATACGCTTTTCTTTCAAAGTTCAGTCTCGGTGTTTGCTTTTGAGATCTGATCACACAAGGCTAAATTAGTTCAATGATTTAGGAAACAACGCCGCTGAATTAGGAAAAAGTTATGACACTATCATTATTGAATCAAATGTCCCGCTAAAAGAAGTTGTAATTGGTTGGGCTAATTCTAAATGAAACTTATAGCGCTTAATATGTTCTTTTACCTGGAACTATATCTCAGTTAAAATTTCGGAATATTTATTGCCTAAAGCCAGCAGTAGCTGGTTTTTTTATGTTAAAATCATAGGGTTTATAACCTGAGATACTAAGCTTGCCTAGTGAAATTCTCCTTTCAAGGAATTAGGTCTTGCTTCAACCTATTGTAAAACTTGGCTATCTCAAAGGCGAAAAGCCACCTGGGTCATAAAAGTGAATTGGCGCCGTATATTGACAGAACTCAACTATTCTAGGGCTGTAGAGCCAGGTACCTCTTTTCTCGGAGTACGTGTAATGTGGTATAACAACACTCCAGGTGCACCAGAGAATACAGAACTTAAAGAATCTGACGGACCACGATACACAACCATGCCTACTTGCGCTTGCCCCTTATCCACCATAGAATTGCCTCGCCCAGTCATTAAGCAGCGCATTAATTTTGTCTATCACTCAGTATTTTTCAGAAAATGGTCCCCTGGCACACCACTTTAACGGTTATCAGCCAAGACAACCTCAAATCGATATGGCCGAAGCCATAGATCAGGTGGTCAAAGAGGGTGGACAGTGTGTGGTGGAAGCGGGCACCGGGACAGGTAAGACATTTGCTTATCTGGTTCCTGCACTTCTGAACGATAAAAAGGTGATCATCTCAACCGGCTCAAAAGCTCTGCAGGAGCAGCTGTATCATAGAGATTTGCCGGAGCTACTTAATGCGCTTGGCAAAGGCCGTAAGGTTGCTTTGTTAAAGGGTAGAGCGAATTATCTGTGTACTTATCGGCTGAATGAACATGTGGCCCATGTGCCAAGTGACGACCCCGATGTGATGCACCAGCTGGCCATGGTTGCTAAGTTTGCTACTGAAACACAAAGCGGCGACCTCGCAGACTGTGTGGGTATTGAAGAAGACGCCAAAGTACTGCCTTATGTTAACTCGACTGCGGACAACTGCTTAGGTAAGGATTGTCCGGATTTTGCCGACTGTTATATACGTAAAGCCCGATTAAAAGCGACGGAGGCCGATCTGGTTGTGATTAATCACCATTTGTTTTTTGCTGACATGTCGGTGAAAGAATCGGGGTTTGCAGAGTTAATGCCAACCGCAGATACCTACATTTTTGATGAGGCGCATCAGCTTGGTGAAATTGCATCTGATTACTTTGGTGAGTCAATCAGTACTAAACAGCTACAGGCGCTCATTAATGATTTAAGGTTGATTTACCGAAGTGACATTCCGGATATGTTGCAACTGGGCAAAACGCTGAATAAGTTGGAGACCAGTGTAGCTGATCTGCGACTTGTGTTTGGGGGGGATGGTGCAAGGGGAGACTGGCGAGAAAAGTTGCAGGACAAAGTGATCTGCGATGCGCTGCACAGGGTTATCAGTAATCTGGACTTTTTATATCAGGTGCTTAAGTTGTGCCTCGACCGCTCTGATAAGATAGAACATCCGCTGGAGCGGGTTTTGTCGTTTAAAGGACAACTCGACCGGGCCTTTGATGTTACTCAGTCGGGCTTTAGTTATTGGTTCGAAACCACCCGTCGTTTCCTGACAATTCATATCACGCCGTTGGATGTTTCTAATCGATTTAAAGACATGATGGCTAAAAGCGAAGCGAGCTTTGTGTTTACCTCTGCAACTTTATCGGTGGACAATAGCCTCGCGCACTTTAACGCCAGTTTGGGCCTGGCACCAGATCATCAGGCCATCGTCGACAGCCCGTTTGACTATGAATCGCAGGCCATGCTTTGTCTGCCCCGTTATCTGCCTGAAACCAAAGATGAAATGATGCCGCATGCGTTGGTTAAAATCGCTAAGCAAGTGATCAATGCAGCCCAGGGTCGTACGTTTTTGCTTTTTACCAGTTATCGAGTGATGCACTTGGTTTATGAAGGACTGAGTACTGCGACAGAATACCCGGTGTTTATGCAAGGGCAAGCATCAAAGCGGATTATTCTGGAGCAATTTGTCCGCCATGGTAATGCGGTTTTAATGGGCACTGCGTCTTTTTGGGAAGGGGTTGATGTACGTGGTGATACGCTGAGTTGTGTGCTTATAGACAAGCTGCCGTTTACTTCGCCGGATGATCCGTTATTGCAGGCTCGGATGAAAGACGCCCAATTGCAGGATAAGGAACCATTTGATGAAATTCAGCTGCCTCTGGCTGTTATTGCGCTAAAGCAGGGGGTTGGGCGCCTGATCCGTGATAAGACAGACAAAGGTGTACTAATTATTTGCGATAATCGTCTGGTTACGCGAAAATACGGTGAAACCTTTATTAAAAGTTTGCCTCCCATGTCACGTACTCGCGATTTGGATAAGGCGTTGTCATTTTTAGAGAATATTGACCAGCATGAAATATAATTTGCTTGCCCTGGATGCTTCAACGGAAGCTCTTAGCCTGGCGTTGTCGTACAACGGCAACCTGTATCGCCACTTTGAAGAGTGCCCTCAGCAACATAGTCAGAAAATATTGCCTTTAGTCGAGCAACTGTTTACTGAAGCAGGTTGTCAGCTTAAAGATCTGGATGGTCTGGTATTTGGCCGTGGACCAGGCAGTTTTACTGGGGTACGTATCGGAGTCGCTGTTGCCCAGGGGTTAGCGTATTCCGGAAACTTGCAACTGGCAGGTGTTTCGACGCTTCAGGCAATGGCACAACAGGCATTTGCGCAAACCCAAGCAAAGCAGGTTTTGGTTGCGATTGACGCGCGTATGGGTGAGGTTTATCTTTGTCATTATACCCGTTCGGATAATAATCAGGCGATTGCCTTGGGTGAAGAAAGAGTGATTAAGCCTGAGCTTATTGACGGTGAATTTGAAGGCGTACTTGCAGTCGGCACTGGCTGGCAGACCTATTCGGATGTCGCTGAAAAGCTCGGTCTCGAAGTACATAATGATATTACGCTGCCGCATGCTGAATATATGTTAGATACCGGCATTGCGCAGTTTGAAGCCGGTAAGGTTGTTAATGCTGCAGACGCTCAGCCCCGGTATGTTAGGGATACAGTGACGTGGAAGAAGTTGCCCGGACGCGAGTAACGGGCTAACCTTATACTGGTGCATTGGGTTTTTGGTGATATAGACTGATGAAAATCAACCAGCTTGTTCAAAATCAGGATACTTATCAACTGAGACAGTCGGTTGTTAAACCTGCTGTGAGCGACACCCAAGCACCAGTTCGGCAAGCTGCTAAACTCAAATACTCCGATGCGGGTGTCGCACTGGCCCAGCAGTATACTGATGACAAAAGAGATGTCATCTATGATCAGCCTAACTTTAAAACCAGTGTTGCTATACAATCCTATAGTGCAATTCAAAACCAAGAACGGCGAAGCGAAGTTCAGTCACTACTTGGAGTCAGCATTTACGCCTGACATTTTACCTAATCGTTCATAATTACTCTTTGTCTTAATAAGTGCCTCTCTGCGGCCCGTTTCTCGGCTTGAATATTTTTCAGCAAAAATTTAGTCAATTCATTTGTTTTAATCTGCTTTTGGAGTAATGTTAAAAGAAAATAACAATTTATGGTCACGCGTTTGCTGAACAGATTTAACCAGTTTGCACTCAAGCTTTCTTCAAATACGGTTGTTTTGTCGTTGCGCGAAGGTTATATCGCGCTCATCCCATTTTTTATTGTTGCATCAGTAATTACTCTTCTAAACCAGTGGCTTGGAGATGACCTAAGTAAATTAAAGTATCAAGCGCTTGGTGACTTTAATACGCTGGTGTGGGGGATTTTCCCGTTACTTACACTCATTTCTTTCAGTTACTATCTGTCGAAGAACCTTAAAATACACACCATCGCTGGGCCTGTCTTAGTGCTGGCTTGTTTCACAGCGACGACAGGTTACATTGAGATCAGTCAGGGAGCGCTCAATATAGTGCACCGTAATGGTATGCTATATTCTCTACTAATGCCGGTTCTGTGTTGTTACCTGCTGGCTTATATTGAGCGGATCCGCTGGTTAAGATTGGTAGGGATTAGCTCGATT